>SHOI01000257.1 GCA_004294855.1 Sphaerochaeta sp. | reverse complement strand
CTTCAAGCAGCTCTTCTTTACCAAAGAGTCCTCCATCCCCATTGTGGGGATTGAGCCCCGCCACCGCCAAAGGCAGCGCGGTATCAAAGAAAGCGGGGTATTTACCGGTGATCTCCTCACTCGTGACGATCGTCTGAAGCAACTGCTCTTTCGTCACCGCCTTGCACGCATCGATCAGGGAAAGGTGACGGCTGTGGAAGAAGATCTTCAGCTTGTGGGTATCGAACATCGTTGTCGGCCTTGGACTGTCGCTCAGCGAAGCCAGAATCTCCGTGTACCCGATCTCTTCGATCCCGGCGGCTTTGAGGGCTTCCTTGTGAAGGGGCGGAGTCACCACCGCCAAGACCAATCCTTCTTCGACCAGATTAACCGCCGTCCGAACGCTTTCGAACGCTCCCCTCCCGCACTGCGCCTGAATCTCGCCATAGGCGAACGTGGATAAATCGATGAGATCGAGGTGGTAGAGTATCGGAGTATGACCCTCTTTTTGGGCGGTACGCAGTTGATTGGTTGAGGTTACGATATTGGTAAAGGGAAAAGGAAGACCAACATCCTTTGCCGTTTTGGCGATCAGCTTCCGGTCACCGACCACCACGATCGGTTCCTTCACGCGCCCAAGCGCTTTAAGAATGATCTCAACACCGATGCCGGCAGCGTCCCCAAAGGGAACGACGAGGTAGGGACTCTTCATAGCCCGATGATAACAAGGCGCTTCAGAGCTGTCCAGAGTCCATTGTTTGGAATGAAGGGATGTGGAGATGTTTGCTTCTTCTTGTGACGCTCTGTTTATAAAGTAGGAAGGATACCATATACACCTTACTTGCTTAGCGAATCCCCTTCCGTTTCCATCACAAGCTTGCACCGAATGTTGTATACTATTCGGTGCAACTATGCTTTATGAATCTCTAATTCCAGAGAGCGGATTGTTTCCATAATATCTTCAAACTCAGGGCATTCTCCCATGAACATCTCTCTCATTTGCTCGTAATCTTCCTTTAGTTCTTCAATTCGATGCTGCGCAGGGATTAATTTTATACAGACAATATGAAGTGACCTCCCAGTTTGCAAATCGTGGATTCACCTTGCAT
>SHOI01000111.1 GCA_004294855.1 Sphaerochaeta sp. | reverse complement strand
TATGCAGAGAAAGATGCATATTTATCATGCTGGTGGGCTATTTTGAAATTGGCTCAAAATTCTTCGTTTTTCAACGACTGAAAAAGCCTGTTCGTGTAAAGGACGGTTTCCGCAATATTGTGTTCCAGTTGTTCGGTATAGAAAACAACCTTATTGTTCGTGCTTTTCGCTTGATATCCTGCTAAATTTGCATTCTTCAAAAGAGCAAGTGCATCGCTTCCATTATCCGGATACACGGAAATGCCGATATTGAGAACGACGGAGAGTGCTTCTATTCCCGTTTCGGTTGATATGGGACGAGAAAAAGCATCAAGCAATCTCTGCACACACTCCTCTATCTGCCCGGTCCTTTCCACCGCAGACAGAACAACAACGAACTCTGCTTCTCCTGACCTTGAGATATAACAGCATTCCCCAAACTGCTGTTTGAGAATCGCTGCGGATTGTATTACTATCCGTTCCCCTATGGTATGACCGTAGGCATCAGTAATAATTCTCAAGTTCTCAAGTTCAATATGTAAAACCGCTATGTTCCCCGATTCTTTTTTGTCTTGGATGCTTCGATCGAGTTTCCTTATCAGCATATTTTTGTTCGCTAATTGGGTAGCTTCATCAAAATAAGCATAATTATAGAGCCTTTCTTCGTCCAGAATCCTTTTCTTTGCGTCTCCCAATACATTTGCGATCATTTTTAAAAAGTATAATCGATCTTCACTGTAGGCTATATCGCTCCGGTCGTAGTACTCGACGACAAGCATTCCACCTATTGCATCGTAGACCATGACCGGTAATGCAAAAAAGGAACGCACCCCTTGCGCCATGAAAAAATTTCTTACCTCTTCGCTGCCGTCAGTGAAAAGACTCGTGATATCTTCACATACTATCGGCTGTTTCCGAGCGATCAAAGAGGTGGCTACAGGCAGCGCAGCCGTTTTCACTTTCATCCCCGGACGATAGGGAAATGATTCGATCGCACCATCTTTCCTATGCATGTTGAGAATCGTCGCATCTTCGTAGTCCATGCTGAATCCGACTAAACATGTGCAATCAAATGTGAGAATTTCAGCTGACATTTCAAACAATTCATCGATTTTTTCTCTGATATTTTCTTTATCAACGGTAATAAAGCTTGAAGAAATCTGTTCAAGCACTTCCTGTTCTCTGGCATACTTTTTATATGCCTCGATCTTCAAAGCATATTCGGTTGTAAGACGCCGCACGGCAATAGCGGAAAGTACGACAATAAAGATTCTTGTCGCATACTCGCTTTTATCGACGGTTACGAAAATTTCCGGGTAAATCATTGAGTAAATAAGTTGAAGTACTATCACGAATACAACAAAAATACCGGCATGGCTTTTACTATCAAGGATGACGGTAAACAGAAGGAATATTATGTATGTTGCCCATGCCGTTACTGCTCCCGTATCAGCGTTTGATATCATAAAAAATACCATGCCTACCATGTTTATCACTAAGAACAAGGTATTCTGAATGGAACGCCTTTTTGTCAGGGATGGTATTAATCTTGCCATCAGTCCGGTAAACAAGAGAAATCCGGCGAGAAGCAGCTCGCCATTTAATGGTTTTCCCATGCCGTAGTATCCAATTGAAAAGGATACTGCGCTACCCAGCGTATAGATGGCCGTTGCCGTTTGAAACAAACGCGATCGGTCCGTGTCTTGGGGTTGTTTGGTTTCCGGAGACAAGGAAGCTTCCGTTTTTCTTTCAAGAATCAAATCCATTTTTTTCAAAATCAAAAACAGTGTTGCTATGGGAATCATTATAAATATGATGATGAATCTGGGGGAAAAGTTTTTTCCAAAGATGTCAGGCAGGGTTTCCGTCGCTATTCCCGAGAAGAAGGAAAACAGCACGGAGAGCAGGAAATATGTCGCCCACCGCTTCAGAGGGGTATGAGATTCAATATGTATCCACCAGTAAACAAGCAATGTAATACTTGCAACCGAAAATACAACGTAATATACGATAAACCACATTCCCCACATATCGAGGGGATGGATGTTTACCCAACCGAGATCGGTCTGTATCATCCGGTATTGATTCTCTGCAAGAAAGCCAAAGGGAGCAAACAGAATGACATTTATCAAAGCGGGCGTATAAATGAGAGCGAACATCGTCCGCTTAGGCAATCGACTTTCAAATCTTGTCAGAATCAGTACAAAGTGAAGGAAAATGCTGTAGAAAACTCCCCAACCGAAAACGGAAAAACATTGCCAAAACGCACTTGCTTCCGCCGTGGGCGCTGAGGTTGAAATGGAGTATGCGAATGACCAGATCGCCATTGAACTTGTGAGAGTCACAAACAGTCTGTTGACATTGCTTTTGACGTTGGCGGCTACTGTATGTAAACCAAAAACCATATAAAAACAACCGCAGATATAAAAGATCATTGATAGCATGAGGCTATATTTCACGATCCTACCCTCCAGAGCAAAGCCTTACGTATCAGTTTGCTGTACCCACATCGTGGATGGCATCTGTGATGATAAAAATTTGAGTAACTATACGTATCCTATCATTAAGATAAGACAATAGGTGGAATATTTTATGATAAAAGCCATCAATAGAGAATTTGTTGCATCGAAAGGGTCCCGTTATGGAAAAAACATGCCCGTTTATGCAAGAGTCAAAGTAGCACGGCGGCGACAATCCTCAACTTCTGTTTACAGGGAGGTTTCGGGCTCTGTTGCATTTGAACGCCGTCTGCTATGATAATCAACGTCGGTATCTACCAACAAGGAGCGCACCACGAGTAACTATATTATTCTGGGAGCCGGAAAACGGGGCATGGGCCTTGCCCGGCAATTGGTTGCCGAGGGAAAGGATGTCGTCCTGCTCGATATAGACAGTGAACGAATCGAGCAGGCGGTATCGCGTCTTGACTGCATGGGTGTCGTCGGCAACGGAACCGATCCGGCTAAACTGGTCGAAGCGGGAATCGAGAACGCCGAAGCGTTCATCACCCTTACCGACAGTGATGAGATCAATCTTATCTCCTCCGGCTTGGTGGAAGCATCCTACCCCGGCGTCCGAACAGTGGCGGTGATTCGCTCGCTCACCTACACCGGAGCAAAAGGACTTCGGGAAGGACTCTTGGGAATCGATTATATCGTCAACCCCACAGCGGAAACCGGCCGATCGATCAATACCCTCATCGATCAGGGGGTAAATCCGAATATCCTGAACTTCTCCAACTCGACGCTCCTCTTGTACAATATGCATGTCGGCCCCTCCAGCGCGTTCATCGGCTCGAAGGTGATGGATTTGCGGACAGCGTTGAAAACTGATTTCATCGTGGCCGCGATCAATAATGACAATGTGCTGCGAATACCCTCCGGTGAAACAACCATCGAAAAAGGCGATGTTCTTTCCATTGTCGCAAATGAAGGGGAAGTTCATGAAATCCTCAAGGCGGTCGGAGACCTTGAAAAAGCTCCCAAGCGGATGGTCTTTGTAGGAGCGAGCAAGATCACCCGGGCGCTCCTGAACAATATGCGCCCTTCGATGCGAAGTCGGGTGACCTTGATCGACAAGGATGCTGAAACATGCGAAGAATTCAGTGAGTTCTTTCGGGAAATCCTGGTCATCCACTCCGACATCACCGATGAAGACATCATGCAGGAGGAACAGTTGGCAAACAGCGATCTGCTCATCGCTCTTACCGATAATGACGAGCTGAATGTCATCACCGCCAGTTACGCCAAGCGAATGGGAGTCACCCGCTCGATCGCCCTTATCAAACAGAACAACAACTACATTCGGATGGCTCGTTTCCTCGACATCGACGTGGTGATCTCCACCACCGACACGACGGTGGAGTCGCTGCTCCGCTATTTGCGCAGTACGAACGTCTCATCCGTTCACACCCTCTTTGACGGGCAACTGGAGATCATTGAATATATCCTTCCAAAAACGAGTCCCCTCATCGGAAAGGCTCTCAAAGACATTGATATGCGGACCAAAGCGCTTATCGCGGGAATGACCGGACCGGATGGAACAAGCCATATTCCTACAGGAAATTCAACGATCGAGGCGGACTCGACCCTGTTGGTCGTGCTGAAGCCCGAATACACCGAATTCATTGAAGCGCTATTTGGACGGGATCGGTGATGATCAACTGGAAGTTGGATTTACGACTCATCGCCCTCATTGAGCTCTTCATCGCAGCCTTGATGGGTGTTCCCACGGTCATGGCGGCGGTTCTCGGTGAATACAACGCTCTCTTCGGATTCGGAGTCACCTATCCGGCGGTCGTCCTCTTCAGCGCAGCAATCCTCATCGCCACGGCCAAGCCCGCAACAAAGAACTTCTATGCCCGGGACGGCTTCTTCGTCGTAACGCTGACCTGGATCGTCGCCACCGCCTTCAGTGCCTTGCCACTGTATATGAGCAAGTGTCTGCCGGATTATTCTTCGGCATTCTTTGAGACCATGAGCGGATTCACCACTACAGGAGCGACAACATTGAGCGAAATCGAGAGCCTCCCCCGGTCGATCCTCTTTTGGCGCTCCCAGACCAACTGGCTCGGCGGGATGGGGATCGTGGTGCTCTTCGTCGCCCTCCTGCCCGCTTTGGGAGTGACGGGAACGATGCTGGTCGGGGCCGAGAGCGTCGGACCCACAAAGGATAAATTAACACCGAAGATTAAAACCACCGCCCTGCTGCTCTGGACGATCTACATAGGATTCTCGGTTGTACAAACCATCCTTCTTCTGGTGGGCGGGCTTTCCCTCTATGATGCGGTTACGGTCACCTTCTCGACGATGAGCGCCGCCGGCTTCACGACGAAGCATAATTCGATTGCAGGGTTTGGAAGCACCTACGTCGATATCGTGGTCACGGTCTTCATGGTGATCGGTGGAATGAACTTCGCCCTCTACTGGCGGCTCTTCGTCGGCAAGGTGAAAAGCGTCTTCCGTGACACCGAGCTGAGGGCATATCTGGGAATCCTGGGGACTTCGATCATCGTTTCCGCCGCATATATGACGATCAGCAAGACGTTCCCATCTTTTTGGACGAGTCTTCGCTACAGCGCATTTCAAAATACCTCGGTCATGACCACCACCGGGTTTACCTCCACCGATTATGAAGCATGGCCCGCCTTCAGCCAGATGATCCTCTTCTTTCTCTTCTTCATCGGTGGCTCGGCTGGTTCCACTGCCGGTGGAATCAAAGTGGTTCGGATCGTCGCTCTCTTCAAGCTGGCCCGGTATCAGCTGAAGAAGCGGATTCACCCCAAAGGGGTGTTCCAAGTCCGCATCGGGCAGACAATCCTCTCCCCCGACGTAATCAGCGCGATCGCCACCTTCGTCGGGGTATACATCTTCACCGGCCTGATCGGGGCCCTGATCCTCTCCTTCAGCGGAACCGATGTGTTTACCAGCTTTGAAGCATCATTTCTCTGTCTGGGGAACATCGGAGTCGGGTTTGCCAAGGTCGGTCCCCGGGGCAACTTCGGCTTCTTTCCCGCTTTCTACAAATGGGTCTGCTCCTTTCTGATGCTGGTGGGCCGGCTTGAACTCTTCACCGTGTACGTTCTCTTCACCAAGACGTTCTGGAAACGGTAGCGATCGTTCTTTCTTTCCCTCTCCGGGAGCGGTACAATATCTTGACTTTTGCACCACACCCTCCCCAAACAAGGCCATAATCAATTGTCCCG
>SHOI01000256.1 GCA_004294855.1 Sphaerochaeta sp. | reverse complement strand
GCGCTGATTTCCATCACCGACGAGCCGGTCTTCAGTCCCTCGGGTGTCTCCACCTCGACGGTCATGCGGAAACGATAGCGTTTCGGAAACAGGAAACTGCAGCCGGCGACCGGCAATGCCAGACCACCACTTGCTAACACGCCTAACAATCCTCGCCGTGTCAGGCCTCTCGACTCGTCTGGATCAGTGCTGTTGCTCACGTCGAAAACCTCAGCAAGTCGCCCGTAGGGCGGGTGAGCCGCAGGCGTAACCCGCCGAATTACCGCAGGGCTTGTCCTCACTGAATGCCTTGGGAGCTCATGGTCAAATCTCCTTCAGCTTGTGGTGCCTAGGGATGCGCAAGCCGAGGCGGGCGTACTCCACTTGCAGTTCATCGGAAAAGAAGATTTTGGGTCTTAGTAGCCTGCGTTCCCGCCATAGCTGGGATCCAGCGGCAGCACGCTTTGAGATAGCTAGATTTCCGTAGTCCTTTTTCGTGGGACCGTTCGCAAAGAAGACGTCTGACCCCGCGGAGAGCTGATGGACAGCACTTTGCTCCGGCACGAAACTGTCGATGAAGTGACGGATAATCATGCCGTAATATGGAACAGGGTATTCGTCGCCCTTCGGCGTCGTGATCCGTAGTGGCCAGAACTGATGCACGCCCGGCTCCAGCCGCTCAATGATCTCCTTCAATGAGGCATCGACGGCGCGAAGGCCGTTGGTCAGGAGAAGGAAGGATGCGAGTGATTTGCGCGCGTCCATCATCCTGAATTCTGATGGACGTTCGTGCGGGTCGAGCGGCCCCCTGTCTTCTGTGAATTTGCGAGCCACTTCTCCTATGTATCTGACATATCGGTTGTCAAATGCCGCCCTTTGCTCGGCAGACATCTCCTCGTCGAAGAATCTTTTGATCTCTTCTTTCCAGCCCACATAGTCGCCGTTCGGGAAGAAGTCGCCGAAATTAACAGGGTCAACCAATCCCCAAACCATCCTCAAATTCCTCTTGCGTCTCGCATCGTGTCATTACCTATATAACGGCATTCGCCGTGTTCGACATTGTCGAAGTCGAGTATTCGTGACTAGTCGTCCCGCTTATCAGCTTCCGCCTC
>SHOI01000255.1 GCA_004294855.1 Sphaerochaeta sp. | reverse complement strand
CGGTCCGCCTATTCCAACATACATCGCAAGCTCTCCACTTGATTGGAGTGTAGCACGGGGATGAGGGACTGTAAAGACATTAAGTAGGAGTTAGTAGGAGAAATTATACAATTCAATTCTCCCAAAAACCTCTATTTCAGACTTCCAGATAATGGTTTCAGCGGATTTTTGACTTATTAAGTCCGAAAGTCAGGAATGCCCTCTTGAGATTATTTTTTGCAGTAGGTGCACAGAAAGAGCAGCCGCTTCTGCCTTGCGACTTTTGCGAAAGCATTTCGCCATCTTTACAGGTACGGGTTTTTTCGTCGTTCATCACCGACTGTCGTTGTCGGTCCGTGACCGGGGAGAATCCGTACATCATCCTCCAGCTCCAGAATCCGATAACAGCTTTTGATCAGGGTGGGGTAGTCCCCGCCCGGCAAGTCCGTTCGCCCGATCGCTCTGGCGAAGAGGGTGTCTCCGGTGAAGATGAACCGCCCTTCCCTGTGGTAGTAGGAGCGCCCACCGGGGGTATGGCCGGGCGTGGCGATGACGGACAACAGCGAGTCCTCAAGGTATTGTCCGTCGATAAGATAGTCATTGGGCTTGGGGAGGTGTTTGAGCGCTTCTTCATGAATGGTGAAGAAGCGGCGATCAAGGATGGTTGCTTTGATGACTTCATAATCGAGGCCTTTCGCGTCCTCTTTGCCCAGGAGAACTTCCATATCCGGATAGTGCTCCTTGAGGCGGGTCAACGCAGCGATATGGTCATAGTGGGTATGCGTCAACAGAGCGCTCCGGGCAGTAAGACCCAAAGAGGTCAGTTCATCGATGATCAGCTCTCCATCGGTTCCCGGATCGATTATCCAGGCACTCTTCGTCTCCTCACTCCCGAGGATGTAGCAGTTTGTCTGATATTCACCAACAACCAATCGTCTGAGAATCATCACTACTCCCGGTTGGAATAGGAGACTGCAGCGGTTCTGCCCTTGATATCCATTCCGTTGAGTTTTGAAATCGCCTCTTCACAATGCTGTTCGCTCATCGAGATGAACGAATACTTGTCATGAATTCGCAAGCTATAGATATCTTCCCGCTTGATTCCAAGCTCCC
>SHOI01000110.1 GCA_004294855.1 Sphaerochaeta sp. | reverse complement strand
TCGAAGAAGACTCCCCGGCGAACGCCGGCAGCGCTGAACCACGGCTGCAGGTCCCAGATATCCGGCATATACGCATAGAACGGGTAGTAGGGCTTTCGGCCTTCCTTCTGCTCCATGTAGGTCTTCACCTTCTTCAACATCTGATAATAATCATCCAGAGTCTTTAGCGAGTTCAGGTCGATGCCGACTTTGTCGGTGATCGCCTTGTTCACATTCACCAGCGGGAATACTTCAAGCTTGTTGAAACCGGCGTAGAACTTGCCTTCAAATCGGATTTTCTCCAATTCGGCGGAATCCACGTTCTGCGCATACACGGAAGAACTCGCGATCCGATCCGTCAAATCCATCAGCGCGCCTTGCTTGGCAAGACTGTACATCTGGAATTGGTTGATGTAGACCAGATCGTATGCTTCACCGGCACCGAGTTTCTGCATCAGCACCTGGTCATATCCCGAAGGGACTTTTTCCCACGTGATGGACAGGCCGGTCGCTTTCTCCATCGCCTCCTCAAACAGCTTGTTTTCAGCATCGTCTTTTCCACCGGTGACGGCCGCCAGCACTTTCACTTCGGCTTCCGGTTTTGCCTGTGCAAACAGAAACGAACCGGCCAGCAAGAGTATGAGCATCGCCACCAACACATACGTACGTTTCATTGTTATCCTCCTATCTGGATAGTACGATTGATCGTTCGGCCATCGAGGTTCACTCCTTGACCGAACCCAGCATCACCCCGGTCGAGAAAAACGACTGGGTAAAGAAATACAACACGACAAGAGGGATCGCGGTCAGAACGACCGCAGCCATCTTGGCATTTGCGAACACATAGCTCGAACCGCTGACCGAAGTCTGGTCGAACAGGATGAACTTGAGAACCACCGGAAGCGTCCATTTCTTCATGTCGCTGACGAGCGTCACGGTCATCGTGATGTTGTTCCAGCGCCTGATCAGTTCCAATGTAGCGATCGTCATCAGCCCGGAGGTCGAGAGCCTGAGGTACACGGAAGAAAAGATCCGCAGCTCACCCGCTCCGTCGATCCGGGCGGATTCGGCGAGCGAGCGCGGAATCGCGAGAAAATAGTTTCTCAGCAGGAAGACGGAAAACCCGCTGATCATCCCGTTGACGATCAGGCCGGTGTAGGTGTTGATCAGCCTCAGGCTCTTGTTGACGGCGTAGATGCCGATCATCGTCAGCTCATACGGAACGGTCATCGTGAGCAGGATGAACGTTGTCATCACCCGTTTGAAGGGAAGATTCGGCTGAGCGAGGATATATCCGGCAAGGGCGGCCATCAGCACGTGAAGAGCGGTGCCGACCACCGAGACATAGAGGGTGTTGTAGAACGGTTGAGCCAGATTGGCGTTTTTCCAGATGAATCGATACCCCTCCAGCGTCACAGGGGCGGGAAACAATACAAGACCGGGCGAGTCGCTTTTGGCGACCGTCGAAAGGGACACCGCCAGCACGTTGACCATCGGAATGCCCATCAGGATGACGAGCACGAACAGGATGAGCACATTGAGCATCCGAAGGAAGAGCGGCAAGGAATCATATGTCCGAAAGGTAGATTTCATGCCGCTACTCATCCTTGTCGTATCCTATGACCCTGCGCATCGAAATGGTGACCACAAGCGTTCCGATCATGACCAGCATCGCCCCCGCCGATGCCGTTCCGGTTTTAAAGTTTAAAATTCCCGTCTCATAGACATAGAGCAGCAACGTCGAAATCAGACGCCGATTCGCCGGGTTCACCATCACGTAGATCTCGTCAAAGTGGGTCAGAACGCCGATGGACAGCAGCACGATGATCGTTTTCATCGTCGGAATCAGACCGGGAAGAATGATCCTTCGTATCTGCTCCATCCGGGAGGCGCCGTCGATCCGGGCAGCCTCGAAGAGCTGCTGATCGATGCTCATGATCGAAACGGTGAAGAGCAGCGCGAAATACCCCATCGACCGCCACACGCCCATCGCGATGATCAGAGGACGGGCGTAATCGGGGGTGGCCAGAAAGAAGATCGGTTCGACACCGAATAGCCCGATGACCTTGTTTACCAGCCCCTGAAGATCGAAGATCAACGCCCAGACTCCTCCGATGACGGACCAGCTGAACAGATACGGAATATAGGCGATCGTCTGGATCGATTGTTTCAGCGTGCGGTGTCGCACTTCATTCAATACCAACGCAAGGGCGAGCGAACAGAGGAAATACAGCACCATGTCCCACAGTCCGATGATCAGGGAGTTTCCGATCGCCGCGATGAAGTTGGAATCCTTTACGATGAAGCGATAGTTTTCCAACCCGACAAAGGGTCGGGCGCCGATCAGGCGGTTTTCCTGAAAGCTCATCACCAAGCCGAGGAAGAAAGGATAGTATGTGAAAACGATGAAATACAGCGCTACCGGAAGAAACATGAGGTAGAACGTCTTAAAGGCCTTGATTCGTTTCAGCAGTGATCCACTCATACGGAACCCTTTTATAATAACGTTTTCACACCGTTCATCAGCAGTGTATCATGGATTATAATTTTTGGACATAGTAATTATCGCTTAGTTTTGCTATTTTGGTAAAATACCCCTATTAGAGGCATTTTACATTAATTTAACGTATTTTTGTTTATAAATTTTCGGACATGTTGTATGATAAGGGAAGGAGTTTTTTAGATTTGTGCGCGGAATGCCCCGGGTGTTATTCCTTCAACATTGCGAAACACGGTATTGAAGTAGCTTGCCGTGGCAAACCCCAAGGATTGAGCGATTTCACCGATCGGTAGATCCGACTCAACCAGAAGCGTCTTGGCTTCTTCGATCTTTGCGAGCGTGATGAACCGTTTGGTGGAGATGCCTTCAGAGGAAAGGACGATCCGGCTCACCTGTTTTTCGCTCAGATTGAGGAATGCCGCGATGTCGGCCGGAGTGATCTGCTGATAGATGTTGTCTTCGATGTAGCTGGCGATCAACTCCATCCGGCTCACACTTTTTGATTGAAGGAAGGATGAGGTGTAGCCCATGCTGCGACCCATGGATACGAGGATTGAGAGAACGAGCGAATGAACCATAATCGGATAGCCGGGCTGCAGGCACAGAGCTTCCTCAATCGCTTTATCGAACAGAGCGATCGCCCCGTGCGCATCGTGTACGGGAAAGCACTTGGCATCTTTAAAGAAGAGATGCAATGCGCCCCACTCGCCCCGTCCATTGTCTTTTTGAGGCTTGAACGTGCAGTCAAGGCTATACTCGACCAAAGGATCCGTTCCGATGGAGCGCTGGGTGTGGTACACCCCCGGACCGGTGAGGTAGAAGGTTCCCGGTTCGGCGACAAAGGTGACATCATCGGTGATGACCTCGCATGTGCCCCGAGCGATCAAATGAAACTCAAAGGAGGAGTGGGCATGGCGTCCAATGGACCAATGCCCGGACTTTTGCATGATTCGTAACCATTGCACCTCGACGAGAATATCCGGAAATTCAATGCTCAGAGGCAATTCGGAAAGCCGCCTTGAGGCTTTGTTCAGTTCAGTGTCCACGTGTCAAGTATGCCAAGAGCACACCTGTGATGCAAGCGAAAGGAGACGGTAAACGATGATAGAGCGAGTACATCTGGTCTTCAAGACTCATTTGGACATCGGTTTCACCGATTTGGCCAAGAATACCGTAACTCGATACCTTGAGGAATTCATTCCGAAAGCGGTCAAGGTCTCCAGGCAGCTGGAAGCGATGGGGGCGGCGGAGCAGCTGCACTGGACAACCGGTTCCTGGCTGATCAAGAGATATCTTGAGCATGCCCAAGGGAGTGAACTCGCTTCAGCGCTCGATGCGATCGAGAAAGGGGTGATCACTTGGCATGCCCTCCCCTTCACAACCCATACGGAGCTGATGAGCAAAGAGCTTTTCACCTATGGCCTTTCGCTTTCTCGTGATCTGGACCGCCGCTTCGGCCACAACACCATCGCGGCGAAGATGACGGATGTTCCCGGCCACACCGTCGCGATCGTGCCCCTTCTGGCGAAAGCCGGGGTGACGTTCCTTCACATCGGGGTGAACGGAGGAACCCCGGTGCCGAACCTGCCGCCGGTCTTCCGGTGGCGGGCGGAAACCGGGGAAGAGGTCATCGTCCAGTATGACGGCTCATACGGCGCCTCCGGAGCGATTGAGGGGTGTCCCGATCTCCTGCACATCGAAAACAGTCTGGACAATGCCGGTCCCCCATCCCTCCGGGAGGTATTGGACACCTATGAACGGCTTGGAAAACAATACCCCCACGCGGAGATCATCGCCAGCGATCTGAGCGAATATGCCCGGCATCTCACCACGTATCGCACGCATCTGCCGGTCGTCACCTCGGAGATCGGAGACACCTGGATCCACGGGGTCGGAACGGATCCCAAGAAAGTCGCGCTGCTGAGGGAGCTCCTTCGCTTTGTTGAACGAAACCCCTCCCTGCAGACCGATCCGACCGTCATGGAGCCCCTTCTTCTGGTGTGCGAGCATACTTGGGGGCTCGACTTTAAAAAATATCTGGCCGACTACACCAGCTACACCGTCAAAGATCTTGCCGCGGCCCGGAAGAAAGACACGGTCGGCCCTGATGCGATACCGAAGAAATATGCGTTCATCGAAAACCATGCGCAAGAGGAGCTCAAAGCGACCTTCGGCCCGAACGATCGAAGAAAAGACCACCGGAGCTACTCCTTCTTCACGTCAAGCCACGAGGAGCAGCGGGAGTACATCAATCAAGCCCTTCAGGCTCTTGCCCCGGAACAAAGGAAGATCGTCGCGGAAGGGATGAAGAGCGGAATCCGGGCAGGAAGTCCGGCCGCCTGCCTTGAAGCGGACACCCCGGTCACGATCGGCTCTTCAACGCTCCGCTTCGGAGCGGACGGGGCGCTCGTCTCCTATCGGAGAAACGGGAAGGAGTTCGCCGGAGGCGAAGGAATCGGGGTCTATCGCTACGAACGGTTCGGGGCGGACGAGTATGAGGCATACCATCATCAATACAACAGGAATTTCGAGCAGGGAAAGTTCTGGATCCTCGGAGATTTCGGAAAACCCGGCTTGGAGCTTGTGAATCCGAAGGTGGTTCATCGCCTCTATCCCGGGGTGCTCACGAATCTCACCCTCCATCATCACGAAAACGAGGTGATGATCATCGCCTCCCTCCAAAGAGGAGCGGAGGTCCCGGAAAGCGCCCCCGGGCGGGTAACGATTGCCTATTTCTTCACCTTGGATGGCATCTTACGCCGCATCACCTTGGAGTGGAGCGGAAAACGGGCCAGCCGGATTCCCGAAGCGCTCTGGCTCTCCGTCGGGCTGGCGAACACCGCGGGGGGAACGTGGCGGATGAGCAAGCTCTCCACGCTGATTCCCATGGATGACGTCGTCTCCAAGGGCTCAAGATCCCTCCATGCGGTCGAAAGCCTGCACTACCAAAGCGGAAACGAAGCTCTTACGATCACCAATTTGGACTCCCCGCTGGTCGCCCCCTCGAAACGGAAGCTGCTCGAGTTCGATGATCGGCTTCCTTCAATGGACGGGCTCTTCCACTTCAACCTCTACAACAACAAATGGAATACCAACTTCCGCCTCTGGTATGACGAAGACGGCCAGTCCACGCTGATCTTCACTTCGGATCACTTCTTCTGATCGAACGAGGAACAGGGGGCCGGAGCCCCCTGTCATGTTCGGAAATCATCTTACCTACTT
>SHOI01000254.1 GCA_004294855.1 Sphaerochaeta sp. | reverse complement strand
CTTCCGTGTTCGGGATGGGAACGGGTGTGTCCACCCTGCTGTGGCCACCGGGCCGGCCAACGCCTGGGAGCGCGAGGATCCTCGCACGACCGGCCTTGGCAGCCCTCGGGACTGGAACAGTGATATGGTCAAGCCTCTCGGATGATTAGTACCGGTGGGCTGAACGCGTTGCCGCGCTTGCACCCCCGGCCTATCGAACAGGTAGTCTCCCTGTTTCCTTACGCCCGCTTGTGCGGGTGGGATGTCTCATCTTGGGGAGGGCTTCCCGCTTAGATGCTTTCAGCGGTTATCCCTTCCGAACGTGGCTACCCGGCAGCTGCCGTTGGCACGACAACCGGTACACCAGAGGTTCGTCCACTTCGGTCCTCTCGTACTAAAAGCAGAACCCCTCAAACATCCAACGCCCATGGCAGATAGGGACCGAACTGTCTCACGACGTTCTGAACCCAGCTCGCGTACCGCTTTAATTGGCGAACAGCCAAACCCTTGGGACCTGCTCCAGCCCCAGGATGCGATGAGCCGACATCGAGGTGCCAAACCTTGCCGTCGATATGAACTCTTGGGCAAGATAAGCCTGTTATCCCCGGAGTACCTTTTATCCGTTAAGTGACGGCGCTTCCACTCGCTACCGCCAGATCACTAAGACCTACTTTCGTACCTGCTCGGCTTGTTTGCCTCGCAGTCAAGCCACCTTGTGCCTTTACACTTGCCGGATGATTCCCAACCATCCTAAGGTGACCTTCGCGCGCCTCCGTTACTCTTTAGGAGGCGACCGCCCCAGTCAAACTTCCCGCCTGGCACTGTCCCGCGACCGGATGACGGCCGCGGTTAGAAAATTGGACAGGCAAGGGTGGTATTTCACCGACGGCTCCTCGCAGGCTGACGCCCACGCCTCGCGGCCTCCCACCTATCCTACACATCCCTGCCCAAGTCTCCATGCCAAGTTGAAGTAAAGGTTCACGGGGTCTTTCCGTCTAACCACGGGTACCAGGCATCTTCACCTGGACTTCAATTTCACCGGATTTCGCGTTGAGACAGCGCCCATATCGTTACACCATTCGTGCGGGTCGGAACTTACCCGACAAGGAATTTCGCTACCT
>SHOI01000109.1:1208-5736 GCA_004294855.1 Sphaerochaeta sp. | reverse complement strand
GAACAATTTCATCATTTTGGCCATGACGGGATTCTTTTCAGCGATCGTGCGCGCGCCGCTTACCGGTATCGTCCTCCTGTTGGAAATGACCGGATCGTTTACAAGCATGCTTCCTCTTGCGTTGGTCGCCATCATCGCCTCCACAACCGCAGATCTTTTAAAAAGCACACCTATTTATCATTCGCTTCTTGAAAACCAGCGCAAGGAAGCCGGTTCCGCCAACCTTCCCGACGCGGGGCAAACGACCACCGTTGAAATGGTTGTGCATCATGGCTCGCTTGCATCCGATAGCCGGGTAAAGGATCTTGATCTTCCGGACAACTGCCTCCTAATCGGAATCCGCAGGGATGGCAAAGAGATCATTCCACGCGGAGACACCCTGATCCGAGCTAACGATTACATTATTTTTCTGATAAACCTTCACGAGGAAGCCGACCACCGAGATACGCTAGCCAAGCTGTTCTCGGTACATGAATAGATCTGTGGGTAAAGAAAAAGAGCTGCCGCTTCTCTGGACAGCCCTTTGAGTATTCATCTCAAACCAAATCGTTATACCGCCGCTTTGAGTTTCGGTTTGATTCCCACCCTCTTTTTCTCCCTCACCGCCCCGGGTTTGAAGTAGGCGCCGAGGGCGTTCACCGCGAGAACCATCGCAGTGGAGACGAAAATCATGATCAGTCCAAGGGCGCTGAGCTTGCCCCACTGGCCATCCTCGCTGAAGCGGAGGATCTGAACCGCCAACGTCTCGGTTCCCGGACGGGAAAGAACGACCGAGATGGAAAGCTCCCGGAAAAACATCGTGGCCAGCAAAATCCAGGCGGAAACGAACCCCGGAACAAGGAGCGGGAGGACGATGCGGCGCAGCGTTGTCGTGAAGGAAGCCCCGCAGACCAGCGAGGACTCTTCCAGACTGCCATGGATCTGAATGAAGGCGCTGGTCATCGGCCGGATCCCATACGGCAGGTAGGTTGCGATGTATCCAAAGAAGAGCGCCCAGATCGTAGCGTAGAGCGGAGTCCGCACGAAATACCACATGAAGCCGATACCGATGACGATTCCCGGGAATGAGAAGGAAAGGAAGCTGATCGACTCCAAGACGCCTGCGGCCTTCGTCTTCACTTTCACGATCACATACGCCACCAGAACGGAGAGGAAGGAACCGACGGTAGCGCCCGCTATGCCCAAGAAGAGGCTGTTCTTGAGCGATCGCACCGAGATCGGATCCTTGATGACGGTTTTCCAGTTGTCCCAACTCATCGCTGCAAACGCCTTTGCCCCGGGTACCATGACGTACGGAACAAGCGAGGTGTAGAACAGAACAACGACGGGAAGCAGAATCAACAGGGCGCTGATGAACAGAACGATGATGAACAGCGGAATCCTTCCCTTTCTCAGTTCCACCACTGAAGGTTTGAAACCGCGGCTGCTGACGGTAACGAACTTGTCGCTTGCTCTGGTGTAGTAGCGATAGACGTAGATCAGGCTTATGCTGATCACGAGGATGCTCATTCCGATCGCCGCGGCTTTTCCGTAATCGGCGATCAGGCTCATCGAAACGACCCGATAGATGAACGTTGACAGCACGTAGATCCGACCGGGCATTCCCAAGACGGAAGGAACGGCGAACGATGCCAGCGCTCGAACGACACAGAGAATGAAAGACGCCATAATCGCCGGGCGAAGAACCGGCAGCGTGATCCTGAAGAGGGTTTTAAGCGGTCCGGCTTTAAAAACCCGCGACGACTCCTCAAGCGTGGCATCAAACGATCCCATCGCCGGTGAGATGATCAGATAGGCAACAGGCAGGTCCAACAGCCCCTCGACGACAATCATCCCAGGAATGGTGTAGATGTTGAATGGAGCCTTTGGAAGCGCAAAGAGTCTCGTCAGCCACATATTGAGGATTCCGTTTGTAGGGTTGAGCAGCAGCGCCCAGCTGACAGCGAACAACACGTGCGGAATCATCATCGGCATCACCGATACGATCTTGAAGAGAAACTTGAACGGAATATCGGTGCGGTTGTTCAGATACGCCAGAAAGATCGCCAACACGGTGGCGAACAGCGCCGAACCCAACACGAACGCCGCAGTGTCCCCCAGAATGTCGATGAGCATCGGGTCGGTATAAACGGCTGCATATTTCTTGAGGGTGAAGTTTCCGAACGAATGCAGGTTGTTCGAGAAGCTTCCGATGACCAGCATGATCACCGGGGCTACGGTGAGCAAGCTGACGATGACGATGAGGGAATAGGTAAGACGGGCGTTTCTCTTTTCCATACTGCCCTCCTACCGTGAAACGAGAAGACAATGATCCGGTTTCATGCTCAGCGTCAATTCATCTCCCTCAACAAGTGTGGTTTCCGGATCCAGCTTCACCAGGACGGTTTCATCTCCGATTCGGACATCGGCTTCATAGACTTCGCCGACGAACGTCATCTGTCGGATGATTCCCGTTACCCGGTTCGTATGTTCGTCGCTCGGTTTTTCGGTGTTGATGAACTCCGGTCTCAGACAAAGAACCAGCTCGGCATCCTGTTCAAAGGTCCGCTTGTGGCATGCGATTTCACCGATCGGAGTCTCCACGATCGTGTGCAGCTTCTCTTGACGGAGGAGCTTTGCCGGAATCAGGTTTGACCTGCCGATGAAGTCGGCGACAAACCGGTGATCCGCGTCAAAGTAGATCTTCCTCGGTGTACCAAGCTCAACGATTTTTCCTTTGTTCATCACCCCGATCATATCGGATAGGGCGAGAGCTTCGACTCGGTCGTGAGTAACATAGACTGCGGTGATCTGAAGCTCGGTCAGGAACACTCTCAGTTCTTTACGGGTTTCTTCCCGGAGCTTCGCATCAAGGTTCGACAGCGGTTCATCAAACAGAATCACCTTGGGTTCGGCGACAAGAGCTCTGGCGAGCGCAACACGCTGCTGCTGCCCGCCGGAGAGCCGGGTGGAGGGGCGGTTTTCGAACCCCTCCAACTGAACGAACTTGAGGGTTTTAGCGACACGATCGGCAATTTCTTCTTTTGGAAGCTTCATGTTCTGAAGCGGATAGGCGACATTGTTGAAGACGTTCATATGCGGCCAGATCGCATAGGTCTGGAAGACCATGCCCAGCTCGCGCTTTTCAGGGGGCACGTAAAGTCCTTTTTCTTTTGACCAGACGATCGTCTCCCCGATCCGAATCTCTCCTTCATCGGGAGTTTCCAGTCCGACGATGCACCGAAGCAAGGTGGTTTTCCCACACCCGCTCGGACCAAGAAGCGTAAAGATCTTATTCGCCTCGATGGTGAGGTCGACGCCATCGAGCGCTTTGATCACTTTACCCTCGCTTTGATAGTACTTCTTCAATCCCCTGATATTAATTTCCATATCGTGTTTCCGCCCTCGATGTGTTTCTTACTTCAATGCGAAGATCTTGCCGAACTCGGTACCCCATTTTTGGATTTCCTCGTCCGAAAGCTCACGAATCGGAATCACTTCCGTCTCGGCGATTCCCGGGATCGGCGGATATACTCCCGGAGCGAGCACATATTCACCTACATCGTTTGCAAGCTGGCTTGCCGCGCTCTTGCCCAGCCAGAACTCCAGGAACGCTTCGGCGTCCTTCCTGTGCGGAGCATCCTTTGTGATCGCTATGGCTCGGGGCGAACCCAGCATCGGAGAGATTTTCGCATAGTCAAGCGGTGCCGGAGCTTTCGTCACGATGTATTTCGGCATGGAAACGCCGATCTTCTTCTCGCCGCTGGCAAGCGGATTGGCGGTCGGGCTGAACGAAGCGACGAGCATCGGCTCGTTTTTGGCCAACCCTTCAAGGAACCGATACCACTCCGCATCGCTCTTGAAGACGTTTTCCCGCAATCCGACGAGCCAGGTGATCGTCGTGGCATGGGCTCCGGGATCAGGCATCACGATGTGGCCTTTCCACTTGGGATCGGTCAGATCCATGTAGCTCTTGGGAGCTTCGGCGGCGGAAACCAGATCCGTGTTGTAGATGAGTCCGACATATTCGATTCCAAAAAGATGGATTCCATCCTTCTTCGCCCAGTCAGGGTACCCTTCCATCGCTTTCGCCTTGTAGTTTGAAAGCACGCCGTATTCACGCAGGATCTCGAGAACCGGTAGCGGTCCCTGCACAACGTCCGCTACCAGCTTTTTTGCCTCGACTTCGGTCAGGATCGTCGAAACATAGCGGGCGGTGGAAAGTCGGGTATACTCCACTTCCACTCCGCTTTCCGCCTTGTAGCGCTCAAGAATCGGCTCAATCGCCGTGATGTTCGCATACATCGAAACTTTCGAAGGACCGGTTTCAACGGCTTTATCCGCTTGTCCCGCGCTGAACAACATCGTTGCGGTTGCAAGAAGCACGCCAAGAATCAGTAATACTTTTTTCATATTCATATATCCTCCATTAGTATGTAAAAAAAGCGTACCATGCCCCCATACTTCGGTCAAATGAAAAGAAGTATACCCTGAAGGAAAAGAATTATACCCTGAAAGAAGGAGCTCCGGAAGGAATTCAGGCGAACAG
>SHOI01000109.1:0-1108 GCA_004294855.1 Sphaerochaeta sp. | reverse complement strand
CCGATCTGTATCCGATTCTCGACAAATCGGGATTTCCCTCATATCATCAGGCTCTTGTAATATTGATCGCTTTCCGTTGAGCCTCGAGGGCCAGTTCGATCGCCCTGAAAATGTGTTCCTGAGAGATGGCGGTCTCCGTGCGATTCAAACAATCCAGAATCATCCTCCCGAAGTATGGGAATCCGACCTTCCCCGCCACTTCAAAATGCCTTTCTTCTTTTTCATCGACAAGAATCACATGGCCGGGAGTGTTTGATCGGGCGACATCAGTATATTTTCGCAACTCGATATACCCTTTCGTCCCAATGACAAGGAGCCGACCGTCACCCCAGGTACCCAATCCATCGGGAGTGAACCAATCCACATTGACATAGCAAGGCACCCCGTTGTCCGTGATGAAGGTGGCGTCCCCGAAGTCTTCCAACCCGGGATGCTCCGGATGATTCAGGTTTCCCACCCGGCTTGAAAGGTGTTTCGCATCCTGAGCCCCTGCATAGAAGAGCATCTGCTCAAGCTGATGCGATCCGATGTCGGTAAGAATGCCTCCGTACTTGTCCTTTTCAAAAAACCAGGCGGGACGAGAGAAGAGAGACAGTCTATGAGGTCCCCATCCCCTGATCTCGACAACCCGTCCAATGGCCCCGTCATTGATCAACCGCTCGGCAAACACCGCAGCCTCTACATGCAATCGTTCGCTGTAATACACAAACCATCGCAGCCCCGTTTCTTTCACCTTGCGCCGTGCTTCCGTTACCTGTTCCTGTGAAGTAAAAGGCGGTTTGTCGGAAAAGAAATCCTTGCCCGCATTCAGGACTTCCATCCCTATGCCGAACCGGGTAGAGGGAATCGCGGCAGAGCTGACCAATTTAATCTCAGGATCGGTGAGGATCTCATCCTTGCTGTCGGCGGCGACAGCCTCCGGGAAAGCCTTCAGGAAAGCCGCCACCTTTTCGGGATCGGGATCATACACCTTGGAGATCGTTGCACCGGCATCCTGCAATCCTTTGTTCATTCCGAAAATGTGGCCATGGTCAAGCCCGATCACCCCCACCTTGAATGCACCTCTCGGCACGACCGGTTGAGAACTTCCTTCCGGAACATACATCGC
>SHOI01000013.1:6744-31270 GCA_004294855.1 Sphaerochaeta sp. | reverse complement strand
TTGATTCCCCTCGCGTTTCAATTTCGCCTTGAGGTACTTCCAGTAGTTTCGATTCTTTTCCGGGTCGTCTTCGTTGCGGAGCACACCGATGATATCCAAGACGGAGAACCACCATCCGGCGTTCCGTTCGTCCCAGACAGCTCTCACTTCACGGTCATCCAGCAATCGGATTGAAATCTTGCTCATGCTGTTCCCATTGCACCATGAAAGCCTTAGGAATCAGAAGGAATCGAAGCCGGCAAGCTCATCGAAGACGACATCCTCTTCCTGAGGAGCATCGCTCTGAGCAGTGGGAAGCCCCTCGAAGTTTTCGAGCCAGAAGGAAACGTCTTCGGGGTTCTTCATGAGTGCCGGCAGACTGATGAGAACCATGTTCTGCATCAGGGGAATCCTGAAGGAAAGCTCATGGACGTGCTCATTCCAGGAAGCATCGGTGTAGACGACCTTCACCGTGTGTCGTTGCCCGACGACGACGGCTTTATCCCGGATTCGCGGCGTCATCTCCAAGACTTCACCCTTTTTTCCTACCTGAACTTCGACAAGCTTCAGCGCCTGAAGCTCCACCCCGTCTCTGGTTACGGTGTTGTTGTCGATCAGGACGGTGTGCTGACGGCCGATGTGAAAGAGGAACACGGCAAACAGGAAAACCAGAACGATCGCTCCGACTCGGATCAAAAGGGTTCGTTGGCGTTTCGTCATGACGTCACCTCCTGGTCCTGGGCCAAGGCAAGACCGCTCATCCCCCGCTCCCGTTTCTTCCGGACTTCATAGAGCACCAGACTGGTGGTGATGACCCCGTAGGAAACGAAGACCCGGAAGTATTCGCCGAGCTGGGCCTGACCGATGAGGCGTTTTCCCGCCATCGGGCTGACGATGAACATCAGGTGGAAGAGCACGACGCCCAAAAAGACGTTTCGAATCTTCGCACTGGCGACGGTGGCTCCGCCGACCAGCAGGGCGGCGACGCTGAACATCCCGATCTGCATGTGACTGTTGTAGGTGTTGAGCGTTCCGATGTTGTGCAGGTAGATGATCATTCCATATCCGGCGAGAACCGTGGAGATGATGATGCTCATGATTCGGGTGTACTCAACCCGGATTCCCGCCGCCCGGGCGACTTCCATATCCTGGCCGACCGCTCGCATGTCCTGTCCCAGCTTCGTTTTCTTGAACCAAAGGATGAAGACGCTGAGCAGCGCAATGACGAGGAAGGTTCCCACCGGAATCGGCACGCCGCCGATCCGGATCATCAAAAAGTTGTCCAACGACTTGCGGATGCCGATCAGGTTCACGGTATTCCGGATTCCGTACCCGCGGGGCAGCAACAGGTTCGGTGAAATGATCTTGATCAACGGACCCATTCCATAGAGGACGACCAGCTGATAGATGCCGTTCATGAAGAAACCGATGATATAGCTGGTCACCATCTCCCGGCCTTTGGCCATGTTCAGAATCTTTCCGCACCACCACCCGAGCAGAATGGAAAGCGGGGTGGAGACGATCATCGCCAAAAGGATTCCCGGAATTCCGACGATCCCCCAGTCGGTGGTGAAGATCAGGCCGATCTGACCCGCCATCGCTCCGAGGGTCATCCCGAAGTTCAACCCCATTCCGGCGAGGATCGGGATGAGAAGTGAAACGATCAAAAAGGTGTTCCGGCTGATTCGACTGATCACCTCTCCGGCCAGATAAGTCGGTGAATATCCGCTCAAGGGAACCCCGAAGGCGATGATGACCACGAAAAGAAGCGGTACGGTATTGTTTGCCATGAAGCGGAGGATTTTCTGTTTCGTACTCAATTCTCTCATCGGGCCGCCTCCGTTTTTCTCGTCAGAGCGTAGAGGATCATACCGTTGGAGGCCACGATCCTGATCACTTCGCTCATATCGGTCTGAATCATCGCGTTCATCACGCTGGGAGTCATCGTGAGAATCCCTTGGAAGAGGAATGTTCCGATGATGACGTTGAGAATCGAAGCCTTGTTCACCGATGCTCCTCCGATGAGAATCGCCGATACCGCAGGAAGAGCCATGTAGAACGGTCCCATGTAGAGCTGGATGAACCCGAAGCTCTGCTGGTAAACCAGAATTCCGATCGCCCCCAACCACGTTGAAAGCACCACGCTGAGGGTTCGAATCCGATCGACATCGATTCCTGAAGCCCGGGCGAAAACCGGGTTGGATCCGACGGCGGTCATCGCCGTGCCGGTCTTGGTGTGCAGGAACGCCCACATGGCAAACGCCAAAACGGTAAAGAACAAGATCATTCCGGTGGGGAAGATGAAGTGATTACCGATTCGAATCTTGAGAAAATCATTCAGCACGTGGAGGTAGTACCCCTCGGTTGAAATCGTGGTCCGCAATCCCGAGCCGGCAAAACCCCAGACCATCTTCGGGTTGTTGAACGGCAGAAGAAGCCACATGATGCACATGAATGCGACCGAAGAGAATCCGACGTAGGTCGCGATCATCATCTCTCCGCCTTTCACCCGGTTGAGCAATTGCCCGTACCCCCACCCAAGAATAAGGGCGAAGGGCGTGGCAAAGAGGATCGCCAGCCAAAACGAGGCGGGACCGGCGACATCCACCTGAAGACTGATCGTTGCACCTAAGAGACCGGAGATGATCCCCAGCGGAAGACCGAAGTTGAGGCCGCAGCCGCTATGAATCATCGGAACCATCGCCAATACCAGCACCGCATTCATGCCGAAGCGGTTCAAGGTATCGGAAAGACTTGTTGCCACGTTTACATTGAAGAACGGAGCCAAAATAAACAATGAAAACAAAAAGAGGGCGATGATGATTCTTGGCAATCCAAACGAACGAACCATCTGCCGGATTTTTGTCAGCATGAGAGCGGCATTCATACTTCTTGCACCTCCTGACCAACCATCATCAAACCGAACTTGGCGCTGTCACTCGTCGCCGGGAGGATCCCGAACACCTTCCCGTCGTTGACGATCGCGATCCGGTCGCAGACGGAGCGCAGCTCTTCAAGCTCGCTGCTGATCATCACGATCGTCGTCCCGCTTTCCTGGTTGTACCGCCTGAGGGCATCCAGGACGAGACTCTTCGCCCCGATATCGATTCCCCGAGTCGGCTCGCTGACAAACAGAAGCTTCGGCGTTACGGCGAACGCTTTCGCCAGACATACTTTCTGCTGGTTTCCACCGCTGAGCTCACGGGCGTTCTGCCGGGTGGAGACGCATCGGATCTCAAGCTGCTTTACGTACTTCATCGTTTCCTCTTCGATCGCTTTCTGATCGCGCCAGGAAACAAGTCCGTTGAGGTAGCGCTTGAGGAACTTGTCTTGAATCTGCATCGCTGTGAAGGTGATATTCCATTCGAGGGACTCGTCCAAGAGCAATCCCACCCCCCGGCGATCCTCGCTGACGAACGCGACGCCGGCGTTCAAAAGCGACCGCGGCTGATTGAGGGGAAGCTCCTCTCCTTGAAAGACGATCTGCCCGCCGGCGGGAAAGAGGCCCATCACTCCGTTGGGAATGCCGAGCTTCCCTTGTCCCGCCATTCCACCGATACCGAGAATCTCACCGTCATGTACGTCAAGATTGACGTTTCGAACCGTCTCTCCGGGCATGTCGACCCAGAGGTTCCTGATGCTCAGGACAACCTTCGAGTCTTCATAGTTGAAAGTTCGGGTATTTCGTTTTGCGGCGTTGACCTCTCGACCTACCATCCAGTGGGCGATATCCGTAACGTTGACCCCTTCGGAAGGAACCGTCTTGATAATCCGGCCGTCGCGCATCACCATGATCGTATCGCAGACATCGATGATCTCCTGCAGGCGGTGGCTGATGAAGATGATCGCAATCCCCTCGGAACTGAGGGTGCGCATCGCCTTCAGAAGGCTTTCCGCTTCCTGTTCGCTGAGTACCGCGGTCGGTTCATCGAGAACCAGAAGTCGAAGCCCCTCCTCCATTTCGGTCGTCGCTTCCTTGCTGAGCTCCCGGGCGATCTCGGTGAACTGCTTGTGGCCGACGGGCATCTCCGAGACGAGCATCTTCCCGTCCAAGGGAACACCCAGCTTGTCGATCGCTCCTTGAGCGATCTTCTCCATTGACTCCCGGTTAAGCGTGTTCAACCGCTCGCCGAAGAGTTCACTGGCTAATGTATGTTTCAACGGCTCCCGATTGAGCAAAATATTCTCCGTTGCCGTTGAATCCGGCAGCAGTGAGAACTCCTGGTGAACCATTCCGATACCACTGGCAAGAGCATCGATCGGCGAGGTGAAACGCACTTCGTCCCCCTCGATGAAGATCGATCCTCCATATCCACCCGTCTGGTGGATCTCATCCATGCCGAAGAGAATCTTCATCAAAGTTGATTTGCCGGCTCCGTTTTCCCCTACAAGTCCCAAAATCTCCCCGCGTCTGAGAGAGAAATTGATATCGGAAAGAACTTCATTGCCGAAGTAATCTTTGCTGATGTGTTGCATCTCCAAAAGAGGCGCCCCAAGTTCGTTATTCATGATGTTTCCTTAACTATCCATGGATGTGACCAATACCTCGAAAAGGGATTGATCCCAGCCACAAGACGCCCAAAAGGGGGAGAGTGACCTCTCCCCCATGCACCGGGCGCTTTGGGGCTTATTTGATGGAGAAGTATTTCTCCGGGACGACTACGTCCGCAGCTCCCATATACCCTTTACCCATCATATAGGTGTCCTGGTAGATCAACACGTGGTTGCGGGCGACGACACCGGTGGTCACATCGTTGTAGAATGCACCGTTCCACTTGGCGCTGCCGGTGTACTTGCCATATGCCTTCATGATGTCGCTGAGCTTGGTCAATTCGCTTTCGCCCTTGATGACGTTGATCGCATGGGTTCCAAGTCCGGCGGTGGTAACGTATCCATAGGAGTACGCCCACGTTCCGAAGCGACCGGCGCCACCCTTGTCGACGACGGCCTTCTCGACCTTTGCGAGAATCGCGGCGAAGTCGCCGGCCTCTTTGGAGAGGTCAAGACCCAGTGCTCCGGGATAGCCCATCAGCGGGCTGGGCAGGTCGGCTTCGATGAAGTATCCGCCGTACGCCAGAAGCTGCTTCAGAAGCGGCTCGGTGTGGGCATCGTTCGTCACGAAGAACGCGGCGTCCTTGCCGTACTGTTCGAGCCAAGCGGGAACCTTCTCAAGAATGTACTGCTGGGCACCGGCTATTCCGACATCGCTTACCGGGTCGGGAGCGGTCTCATAGACGAAGCGCATACCGAGATCCTTGGCGGTCTCGGCCATGATCGCAGCCCGGCGGCTGAGGGTTTCATAGCTCATGTGGCGGGGGAACGAGACGTGGACGAACGTCTTGATGCCCAGATCATGAGCGGTCTTGATGATCAGGTATCCGCGGGAAACAAAGTCGTTGTTTACCGCAAGATCGGCGGCGGTCTGAATCACCGGCGGATCTTCGTGCGGCTCTCCGGCGATCGTGATGATGTCGGGGCGCTTCTCCTTGATGATCCGGAACGCCTCGGTGGTGCCGGGAATCGCCTGATTGACGATAACCGCTTTCATTAACGGGTCGTCCGCCAGACCGGCGATGACGCTGATCGTCGTCTCCTGTTCCTCCATGAAGTTGTCCGGATAGGTAACGTGGTTGATGATTCCACCACTCTTTACATCACCATATTCTTCAATGAGTTTTTCCGCACCGCGCAGGTCGTCTTCCGATTGAGAAACCGTACCGGTCACGATTCCGACGTGGAATGCCGTACTCTTGGCGGAAGCGGTTTCTTTGGAACCTGCAGCAAAGACCATGGAAACTGCAAACAGCACGACCATGGCAATAGCTAATGTCTTTTTCATTGCTACTCTCCTTTAGCGGGATATTTTCCCTATCCGTACATAATACGTAAAAGCATTGATCGCGGCAAGAAGAGAACACGGGTTTATGCAAGATATGTAAATATGGCGTATATTTATGCCTGCTGGCGTCGAATTTCGTAGAGAAAGATCCCCGCGGCGACGGAAACATTCAATGAATCGATGTTGCCGCTCGTCGGAATCGCCACGATGTGGTCGCACAGCTTCTCCGTCAACCGGCTGATTCCCCTTCCCTCACTGCCCAATACAAGAACGGTGCGCTTCGGAAAGGTCGTCTCATGCAGGCTTTCGCCGCCAAGTGCCGCTCCATACACCCAGAACCCCTGATTTTTCAGATACTCGATCTCGCGATTCAGATTCGTCACCACCGCCTGGTTTACATAGTGCGCCGCCCCTGAGGAGACTTTGACCACCGTCTGGTTGGATTGGGCGCTCCGCCTGCTTGGGATGATGACAAGGGAGACGGAAAACTGGTCGGCGGAGCGGAGGATCGCTCCGAGGTTGTGGGGGTCCGTGATCCCGTCGAGGATCAGCACGAGAGCGCCCTCATCTTCCTTCAGGTTCGAACAGAACTCCTGAACCGTCAGCTGACGGGAAGCGGATGAGCTTTTACTTCGGGAACCGAGGACAAGAAGAGCTCCCCGATGATTGGAGGAGCCGGCGAGTCGATCGAGTTCGGTTCCGGTTACCTTCCGAACGATCGTCTTTCGATTCATCCGCGCCAGATTTTCCAGCACCTCGGCTTTCGAGCACATCTCCCGGGCGATATAGAGAACGGAGCCGCCGGGGGCGTTTTTAAGCCCCTCTTCGATCGCGTGAAAGCCGATAATCGCATCGCTCATCATCAATCCTCAAAAGAAACCGGATTCGGTTCGGTGACCTCGCCGAGGGCGTCACTGAGCTCCTGCATCAGTTTTTTTGCTTTAGAATTCAGCCGTTTAGGAACTTGGATATCAATTTTCACGTACATATCCCCCCGATCCGTCGAATTGAGCCGGGTGGCGCCGTACTGACGGAGACGGAGCATCTTCCCGTGCTGGGTTCCCGACGGGATGCTGAGCTTGATCTTCTTGCCGTCGATCGTCGGCACCATGATCTCCGCTCCAAGAGCGGCCTGAGTGATTGAGATCGGGATCTGGACGAAGAGATTGTCTCCCTGACGGATGAAGTACTTGTGCGGTCTGACATTGATGTAGACGTACAGATCGCCGCTTGCTCCTCCGTTGGGTCCGGCGTCTCCCATTCCCCGCAGAACCACCCTGCTGCCGGTATCGACTCCGGCGGGAACGGTGACCTTCACCTTCTGTTGCTTGCGCTTCAAGCCGGTGCCGTGACACCCCTGACAGGGATTCTCGATGATCTGCCCGTTTCCGCTGCAGGTGGGACAGGTCGAGGCGATCGTGAAGAAGCCGCCGCCTCTGCTTACCTGACCGGAGCCGTGGCAGGTGGGACAAGTTTTCATCCCTGCCGAACTTTCACTCCCCGACCCCCCGCAGACATCGCATGCCACTTGGTGGGAGTAGGAGATTTCGACTTTCGTTCCAAAAATCGCATCTTTAAAATCGATTTCAATGTCATAGCGAAGGGAGGAGCCCGGTTCGGGACCCCGATGGGCTCTTGAGGCTCGTCCGCCTCCCCCGAAGAAGGAGGAAAAAATATCCTCAAACCCGCCACCGAAGCCGGAACCGAAGATATCGCTGAAGTCACGATAGACGTTGGAATAATCACGCGGGCCCGAACCGCCATCCACTCCTGCAAAGCCGAATTGGTCGTACATCTGTCGCTTCTTCTCATCCGAAAGGACATCATACGCCTCGGTTGCTTCCTTGAAGCGGTCCTCGGCCGCCTTGTCACCCTGATTGCGATCGGGGTGATTGGCGATCGCAAGTTTGCGATATGCTTTTTTAATTTCATCCAAGGTAGCGGTCTTCTCCACCCCAAGGACCTCATAATAATCTCGTTTCGCCACAGTTTCCTCGTCTACACCATCATGTCGGCCGGAGCCGACATGATGGTAATCAACGTATTCTATCGTCCTTCAAGGCCGTTAGTCTACGACCTCGAAGTCGGCATCCTCAGCATTTTTCACCGTCCCTGAAGAGGAGTCCGCCGTACTTTCAGTCTCGGTCTGGGGGCCTCCGGCTTCCGCTTGGGTCTGTTTGTACATCTCTTCAGCCAGCTTGTAGGAAGCTTGTTGCAGGGCTTCAGTCTTGCTCTTCAGCTCATCGGCAGTAGCATTAGCGTTGGCCAACGCGGCTTTCACGTCATCCAAGGCGCCTTGGATCTTCGCTCGGTCCGCCGCCTCGATCTTATCTCCATGTTCGGAGAGGGATTTCTCGGTGGAATACACCATTGAATCCGCTTCATTACGGGCATCTATTCGAGCCCGCTCCCGCTTGTCTTCTTCGGCGTGCAGCTCCGCTTCCTTGACCATCCGCTCGATCTCCGCTTCGGAGAGGCCGCTGGAGGATTCGATTCGGATCTTTTGCTCCTTGCCGGTTCCAAGGTCCTTTGCCGAAACGTGAACGATTCCGTTCGCATCGATATCGAAGGTCACCTCGATCTGAGGCACACCCCGCGGTGCGGAGGGAATTCCGACGAGGTCAAAGTTGCCGAGCGTCCTGTTCTGGGATGCCATCTCGCGCTCTCCCTGAAGGACGTGGATGCTGACCGCGGTCTGATTGTCGGCGGCGGTGGAGAAGATCTGACTCTTGCGAGTCGGGATCGTCGTATTCCGCTCGATGAGGCGGGTATTTACGCCACCCAACGTCTCGATCCCCAGGGAAAGCGGGGTAACATCGAGAAGCAGGACATCCTTCACCTTTCCGCCGAGGATTCCGCCCTGGATCGCCGCACCCATCGCAACGACCTCATCGGGGTTCACACCCTTGTGCGGCTCTTTTCCGAAGAGCTCCTTGACCATCGCCTGCACGGCGGGGATTCTCGTCGATCCGCCAACGAGGATGACCTCATCGATATCACCGGCGCTCAGGCCGGCATCGCGAAGGGCGTTCTGGACGGGCTTTCTGGATCGATCGATCAGATCGGCGATCAATTGCTCGAACTTGGCGCGGCTCAAGGTCATCTGCAGGTGCTTCGGTCCCGATGCATCCGCCGTAATGAACGGCAGGTTGATATCGGTGCTCGTTGAGTTCGAGAGCTCGATCTTCGCCTTCTCCGCCGCCTCGCGCAGGCGTTGAAGCGCCATCTTGTCTTTCGAGAGGTCGATCGTCGCGCTCTTCTTGAACTCATCGATCATCCAGGAGATGATCCGCTGGTCAAAGTCGTCACCGCCGAGGTGGGTATCACCGTTGGTGGACTTCACTTCAAAGACTCCGTCTCCGAGTTCAAGGATTGAAATATCGAACGTTCCGCCGCCGAGGTCATACACTGCGATGCGCTCTTCACGGCTGGCGTCTTTCCCGAGGCCATAGGCAAGGGCTGCGGCGGTCGGTTCGTTGACGATCCGCTTCACATCCAAGCCGGCGATTCGACCGGCATCCTTGGTCGCCTGTCGTTGAGCGTCATTGAAATAGGCGGGAACCGTGATGACCGCTTCGGTGATCGTCTCGCCAAGGTAATCTTCGGCGGTCTTCTTCATCTTCTGCAAAATCGCCGCGCTGATCTCCGGCGGACTGTAGGAGTTGCCGCGAATATCGATCTGAATCTCGCCCCCTGCGGCCTCCTTCAGCTTGTAGGGAATCAAATTCACCTCGGAGGGAATATCCTTATACTTGCGCCCCATGAAGCGCTTGATCGAATACACCGTATTTTCGGCGTTCGTTACCATCTGGTTCTTTGCGGGTTGACCAACGAGACGATCGCCTTTGCTGGTAAACGCAACCACGCTGGGGGTTGTCCGCTGTCCTTCACTGTTGGAAATAACGACCGAATCGGTTCCTTCCATCACTGCGACGCAGCTATTGGTCGTTCCCAAGTCGATCCCAATAATTCTACCCATTGTATAACTCCTCTTTATCTCATCAATTCTGTTTCATTCCGTGTATGTAAAATACTCATACACCGGCCTTATCGTCAAATGGCCGGTCGTCCAACTTTCACTTTTGAGGGACGAAGCACTCGACCATGAAGTTTATAGCCGGTGGCATACTCCTCCAGGACCGTTTCATGTTCAAGATTTTCATCTTCAACGACCTGGTACGCCTCATGCTCGTTGGGGTCGAACTCCTTTCCGACCGCTTCGATTCGCTCCAAGCCCCAATTTTTCTGAAGCGTCGAATAGATCTGTTCACTGACGAGGACCACCCCGTCGTGCACTTTCGAAAAGTCCTGCGTCTCTTCCGCCGCTTCTATCGCTCGTTCGAAATCATCAAGCGGTCCGAGAAGGTCGATAATCAGGCGTTCGTTGGCGAATCGGATCGAATCCTCCTTGTCCCGGAGCATTCGCTTGCGCCAATTCTCCAGATCCGCCCGGTCGCGGAGATTCTCCTCTTTCAGAGCGGCGATCTCCCGTCGAGCCTCGGCAAGTTCATCTTCAATGCTCTGAAGATCTTCAACAAGCTCTTCCGTATCTTCCTTCTTCACTGTTTCTTTTTTCTTCGCTTCTTCCTTCTTGCTCATCTACAGGTCCTCGTATTACCGATTACAATAAAATGCATATAAAAGCATGGGACCGATTCGGCCCACGCGACTAACATACTCATCCCCTGCTTGAAGCGTCAAGTAAGAAGAGGTTCTTCCATCGCCTTGTATGCGCTCTTCAGCACCCGCTCGAATGAGGAGGCGAATCCCTGTAGACGAAAGTCGAACTCATCGATTTGAGCGTGGATATCATCGATCTGTTTCTGCCACGTTTTTTGCTCTTCGATCCTGCGGTCGATCGCAAGGGTCGTTTCCCCAAGCTCCAGGAGGGTATTTCGATAGCGGGCGAGAATTGATTCCAGTTCGATCAACTCGCTCCGCCGCCGATCGATCTCGTCAAGGCGGGAAGAGAGCGCCTCGCTGCCGCGCCTGGCTTCATCGATCACCCAGTTGAGGCGTTCCTCGACGCTTTGCATCTCTTCCCGAAAAAGGGAACGGGTGGCATCGATCTCCTTGATGAACTGCCCCATCCGATTCTTCATCACTTCCAGGGAATGACTGCGTTTATCCCGAGCCCGCAAGAGCAGCATGATGATCAGCGTGATGACAAAGAGCAGCAGCGACAGTATTATTTCAAGCCCCATGAGTGCACCCTCCTATATGACCGCTTTGATCTCGGACCACGAAGCGAAAGACCTGCTCGCCTTCGGTCCCGCCTTCTTCTTTCCAAGGTACCAGCTGACCAGTCCGGCGTCGGCGGCTCCGATACAGTCCTTGTCATAGCTGTCTCCGATATACAGGATCTTCGATCGCTCCGCTCCGCTTTTGCCTATCAGGTACTCGAACGCCTTCACACTCGGTTTGAGGTAGCCGCTCTCTTCACTGGTGAATGCGTCATCGACAAGATCGGCGATCCCGAGCGTCGTCGGCTTTTCGGCGATGGGAAAGTCGGAGAAGAGGATGATGCGAACCCCTTCGCTCTTCACCTGTTCAAGGGTTTCGCGGAGATGGGGAAACGGAGTAATGGTTGTAAAGGTTCGTTCCCATGCCTGATAGAACTGGGTGTCGATCAGCTCTTTTACCATACCGACATCCTTTTTGTACCGCTCTGCGACCAACGCGGCCTGGCGATCGAGAAATCCCTCTCGTGTTTCATCATCCAGCGGATATTCATCTTGGATTCGGCGGACCTCCTTGCGCGCCCGGTTGAACGCGATGGCTAAACGGACGTTCGGAAAGAGGGAACGAATCATCCGGGTATTGAGCTGGAATCGGCTGTAGAGGGTTCCGTCGATATCCAAGGAGAGCGTGGTAATGCCTGCTTCCGCGATAAAGCCCATCATTTCCCGCCTTTTCGTTGCTGTTGTTCCTTAATCGCCCGCCTTCGGGCTTTTTCAACCGCCGCCTTATTCCCCGGCTTCACCCTTTTTTTTCGGGCGACCGCCTTCCCGCCGGTTCTTCCGGGAGGAACGACTTCCCGTTTCTCTTCACGATCTTGAATCGGCTTGGGTCCTTTAAGGTTCAGCGAGGGCGAACGTCTCCGCTCCTTCAGGTCGATTTCAACGGGAATCTGAGGAAAGCCGAGCTCGCTTCGAATCTTGTTGGTCAGATAGGTAAGGTAGGAAGCCGGAAATTCTTTCATCCGATTCACGAAGAGGAGGAAGTTCACCGGATTGGTTGACACCTGCGTTCCGTAGTAGACCTTGAAGTGTCCTTCCCGGCCGCGGGGCGGCGGGTACTCCTCGCCCCACCTTCTGAGCGCTTCATTCAGGTGGGATGTTTCGATTCTTCGATGGAGCTGACGGTACAGGCTCCACGCGGTATCAAGAAGCGGCTCGATTCCCTTCTCCTCGAGGGCGCTGATCATCATGACCGGGGCGAAGTTCAAAACGGGAAAAAGGAAACGGATCCGGTCCCTGATCGCTTCCAGCTCGTTGGGAACGCCGGAGAGAAGGTCAATCTTGTTGAGGACGATGACCACCCCTTTTCCGCGGCGGACGATCAGCTGAGCGATCTTCTTGTCCTGATCCGCCAAGCCCTCGGCGGAGTCGACGACGAGGAAGACGACATCCGCCTCCTCAATCGTCCGGATCGCCCGGTTCACCGAGTAGTACTCAATATCCTCGTCCACTCTGCTTTTGCGCCGGATCCCGGCGGTATCCAGAACATTGAAGGTAGTGCCCTTGTGAACGAATGAGCCGCTTACGACGTCGCGGGTGGTCCCGGCGATTTCGCTGACCAGAGAGATCTGCCTTCCGACGAGAAGATTCGCCAGCGTGGATTTGCCGGTGTTGGGTTTGCCCATGATTGCAAGCTTGACGGTCGCCTCTTCCTCCTCGGTTTGCTCGATCTCTTCAAAGTCGAGCATCCCGAGCAGGAGCTCTTCCAAATCATCGATTCCAAGACCGTGGGCGGCGCTGATGCCGACGACCCGCTCATACCCGTAGCCGTAGAACTCCCAAACCAAGTCCTCCCGCTTCGGGTCATCCACCTTGTTGACAGTGAGAACCATCCGATCGCCGTAGGGGCGCAGCGCCTCGAGCAGGTGCAGGTCTTCGGCGGTCACCTCGGTGCAATCCATCATGAAGATGATCGCATCGCTTCGCTTCAGCAGTGAGAGACTCTTGGCACTGACCATCTCATCAAGGTTTTGCCCGTCCATCTTCACTCCCCCGCTGTCGACGAGCGTCACGGGGTTGCCCGCCAGATACCACCGTTCCGGCAGCAGATCCCGGGTAACCCCGGGCGTCGGGTCGGTGATCGCCCGGCGCCTGCCGATGAGGCGGTTGAAGAGGGTCGACTTTCCTACGTTCGGTCGACCGATTATGGAAACCACCACCGGATCATCGGATAGTAAGGTCATCGAATCGTTCATGCATCCACTCCCGTACTGCTTGTTCAGTTTTTACAGATGAGTCCATGGTCAAGAGATGCTCAACCAGACTTTGGGCGGCGGCAAGATCGAGTGATCGGACAATCTTACGCAGCTTCAAGAGCGCGTGGGGTCCCATAGACAGTTCATCAACACCGAGACCCACCAAGACAACCGCATGATGGGGGTCGGAGGCCATCTCGCCGCATACCGCTACGCGTTTTCCCATCCCGTGCGCTTGATCAACGACGCCTTTGAGCAAGCGCAACACCCCGGGATGAAGGGGTTGGTAGAGGTGGGCGATTTTTTGGTTGTTCCGATCGACCGCGATCGTGTACTGGATCAGGTCATTCGTCCCGATCGAAATGAAATCAACATGTCGGATGATCAGGTCCGTTATCAGCGCGGCGGAAGGAACTTCGATCATCGTTCCCACTTGAAGGTCGGGATCGAAGCTCACTCCCTCTTCCTTCAGTTGTCGTTTGGCGATTTCAAAGAGCCGAAGCGTCTCTTTCAGCTCTTCAATCCCGCTGACCATCGGAAACATGATGTCCGCTTTTCCGAACGGGGAAGCACGAAGAATCGCCCTCATTTGCGTCAAGAATATATCTTGGTGCTCCAGGCAAAAACGAACCGCTCTGAAACCGAGAACAGGGTTTTCTTCCACCAAGTTGAGGCCGCTGACGACCTTGTCCCCTCCGAGGTCAAGGGTTCGAATCGTAACGCTTCTCGGAGCGACCCGCTCAAGCACTTCCTTGTAGATCCGGAACTGCTCCTCTTCGCTTGGAAGAGCCGAACGCTCCATGAAGAAAAACTCCGTTCTGAAGAGCCCGATCCCGTCACTGCCCTCCGCCTCGGCAAAGGGCAGTTCGCCGAGGGTCTGGATATTGGATTTGATGAGAATCCGTTTCCCATCCTTGGTCCGGGCTTCCAAGCTTGCTCCTTTGAGGAGTTCCGCTTCGTGTTCCAGGTAGGCGTTGTAGCGTTCGGTAACGTTCTGAACCGCCTGATGGTCCGCCCTGATAATCACTTCCCCCCGGATGCCGTCGATGATCACATCATCGCCATCTTCGGCGACATGGGAGGCCAACTGCGTTTCAATGACGGTGGGGATATTCAACCCCCGGGCGAGAATCGCCACATGACTCGCCAGCCCTCCCCCATCCAGACTCAGACCGAGAATGTTCGAGCGATCCAAGCTGAAGAGCTCGCTCGGCAACAAGGTGTCCGCCAGAAGGATCACCGGTTCATCAAGAACCAGGGAAGGATGAGCGCTCTTGCCACAGAGGTGTTCGACAATCGAGTCACCGATATCGTTGATGTCGATTGTCCGCTGTCGAAACAGCTCGTCATCGCTTGCCTCAAGCGTCTTGACGATTCCCTCTGTAACCTCTTCGGTGGCCCATGCGGCGTTGATGAGCTTATCTTCGATCTTTTCCTTGATCGATGTGATGTACGTCGGATCTTGCAACAGGAGGAGGTGGGTTTCCAAAATCTCCAGCGCCTCACCTTCCAACTGATTACCTTTGCGGCGTTCAAGAGCCGTACGGGCGCGTTGAAACGCTTGATCAAGGAGTCCGTGCTCACGTTTCACCTGAGATTTGGCGATCCGCTTCCGTTCAACGACGATCGGGGTATGGCGATAGATTTTTGCCTTACCCCGAGCGATTCCTTCACCGATTGCCAAACCCGTAAAAATCCTCATATACCGGTATGATACGGAGTTTGCTCCGTGATGTAAAGCTGGAAGAAGAGCCCACTCTTTGCTACGATAAGGCGATGACCAACCACCCAAAAGCCCTCCTTCGGGCACTTATCATCCTCCTGCTTCTCATCCTGTATACGACGATCATCGGAATTGTCAGCTTCCCGACGGTAAAGCGCGCCTTTCATGAAAGCGGGGTTCTTCAGCTTATCCGGAGTCCGAAGGAACAAACCCAAGCATCCTTGTCCAAACGGATGGTGAGCGTCGTCTTTGCTCCGCTTGGCACCTCGTTCGCCGTCTATACGGTCGAGCAGCCGCGCCTGGGATCGTCGGCAAGCCACGACACCTTTGAGGCGCTGCTCTCGGGAGTTCCGTTGACCGCGTTGAAAGACGGAGCGATTACATACATCGCATCGGGCACGAAGCTCTTGGGCCTTACCCGTTCCTCAAACATCATCTACCTGAACCTTTCAAAGGAGTTTCTCGCTTCATCGAATATGGAGCTGGCATATCGTCAACTTAAAGAAACCGCTTCACTGCTCGGGGCGAAGGATATCGTAGTCCTTATTGAAGGAGCTCAAGTTGAGCTTCAACCTGATGAGTGAGGAGTTTGAGTGAGATTCCCTGTCCCTTTTTCAGGAGGGCAAGGAACTCGACATTCCCCTTTGCTCCCCTGATGGGGCTTGCCACAAGATCGAAGACTCCCACACCCTCCTCGACCAGACGGAGAAAGAGCTGCGTGACCACCTGAACAATGAGGTCGGGGTCTTCGATGACACCGTCAAACGAGGGTGGAGGGTTTTCCATTTCAAACTGCGGTTTGATGAGGGCGATCAGGTAGGTGTTTCCTACAAGGTCGAGGATGTGCGTCGCCGCTTTGCGGATCGAGCGGAAGGAAAGGTCGCACACCGCCGCCGTCGGAGGGGGGCTCGGCTCGGCGAGAGTCATGATGTTTTGCCTTTCATGGACGATCACCCGCTCGTCGCTGCGCAGCTTCCAATCGATCAGATTGTATCCCACGTCCACGGCATGGACCAGCTTGGCCCCGTGCTGCAAAAGGCAGTCGGTGAACCCGCCGGTTGAAGAGCCGGCATCCAAGAAGACCTCGCCCGATACGTCGATCTTGAAGGAGGAGAGGGCATGCTCCAGCTTGTATCCGCCCCGACTCACATATTTCCTGGTGTGTATTTCAAAGATCGCACCCTCATCCACTCCCTGCTTCGGGTCGCTTACCAACTCGCCGTCGACATAGACGTTCCTACACACGATGAAAGCATGCAATTCATCTTTGGTATATGCGGGATGGGTTTTGAGCAATGCTTGGAGAAGCGGCACGTTCTTCATACGCTGAAGCATCGGGTGAAGCGTTCGATCGAAAGGGCTTTGCCGGTTATGGGGTCGATCCGGACGATGACGCCCTGAAGCATCGGCGGGGTATCGGCGATCTCGCTTTTCAGGGGCATTTGACTGATCGAGCGGGCGATCGAAAGCGCGGGATCCGATCCGATCACGCTCTTCGTCGGTCCGCACATCCCCAGATCGGTGATATAGGCGGTTCCGCTAGGTAGAATCTTCTCGTCGGCGGTCTGAACGTGGGTGTGCGTTCCGACGACGCAGCTGACTTTCCCGTCCAGATAAAAGCCGAGCGCTTCTTTTTCCGTCGTGTTTTCCGCATGAAAATCCACGATGATGATCTTCGTCTGCTTGGACAGGCGGTCAACGTGCTCGTCACCTACCCGAAACGGGCAATCGATCGGACTCATCGACTGGCGACCTTGAAGGTTCAAGACCGCGACTTTATGCTCCCTAATCTGAAGAACCACGCTCCCGTGTCCGGGGACTTGGGGCGGATAGTTCGCCGGCCTGAGCAGCCGCTTCTCCGAGTCGAGGAACGGTCGCAGCTCATCCTGCTGCCAAATATGATTTCCGCTTGTGATCGCATGGATACCGAGATTGAAGAACTGGTTCATCAGCGAGACGGAAAGGCCGAACCCGTTTGCGGCGTTCTCACCGTTGGCGATCACCACCTCCGCCCTCGTCTCTTTGACAAGGGTGTTCAAGCCCAAAAAGAGAGCCCTGCTCCCGGGCTGTCCGGAGACATCCCCGAGAAGCAAGGCCGTTATCGGTTTTTGCTCAGCCACGATCTTACCTGGCGTACTCGGTCACCCGGGTTTCGCGGATGATCGTGACTTTGATTCGACCGGGGTAGCGAAGCTCCGCTTCGATTCGTCCGGCGATTCCTTTTGCGATCTCTTTGGCCCCTTCATCCGAGACCTGCTCGTTGTTCACAAGGATTCTCAATTCGCGGCCCGCTTGGATTGCGTACGCTTTTTCGACTCCCGTGAACGATTCAGCGATCTTCTCAAGTGATTCAAGGCGCTTGATGTAGTTGTCCAGCGTCTCCCGGCGGGCGCCGGGGCGCGCTGCGCTGATCGCATCGGCTATCTGAACGATCACCGCCTCGATCGTTTTCGGCTCCTCATCGTTGTGATGGGAGAGAATCGCATTGATTACTCGTGGATCCTCACCAAGCCGCCGGGCAAGATCCGCTCCGAGTTCGGAGTGGTTTGCATCACTCTCCGTTTCAATTCCCTTGCCGATGTCGTGGAGCAATCCACCACGGACGGCAAGCTCGCGGTCAGCACCGATCTCACTGGCGATCATGCCGGAGATGATTGCGACCTCCTTGGCGTGGGCAAGGACGTTCTGTCCATAGCTGGTGCGGAAATGAAGACGGCCCAAAGCCCGCGTCATCTCGGGTGATACATTATGTATCCCCAGATCAAAGATGACCCGTTCGCCCTCTTCGGCAATGATGCCACCAACTTCCTTGGTGACTTTGTTGACCACCTCTTCAATCCGCGAGGGATGGATTCGTCCATCCTGAACAAGGCGCTCGAGCGCAACACGCGCGATCTCCTTGCGCACCGGATCGAAGCAGGAGATGACCACTGCTTCAGGGGTGTCGTCAATGATCACATCGACCCCGGTAAGGGTCTCAAGGGTTCGGATATTCCTTCCCTCGCGTCCGATGATCCTTCCTTTCATCTCATCGGATGGAAGGCTCACCGAACTGACGGTGACATCATTCACGACCTCGGTCGCCAACCTCTGGATCGAGGTAACAACGACTTCTCGGGCTTTTTTGTCGGCGGAGAGCTGTGCCTCTTGCTCAATCTTGTTGATCATGAGCTGGGCGTCTCTTTTCGCATCGTTGTACAAGCTCTCCATGATAAGGGCTTTCGCCTCATCCGCCGACAATCCAGCGATGCGTTCAAGTTCCACAATCAAGTTGCCTTCCCTTTCGGCAACTTCTTCTTCCTGCTGGGAAAGATTTACTTCCCACTCTCCCAATTGTTTTTTAATACCATCCAGATCAGTCTGCTTCTGCTCGAGATTCTCCTCTTTCTGAAGGAGTCTTCGCTCTAATCGTTGCAGTTCAGTTCGTCTCTCACGCGCCTCTCGTTCCTGCTGTTGCTGCTCTTTCAGCAACTGATCCCGAGTTTCAAGCAAAAGCTCCTTGCTTTTTGCTTCCGCTTCCTTTATTGCTTCCTCGTTAAGGCGAATCGCTCGCTGCTCAACGGAAGTAAGCTTAAATTTCGCATACAGCCATCGGCCCAACCAACCAAAGATGATACCAACAACACAACCAAGGAGGATAATGAGTATATTATTCATACACTACCCCCTATCGTATGAGCTCAATCATACGAACGCCTGTCGGAATTGTCAAGGCTTGGCAGGAAGGTGGAATCAACCTGTATTACAGTGTTATTTATTTAATTGCATATACTTATAACCCAACAAATTCTATACATCGTTTCTTCTTCTCAAGTATCGCCCCCAATCGAAGAACCGGGGACATTCCCTCCGGCTGCAGAAAAGCATGCACTTTTCCTCATCAAAGCTGAAATTATCTCTTTAAGCCTATATTATGTGTATGTTTTTGCGTTTTATGTAACATTTTATGCTTTTTTATGTTTTTTTTATTTGCTTTTGGTTGTCTTATAGGTTATAATAATTAAAAAGGCAAATTTAGAGTTGCTTTTCTTGGAATAACACCTAACTGTTTGTTAGGGAAATGTATGGAGGAACGAACTATGAAACGTCTACGAATTGCTATTACGTTGTTGCTTCTCACCACCGTGATAGGAACACTGGCCGCCGGCGGAGTCAGCGAAACGGCTTTCCCCGATCCGGAAAAAAACATCACCATCGTCGTACCGCACGCGGCTGGCGGTGGTTCGGACTTGATCTACAGAGCCCTCGCCCAGGAGATGGAAAATGTCGGGAACATCAATTTCCTTGTTACCAACATAACCGGTGCGGGCAGCGCCAACGGAACGAATGAGGTCCTGAACCATGAAGCCGACGGATATATGGTCTTGGGAGCGGGAACGCACACCACTGCAGCAACGATGCAGGGCTTGACCCAGGGATACCTCGAGCTGGACTACATCGCGGCCCTTAACTGGGATCCGTTCATTTTGGCGGTGCGAAACGACAAGCCCTGGAAAACCTTCGGCGATCTGATCAAAGATGCCCAAAGCCGCCCCGGAGTAATCACTCTTGGAAACGCCGGAATGGGCGGTGCCACCGGAGTCGCATCAGTCGGAATGAACATCGCGTTCGACAGAAGCTTCAACGTAACTCCGTTTAACGGAGGTGCGGACCTGATCGCCAGCGTCCTCGGAGGGCACTGTGATGTGGGTATCTTCAGCCAGTCGGAGGTTGTCGCAAACTTGACCTCCTTCCGACCTTTGGTAATCTTGACGGAAGCACGCTCCACCCTCAAGGATCTGGCCTCGGTTCCCACGTTCACCGAAGCAGGCTACCCGGGAATCACCCTTCCCGGCGGATCGTTCCGCTCGTTGATGGTCAAAAAGGGAGTCCCCGCCGAAGCGAAGCAGTGGCTTGCCGATACGGCGGAAAAGGCGTTCAACACCCCCACCTTCCAAAAGTTCATGAAGGATAACGGCCTGATCCCCTCCTTCTTTAAACTTGACGAATTTGCCAAGTACGATCAGACTACCATTAAAGACTACGAAGCTATTCTGAAGGATGCCGGTCTCTACAAGATGTAATAAGGTGGTAAGAAGATGTCATTGCTGAAAAATCGAAAACCCCTGCCGTTAGCGTTTATGATCCTCTCGGTATTGTATTTCATCTATGTGGTGAGCCTCGGCTCATCCAGGATGATCGGTGATGAAATTGGCGGAGACCCGGGTGGGATGCTCCTGCCGCTGGTTTTGTCAATCTTCATGTTCATCGCTTCCACGATCCTGTTCATCACGGATCGGGCTGATGATGCATATCGGAGCGGAGGGGTTCAGAAGTCTCAGCGCGGCCTCTTTATCCTGACTATCGTTGTTTCGGTTCTCTACGTGGCGCTTATGCGCCACGTAGGGTTTATCGTTACGACAAACACCTTGCTCGTTACGCTGACTTTCGCGTATATGCGCGAAGGCGTAAAGCGGGAAGACCTTGCATTGTGGGGCGGAGGCGTCGTCGGCTCTCTCGCCCTCCTGATCGCAATCTATACGATTGGCCGACGGGTAACTCGCTATCTTCTCCTCGCCTCCCGACAAGGCGTCATTCCAAAGTTTCTCGGTTCCAATGGCATGACGTTCGGTATCACCCTTGTTTTGGTGGGTATTCTGTTTGCCCTCGTGTACATCGCGGGGAAAAAACTCTTTTCACGGTATGAAACGACCGCTCCGATCCACTCCCTCTTTCAAGCGGGATTCATTGCCATGGTCAGCACGGAGCTGTTATATCTCATTTTCCGCCAACTGTTCCTCGTCGAACTGGTTCGCGGTCTGATCTCATGGTAGGAGCGGAGGATACACTATGGAAAATGCTTTTCTTGCAGGCTTGGCTCAAATTGCAAATCTCTCCACGCTCTTGTGGATGTCGATAGGATCGGTAGTCGGTATCCTTCTCGGCGCCTTGCCGGGACTGACCGCCACGATGGGAGTCGCCTTGATGATGCCGATCAGCTTCCAGCTGCCCACAGCAACGGGAATCGGGTTGCTACTCGCCGTGTATTGTGGAGCGGTATCCGGTGCTTCCATCCCGGCGATTCTGCTCGGAATCCCCGGAAACCCGAATGCGATCGCGACGGTTGAAGACGGACTGCTGATGACAAAAAAAGGAAAGGCGGGTCAGGCGCTCGGCGGGGCTGTGGTCGCTTCCTTCATCGGTGGAATCGGAAGTCTGCTGGCTCTCGTGCTCTTCAGCCCTCTCATTGCACGGCTCACCCTTGCCTTCGGTCCGGCGGAAAAAACCACTCTCGCCCTCGTCGGGTTGGTCATCATTGCATCCGTCTCGGGTAAAAATATTTGGAAGGGGTTGCTCATGGGAGCGTTCGGAATGGGATTGGCATTCTTAGGTACCGACCCGTTCAGCGCTCAGGTCAGGGTACCGTTTGCAAGCGTTCTTTCCCGAACCCCCTTGGCCAGCGGTTTGGATCTGACTTCCACCCTGATCGGACTCTTTGGCATCTCTCAGGTGTTCTATGAATTGCGCAAACGTTTTGAACCCCCACAGCCCGTGCAACCGATCGAAGTCAAGGACATCTTCCCTCCGTTCAAAAAAATCGCTTCGATGTGGAAGATCATTTTAAGCAGTCTCGGAATTGGAACGGTCATCGGGGCGATCCCGGGAACGGGAGCTTCAATCGCAGTCTTCATGGCGCATAACTCGGCAAAAAACATCACTGAAAGCTCCAACGGTAAACTGGATTTGGTTGGAACGGGCTCCCTGGAAGGGGTGTTTGCTCCCGAAGTCGCAAACAACGCCGTCACGGGCGGTGCCCTTATTCCGGCCCTTGCGCTGGGAATCCCCGGCGATGCGGCGACCGCCGTACTCATCGGCGCTTTGATGATCAAGGGCGTGACGCCGGGCTTTCACCTTTTTGCCACCAATATGTCTTTGGTCTATGCGATCTTCCTCACGATGCTCGTGGCGAATATCTTCATGGCCCTCTTCCAGCTGCTGGGTGTCCGGCTTTATCCCAAGATTTTAAGCGTTCCCGAACAGCTCCTCTTGCCGCAGATTCTTGTCCTTTCCTTCATCGGTGCATATGCGATCGCCGGCCAGGCGACGACCGTCGGAATCTATAATCTGGGGATCGCGCTCGTGATGGGACTGATCGGATATGCTCTGAAACGGGACGACTACCCGATCGCTCCGATTGTTCTCGGACTGATCCTCGGAGGAATGTTCGAGGAGAACTTCCGCCGGGCCGTCAAGCTCGCAGGCGGCAACTATCTGGTGTTCTTCACCAAGCCGATCTGCCTGCTGTTTATCGGCCTGTCGATCCTCTCCGTCGTTCTGCCGATTCTTTCCCGTCGTAAAAAGGCCAAACAATGAACGCGTATCTCTTAGGATATACCGGTTCGATGCAACGCCGGGGGGTGTCCAACACCTCCCTGGCGGTTACTGCGGAGGGGCGGACTCTCCTCGTCGATCTCTCGGGATCACCCGTTCAAGCGCTCAAAGAAGCCGATATAGACCCCGCAACAATCGCCGGGGTCCTGCTTACCCACACCCATATCGACCATATCTACGCGCTCCCCTCGCTGCTTCACCAGCTCTGGCTCGGCGGCCGGACCGAGCCGCTGACTCTCATCGCCAATGGTCCGACGGCAGCGTTTGCCAAACGCCTCATCGCTCTGTTCGATCTGGAACGGAAAAAAGGGTTCTTTCCGCTCGTCTGGCATGAGATCGAAGAGGGAGATCTTACAATCGGATCGCTCTCCTTGAGACTCTTTCCCGTCATCCACGGAGTACCGACATTGGGTCTTTCCGTTCAGCATCACGACAAACACATCGTGTACCTTGCCGATACCGTATACACCCATATGTGGCCTTCATATCTGCAAGGGGCGGATATCCTGATCCACGAAGTGGCAGGTCTGAGCGAGAAGGAGGAGACGCTTGCCGGGAAAGGGCACTCTTCCGCCCGTCAGGCCGCACAATGCGCCCTCGATTTGAAGGCGAAGCGCTTGATTCTCGTTCACCTTCCTGAAGATCCGAAGGATGATGAGCTCCTCTTGAAAGAAGCTCAAGCGCTCTTTGCGCCAAGCGAGCTGCCCCGACTCAACGTACCGTATTGATTTCAGCGGCATACAGGATGAGCTTCTCTCCATTGCGTGAGCATCTTCTTCTTGGTATCGTGACGTATGGCCAAATTTGTTCCATACAAAAACTACTTCTATAATCGCCTGCACGGCATGTCTTCGCTCGTGGTTGCCTCGGTGGGAACCGAGCAGAGTTCGCCGGGGTTTGTCCATGGCCCGGAAGTACGCACCTTCCATACCCTCCACTTCTGCCTCAAGGGATCGGGAGTACTGAGAATGAATACCTTGGAGCATGATGTGCAAGTCGGCGACCTCATGCTGATCTATCCTAAAATGAAGGTATATCCCAAAGCGGACCGAAAAAATCCCTGGGAGCTTATATGGGTGGGCTTCAACGGAGCGGATGCCCGGCTGCTCACCAGCGCGATCGGACTTTCGCCCTCCTCTCCGGTCGTTCACACGAATCCGCTTAGCCGCCAGCGAATCAAACAGGCCTTCGATGCAGTCTATAACGCCCGAGGCGATCGCCCCAGTCAGATCGTGGCGATGACCGGTGCATTGTACACCCTGCTCTCGCTCCTGATGGAACTCAGCGGCACGCCTTTTCCCTACACTTCGGGTCAGGAGTATATCGATCCGGCGTGCGATTTCATTGCGCTCAACTTCAACCGATCAATAACCGTTGAAGATATCGCCCGGCATGTCGGAGTCAGCCGCTCCTGTCTTTACCGGGCATTCATCAACAACCTCTCCCAATCACCTCAGGAGTACCTGACCTCCTACCGGATAAAATTTTCATGCAGCCTTCTGGAACAAAGCAATCTCCCGCTTAAGGAGATTGCATATCGTTGTGGGTTTTCCAGTTCGCTGTACTACTCGAAGGTGTTCAAATCCGTGATGGGCGTGCCACCATCCGAGTATCAGATGCGCTCCAATCCCGAATGATCTAACGGGCAAGCAGCTTCGCCGCTGATTCCTGATCGAGGAACAGGTTCCAGTCGGGGTGGGTTTTCAGGAGCGTGGCGGGGATCATCCGATCGACTTTGGATGTGATCGTGTTGTAGACCGCCTCCGCTTTCACCGCGTAGGGAACCGCCGAAACGATGTGCTTGCAGGACATAATCTGCTTTGGACTCATCGTAACGGCGGTCTTGGGAACATCGTTCAGCGTCGCGAACCATCCTTCGCTCACCTGCTGCTGCTTGCACCGCTCGTCCAGTTCAACGACGATATACGCGTCGGTCGCCTCGAAGTCCGCCGGGGGATCGTTGAAGGCGATATGTCCGTTTTCGCCGATTCCGACGATTCCGACATCGACCTGCTTTTCCTTAATGATGGCGGAAAGTTTCGCCCTCTTCCCTTCAATGTCGCCCTCGCCGTCGACGAAGTGGGCGGCTTTCAGATTGACCTTTGAAACGAACCGCTCTTTCAAATACTTGCGGAAGCTTGCAGGGTGGGTTTCCGGCAGGCCCACGTATTCATCGAGG
>SHOI01000013.1:3473-6644 GCA_004294855.1 Sphaerochaeta sp. | reverse complement strand
ATACTTGCGGAAGCTTGCAGGGTGGGTTTCCGGCAGGCCCACGTATTCATCGAGGTGGAACATCTCCACCTTGGACCAATCGACATCGGATTGAAGCAACGCTTCCAGCGTATCGAACTGGCTGGCCCCGGTGGAAAGAATGATTCTGGCTTCACCTTTCTCTTTGATCGCCGCCTGCAAGAGTTCGACAATCTTCTTGGCTGCTTTTTTTCCCAGCTCTTGCGGGCTATCGGCAATGAAAATCGAAATACTCATGGTTACTCCTCCTGATCTGTCAATATGTGAGTGTTCGTTCCACTCACAAACACACTTTGTATTGTAATATCTTCATTGAAGATAATCAAATCGGCCTGCTTTCCCACGGCGATCGATCCCGTCAGGGAATCGAGGCCTACGAACCGCGCCGGTAGCAGGCTTGCAGCTTTCACCGCTTTCGGCAGATTCAAACCGACGTGTTCCATGAGTGTCCGGACCATCCGGTCCGTGGTGCACACACTGCCGGCGAATACGGTCTTGTCGGGCATCTTGGCGATTCCGTCCTCGACGATCACGTCGGTTCCGCCTACAAGCGGACCGAGGATCGACGGTCCTTCCGGCAACCCGGCAGCCCGCATGCTGTCGGTGGTGGCACAGATGCTGTCGGCATCCTTGCACTTGTAGATCAGCTGAAGCAGCTCCGGTGGTAGGTGAAGTCCGTCGGCGATGATCTCCAGCTTCAGACCATCGATGAGATACCCGCTTTCGATCACTCCCAGTACTCTGAAACCGCCGACCCGGGTGATCGTTGACATCCCCGAATAGAAGTGGGTAAGCAGTTCGACCCCATGGTCGACCGCCTTCAGCATCTGATCGTAATTGGCGCAGGTATGGGCGGCGGAAAGGTAAATCCCTTCTTTCTTGAGCACATCCGCCATCTCATAGGCGCCCGGCAGTTCGGGGGCGAACGACCAGCGCCGGATCAACCCTTCGCCGGCTTCCAGAATCGGCATATAGTGTCTAGGGTCCGGCACTCGAAGATGGCGCTCCTCCATCGCTCCTTTTTCCTTGGGGCAGAAGTAGGGTCCCTCCAGGTGGAGACCCGGCAGGTGCGGCATCCCCTTCGAGGTGGCTTTTGCAGCTTTAAAATCCTTGAATGAGCGATAGAGGTGTTCATCGGTGGAAGAAAGGGTGGTCGGCAAAATTGTGGTCGCACCGAATTTCATATGCGCCTTGGCGGCTTGAACGAACGCTTCGACGCTTCCATCCATATAATCGTAGCCACCGGATCCGTGGGTATGGATATCAACGAAACCGGGGCTCAGATAGAGACCTTTGCAGTCGATCACCTTCCCGTCGAACGAAGGTGCCGGCATCGGTCCAAACGCCTTGATAACACCATCTTCCTCAAGAAGATACCCATCATGAACAAGCGAGTCCTCAAGGACCAAGGTTGCATTGATAAACAGGTGCACTCACCCCTCCTCACTCCTGTGTACACGGTACCATGTACCTATTCCGCCAACCATATTACTTTGTTGCAGGAGCATATCATTATGTTGCATTTATATATATTTGGCTTCTCCGCGTTCCACATACCGATCCGTAACAGCCATGATTAACCCGACCGCCTCATCAAGCCCTTCCTTCGTGGATGAAGCGACCTCCCAGCGGGCAATCCCCTCTTCGCTTCGGCTGATTCGTTGGGCGACTTGCAACCAAGATCCCTCCAAATCGGAGGACTCATCGATTTTCAAGGGAAGGCCTTTGCGCATCAAGGTCGCATCCAGGGAAGATCCGTCTTCCATCTCCTTGAAGACCGTCAGTCCCCGGTCGGCAAAGATGCGTTCAACCTCGCTGACTACCGGTTTAAGGTGCTTGTCATCAAAGAAATGGCATGGCCATTCTCTCCGACGGTGAATTGAGTGCTGCAGCTTCATCGCCTGTTCATATTTTTCGGGATATTGGCTGTACATCCTGGCTGTCAGCAGAGCAAAGAACAGCGTGTTTTCCGTGGAGGCGAACCCTTTGGAAAGATCGTTGAGGTCATAGGGAAAGTTCATGTAGTAATGGGCGGATTCTTCGCTGGCGAGCACGTATTGATCATCAAGGTTCTTCCTAAGCGCTTCTTTGATAAAAGAGTGCCCGTTTCGAATGATGTGAACACCCATTCCCGCTTTTGCCTGAAGTACGATGGAAAGAGGATTTGCTTTCACATCGTAAAACAACTGCGGGTTAAAGGGAGCGGAACCCCAGTACCCTTGAGCGTGAACCGATTCGAAATAGGAGCGAACTTCGGGGATGAGGATGGACAGATTGAACGAAGGAGGAACCTGCACTCCGTGCCGGTCCATCAGATCCATCCGATCTCCATCGCCGTCGAACGCAAACCCGAATGCCCAATCTCCCTTCTTCATCAGCTCGGTCGTCGGTCTCAGCGACTCCAAGGCTATCGGGTTGGGCTCCCCGGCGGGGAAGGTGCCATCGGGAATGAGATTCCGAACGGTAAGATCCGCCCCGCTTCGGATCAGGGCCTCGGCAACTTCCGTTCCGGCAGCCCCGCTGAGGAAATCGACCATGATCGGCACCCCTTTCAAGGTGGTTTCATGCACACCGGCAAGGGAGCGGGAGTAATCGATGAATTGATCGAGGTACCGCCTGATATACACCCGCCCTCGTGTTTTTGTCGAGGGCTTATTGGAACCGGCAGCGTAGAAATCACGGATTGCGGTGATGCCTCCTTTCGGCCCGGCTCCGAGCGCCAACGCTTGCAACGGCGGGGCGACCAGCTTCAATCCGATGTATTCGCCGGGGTTGTGACTCGCGGTGAACATGATTCCTCCGGCGGATGGATGCTGCATGCAACTGAAGTAAAATTGACACGTCGAGCTTTGGAGGGGGTTCACGATCACATCCAACCCGAACGTCGGGAAAATCTCCAGTGCCTCCTCCATCAGTCGGGGGGCTGCCAAGCGGGCATCACGGCCAAGAACGATCGTATCAACCGAAAGAATTTCGTGATAGTATCGAGCAATCGCCTCAAGAAGACGAATGGATAATTCTTTGGATACATGTTCGCTTTTGGTCCGGATGTCGTATGCTTTGAACATACTCGTATTCAGCGTAATTCGCTCTGCTTCAGTCAATTGTTGGTAGTTCATCGGTCTTCTCCTCATCTTCGGTCATATACATTAC
>SHOI01000013.1:0-3373 GCA_004294855.1 Sphaerochaeta sp. | reverse complement strand
ATGTGCAAGAGCCGCGCCCGCTCCGTATACCGGCTTCGTTCCTCCTCATTCAATAGGCGTGCAAGAGTCGGTGAGCCAAGGAGATACGAGAGAACCCAAAGCATTCGGCCTTGGCTCCACGTATACTTGTCTCGGGAAACAAGTGTTTTACCGTCATTGGTATAGCAGGTGTAGATTCCACCGTGGAGTTCATCAAATGCCCGATTCCAAAAGGGAAGAAGCTGAGTCAGCAAATGTTCCCGATACATCATCTACCCCATCTTGAATGCCGAAGCGATCGACTTCCCCTGTTTCCGGTTCATCGCGTACACGATCACGAAGACGACGATGAGAAGAACCACCGACAACGCGCTCGCCTCGCCGAGCTTTCCATCCGCAACAGCGCCATAGATCTGAATCGGCACGGTTCGCGTTTTCGAGCTGTACAGAAGAATCGTCGTACTCAACTCCTGAAGCAAGGTCGTCAACGTCAAAATCGATCCGCTGATGATCGCCGGCATGATCAGCGGTACACTGACCCGACGGAATGTATAAAACCAATTCGCCCCGGCGATCGTCGATGCCTCTTCAAGCGAAGGGTTGAGCTGCGAGAGGCTCGCCGCTACGCTTCGATACACATACGGGGTCCGCCTGACCATGTATGAGATGACGATGATCGTATACGTGCCCGTCAGTTTAATGATGCTGTTCCCGCTGAACGCGGACAAAAGAGCGACCGAAACCACGGTCCCGGGGAGGATGAACGGCATCATGATCGACATATCCAGCAAGGCTGCCCCTTTCGGTTTCTTCCGCTCGGTGATATAGGCGACGAGCGAGCCGAGCAATGCAGCCAAAACCGTCGCCATGATGGAAAGGTAGAAGGTGTTGAACAGCTCTTTGTGCGAATGTGTCGGAATTCGGGTATAGTGGCGGAGGGTGAACCCTTCGGGGAAGAGGCCCACCCACTTTTCAAAGAAGGACATCACGATGATCGTGATCTGGGGCAGCAGGGAGACGACGAGGATGATCGCACAGTACACGAACGCAATGATCCGAATCGCTTTGCCGTCGTGCTGCTTAATCTCCGAGTGGGTCGCAGAAATCGTTTCATACTCATGCCTGCTGACAATTCGTTTCTGGAGATAGAGAACGAGAGCGGTTATCGCAACGTTCACGATCGCGATCGAGGCCGCCCCGTTGAGATCCCAGAACCCGTTGACTCTGAAGTAGATCAAGGTCGGAAGCACATACTTGTCGCCACCGATGATCGCGGGAATTCCGAAGTTTCCGATCGTCCGGACAAACACGAGCAGAGCTCCAGCTCCAAGGCTCGGAAGAATCAGGGGGAAGGTGATCGTTCTAAAGATATGCCAGCGAGATGCCCCCATCAGCATCCCCGCCTCCTCAAGCAGGGCATTCGCCGAGGCGAACGCCCCGTAGGCGAGCTGGAAGACAAAGGGATAGTAGGTCAGCGTCATGCACAATATCATCCCGAACATTCCATAGATCGTCGGGATCGTGATTCCAAGCGGGGCAAGAAGAAGATTCAGGAAGTGGCGGACCACTCCCTGGCGCCCGAGCAGGATGACCCACGTGAACGCTCCGACGAAGGAAGGCATGATGATGGGAAGGATTCCCAGACTGAGCATGAAATTCTTACCGGGAATCTTTACCCGAGCCACGAAGTACCCCATGGGAACTCCGATGAGAATGCAGAGCCCCGTTACCGAGAGGCTGACGATGAACGAGTTGTTCAACGCTTTTTTGTACATTGAACTGGTGAAGAACTTCGTGAACCCGTCGATCGAAAAAGCACCCGGCTGCAGTTTGTTTCCCGAGGGCATGAACGCCCGCAGAATCGTCAAAACCATCGGATACATAAGGAAAATCATCATGAACACCAAGGGAATGGTGAATATCAGATACGGCGTTATATCCTTGCGCATCTTCTTTGCATTGACAGGGTCGTGACTCATCAGTTCTGCTCCTCCCGATTGAAGAGGAAAGGCATTCCCTCCTTGAAACGGATGAAGACCGAATCCTGTTCCCGGACATTGCTCAAGTAATGGGGCATATCGATTTCCATCGTCGCGGGGCTGATCGCCTTGTCCAACAGCACTTCATATCGAACGACCTGTCCGAGGTGCTGAATGATCTGAACCGTCGCGGCGATCGTTTGGTCGCTTGCTTCTTCGACGATTTCAAGCTGCTCCGGGCGAGCCCCCACAAAGACCTCGCTCCCCTTTTTCAAGCCCGCTTCCAACCGGGATCGTTCGGGCCTCACCTCCACCGTCACGTCCGTGGCATCGATCTTCGCCGAGTGGGAGCCTACCAGAGAAGCGTTGAAGAAGTTCATCTTGCCGATGAAGTTGGCAACAAAAGCGTTTGAAGGATTCGTATACAGCTCGTCGCTGGTGCCAATCTGTTCGACGACCCCTTTGTGCAGCACCGCGAGGCGGTCACCGATCGCCATCGCCTCTTCCTGATCGTGGGTGACGAAAATGGTTGTGATGTTCGTCGCTTTTTGAATCCGTCGAATCTCCGCCCGCATATAGCGCCGAAGCTTCGCGTCCAAGTTGGCCAGCGGTTCATCAAGCAGAAGAATATCCGGATCATATACCAATGCCCGGGCGATCGCCACGCGTTGCTGCTGCCCGCCGGAAAGGCCGGTCGGTGAAGGGTTTCTCTTCAACTCCTCGGTCAGACCGACAAGCTCCATCACTTCGGTGACGCGCCTTTTTATCTCTTTCTCCTCCATCTTTCGAACCCGAAGCCCGTAGGCGACATTTTCAAAGATGTTCATATGTGGATAAAGAGCAAATGATTGGAATACCATCCCGATATTCCGCCGAAAGGGCGGGATCGAGGTCATGTCCATATCACCATAGAGAATATGACCGCTTGTGATCGTCTCCAAACCCGCGGTTGCCCGCAGCAACGTCGTCTTGCCGCACCCCGAGGGTCCGAGAAGACAGAACAACTCCCCCGGCTCGATCGAGAACGAAACATCCTTCAAGGCATGAACGGGATTTTTTGAATCGGGCTCGAATATCTTATTGATCTTTGAATAGGTCAGATTGAGACTCATCGGTGACATGCACTCCTCTTAAAGAAGATAGGGCTGCCCGGGTGCCCCCGGGCAGCGGTGGTATTACATGAACTCGGAGAACCTGTTGATCAGTTCTTCCTTGATTGCGGCTGCTTCAAGATCATCGTACGGGAAGAGCTTAATCTCCCCGAGAGCCGGAAGATTAGCAGGTCCGGGCAGTTCTTTGATGACTACGCGGCGGTTTCTCGTGGTTCGGATGATCTCATACCCTTCGATGCTCGTGACGAAGTCCATGAACAGCTTCGCATTCTCCAGGTTCGGTCCGTTGGCGATGATCGCCGT
>SHOI01000108.1:1198-5775 GCA_004294855.1 Sphaerochaeta sp. | reverse complement strand
ATAAAAGGATTATCATCAACTCATTTGATAATCGTATTAAACAGCATCGAGACATTTTTACTGCTGCCACTGAAGGCAAATTTTCTGTGTATAAAATTCCTGTCGATCCTCATTTCAGAAAAGCCCAAGAAGCAGGCATGGCTCCGCAGCTTTTCAAAATTCGGGGAAGGGGATTAAAACCGGCTACAGCGGAAGCATTTGAAATGCTCAATCAAGATATTTGGAGTTAGATATGGCGTTAAAAAGAAATCCGGATGCGGAAGAGGTTGATGTTGACCAAAGCATCAGTGGTCAAAAAGCGAAGCAATTGTTTTCGAAAGATACTCGAAGCAGAAAGAAGGAGAAAAAGGTCTTAACAACCTTTTCCATTGAACCGTCCTTCAAGATGGAGTTGGAGGATCTCTTTGCTGATATGGGCCTCGGATGGGCTGCCGGTATCAGATTTTCATTAAGAGAGTTCTATAAAAAATATAGAGAAGAAGAATGAAACTATATGCTTCAACAAAGGAAATATATCTAACTACATATAATCGGTTTTGAATCAATAAAAAATAACATAAAAACAATAGCTAACTTATATAAGTTAGCTATTGTTGTATATAAAAGAAATAAGAATAAAATACTAAATGTATAAACAAAGATTAAAAAAATATAAAAACATATTATAATAATATAATATAAATATAAAAAGAATAAAATATAAGTTATAAAAATATTGATATAATATAAAAATATATTGAAGTTGAAGAAACATATCGATGTGGCGGGTTTCATCATCTTGACGTATCATGTATGTACCTTGTTTGATGGAGTAAAAGATGTGGTGGAAGGACAGCATCGTCTATCGGATTGATCCGCGAAGTTTTCAGGATAGTGATGATGATGGAATGGGAGATGTGAAAGGGATTACCAAACGAATGGATTATATAAAGCATGTCGGCTTTAATACGATCCTATTGAGTCCAATGCTTCAACCGGGCTCCGTCGAACATATAAAAAGCACCGGTACACTTGCCGGGTTTCCAACGAATTTAGGTTCCATTCAGGATATCCATAATCTGATTCAGAATGCTCATGAGCATGGTTTGAAAATCTTGTTCAGTCTCGTTTTAAGCAATACGTCAATCGATCATCCATGGTTTGAAGCTGCCGCTAACGATAAAAACAGTGAATACAGTTCCTTTTACCTGTTCAGTGATGAGATTCCAAATAATTGGATTAATGTAAGTGGGAAAAAAGCCTGGAGTTTCGAAGAGCGGAGAAAGCAATACTACCACCACAGCTACAACTATGACAGTGCCGACTTGAACTGGCGGAATCCTGAGCTGGGACTCATCATGGAAGAGTATCTGGCATACTGGCTTGAAAGCGGAGTCGACGGTTTTTATCTTCAGGATATCAATACCTTGATCAAGGATGATGCCCTGCGGGACAATCCGACAAATTTCGGAATCATCAGGCGCAGATATGAGCGGCAGGAGCATGTATTCGATCGAAACCGTTCGGAGACCCATCTGAAGCTGGAACGCCTGAGGAACGTCGTGAATCGGTATGATGATCGAATCCTCATCGGACGATTGCAGACTCCCGATGCCGGGGAACCGGAGCTCTCCGCTTCGTTTTTGGGCATCGAGAGTGAAAAGATGCACCTCGTAGTCGATCGCTCGATCACCAACACCCGCTTTACAGCGAATCGAATAGAACTGAGCGCCAAACGACTCTATGAAGCGATTGGAAGCAATCGTACACCCGTGTGGGAGCTCATCGACGGGAGCCGGTCCAGAATGCTCGGTAGGTGCGGGAAGGTGGAAGCGTTGGCTCGGCTGGCCGCATTGTTTCAATTGACTCAGCGGGGAATGATCATCCTCTATTATGGTCAGGAGCTGGGACTCCCCGATTCAAAGCTTCCTCTGTATAAGCGGTTGTTTCGAAAAAAACGTGCGAAACAAACTCTTGGGCCGATGATTTGGAGTACCGGTGAAGGAAGCGGCTTCAGCATGGCCGAGCCGTGGATCCCATTCGCCCGGGGAGCAAACCGGCTTTCTGTTGAAAACCAATTGCTCGAAGAGGGTTCGATCCTTCAACTCTATCGAACCCTCATCAAGCTTCGTAATCGGACTCCTGCGCTGCAGAGGGGCGTGTGTTCCTTCATCCAAACATCCAATCCCCGTCTTCTGGCCTATACGCGGGAAACGGAAGAGGAGCGCTATGCGGTTCTGCTCAACTTTGACGAGCGGTATCAGCGCCTTGATGTCGACGGGGTCGAGATAAGGGGAACCGTCATCTTCTCGACGCTTCGAGGCATGGCAAGCGAATCGAAAGGCGTGGTTCTGAAAGAGCTTGGCTCATATGAAGGAGTCATCCTCCGGCTCGGCTCAGAGACGGAAGAGTAAATCATCATAAGAGGGAATCGGCCAGATGTGCTTATCGGTATGAATCTCCATCAGATCGACGTGGGTTCGTAGCTCTTCCATCCGGGTAACCACCGTATCGCGGTACGCTTTTGCTTGAGCCAAGGGATTCTCCTGAATCTGTTTGGCGGCGGTAACCGCTTGGTGGAGAAGATCGGCCCCCTCCATGGTTTTGACCAATGATTCGTTCAACAATGTCAGAAGGTCTTTTTGCTTCGTTACATCGAGATTCAGAGCTTCCTGCTTCCAGATCGCTTCGGAAAGGGTTCCGAGGTAGGTGATCATCGCCGGAATGATCTCTTTCCGGCACATCTCGATCATGGTTGAAGCTTCAACGTTGATCTGCTTGGAATAGCCTTCCAGATAGATCTCCAGCCGGCTCAGCGTCTCCCCTCTGGAGAGGACTTCCTGACCTTCCAGCAGAGCCAGACTTTTTTCGCTCGCCATCTGGGGAAGAGCGCTGACGGTATCCCTGTAGTGGGGGAGCCCCCGTTTTTTCGCTTCTTTCGCCCACTCCTCCGAGTAGCCGTTTCCGTTGAAGATGATTCGTTTGTGGTTCTGATAGAAATCGCTGATGATCTTGTGCGATTCCGCTTCTTTGTCCGTTGCCGCTTCCAGGCGATCGGCGGCTTCGCCGAGAACTTGGGCGACCGCGGCGTTGATGAAGATGTTCGGTCCGGCCATCGACTGGGAGGAACCGACCATCCGGTATTCGAACTTGTTTCCGGTAAAGGCGATCGGGCTGGTTCGATTGCGGTCGGTGAGATCCTTCGGCAGCTCGGGCAGAATCGTGGTTCCCATCTTCACCACTTCCCTGACGCGTTTTTCGCAGTTGCCTTCCTTTGAAAGTGTTTCCAGAATTGTCGTGAGCTGATCGCCGAGATAAATGCTGATGACTGCAGGCGGCGCTTCGCTGGAGCCGAGGCGCAGATCGTTGCCCGCCGTGGCGGCGCCGCTACGGATAAGGGGAGCGTACTCATCCATCGCCTTGATGAAGGAAGTGAGGAAGATCAGGAACTGGACGTTGTCCTCCACGTTGGTTCCGGGAGCATAAAGATTCGTGCCGTCTTCCGTGGCGAGCGACCAGTTGTCGTGTTTGCCCGATCCGTTCACTCCGGCGAAGGGTTTTTCATGAAGGAGGGCGACCATCCCGTGGCGAAGGGCGACCATCTGCAGGACATCCATCAACAGCTGGTTGTGGTCGGTGGAAAGGTTCGCCGCATCGTAGACCACCGCGATCTCGAACTGGTTGGGCGCTGATTCCTTGTGCTGGGTCTTGCTGCTGATGCCGAGTTTCCACAGCTCGTAGTTCAGTTCGCTCATGAAGACCGCAACGCGGTCGCCGATCGTACCGTAGTAGTGGTCATTCTGTTCCTGACTTTTGGCGCCCAGCGATCCGATGACGGTCCGCCCGGCGAGGCGAAGGTCGGTCCGCTGCTCGTAGTACTTCCTGTCGACTAGGAAATACTCCTGCTCGGGGCCGATATTGACGGTGATCCGTTTCGCCGTGGTGTTTCCCAGCGCCCTAAGGACCCGCAGGGCCTGCTTCTCGATCGCCTGATTGGATCGGAGCAGGGGAACCTTCTTGTCCAGCGCTTCGCCTTTGTAGGAGAAGAACGCGGTGGGGATGTACAGCGTCTTTATTCCGTGTACTTCCTTGAGGAAGGCGGGGGAAGAGGTATCCCAGGCGGTGTAGCCCCGGGCTTCAAATGTTTCCCGAAGGCCTCCGTTGGGAAAGGATGAAGCGTCGCCTTCACCTTTGATCAGCTCTTTTCCGCTGAACTCGAGAAGAACCTTTCCCCCTTTGGTGGGGCTGATGAAGGAATCGTGTTTCTCGGCGGTCAGGCCGGTCAGCGGCTGGAACCAGTGGCAGAAATGGGTCGCCCCCCGGTTGAGGGCCCACTGCTTCATCGCGCTGGCGATGTAATCGGCAAGCTCTTCATTCATCTCACGTTGACCGCGCTGCACTTCCTTCAGCTGGCGAATGATGGGGTCGCTGATGTATTTGCCCATCTCCGCTTCGGTGAAGCAGTTGATTCCGTAGAAATCGGTTACCGGCGTCTTTGCGTAGTCGATCGTGAACATGGCTTTCATCCTTTTTGAACTCTGGCTTGAAGATACACAGTTTTAGGCCCTTTATGCAAGGTGAGACGCTAATCGGGGGTA
>SHOI01000108.1:0-1098 GCA_004294855.1 Sphaerochaeta sp. | reverse complement strand
CCCATGATGAATATTAATAAAATAATTGATGACAAAATGCATAAACATGTGGATAATGTATGCACCGATGGGGTAATCGGTGATAGAAAAAAGTTAGGACATAGGATACGTTATTATAGAGAAAGATTACAGATAAAGCTGATAACTGCTGTGCAATATTGATAATACCCATGTCATGACTTGCACAATTCGATGTTTTTATATAGTCTGATGGAGACTCGACAGGGGGCTGTATGGTAAGAAGGAATGATCGGATGAGCTTGACAAGATTTGCATATGCTTTCTTGATGCTTTCGTCTATTCCATCCCTCCTGTTCGGGGCGATCACCGTAACCTATACCGCTGTGCCCTTGGAACTTAAGACTGCACCAGGTCCCTATACGAGCACTGCGGTCATCGGGATAAAACTGGGAACTCTCAGGGTGGACGGCGGTCCGATATATACACCGGTATGGGGCAACACGACCGAGGTAGCGTCAGGAACGGTGAAGGTTAAAGGTCCGATGTCGAATGGATCCAATGAGGCTATGTTCTACCTGATGAGTGTCGCGTATCCTAATGGAGAGTCCCAACCGCCAACCATCAAAGTGTTTTCCGGGGCTTTTCTTTCGATTGTCAGCTTACCTCAAAATTGGGTTACGGTGAGCGCCGATCCGTTTATCGTGGAGCTTTGGCTGCTGAACACGGCTGACACAAATAATAATACTAATAATCCAAGCACGACCTGCTCGGCAAGTGATTTTCAAATGAACGCTGCGTATACGCTGGAGAGCTTCAGACCGGAGTTCAGTTTCGTCACCGCTAACAGACCTGATAGGAATGCAAACAGCATGATGCAAGGACAGACTGGCAACGCCAACCCCTCGAACGGAACATATGCGATCGTCAACGGTAATGGCGGTCCGGATAGCACCCCAATCGTCGAGTCTACCGCGTATACCGATCCCGATAACCCCAATTCTCCGGTGATGACGTACGTCGATCCTTCACAAATTGTCAGCTACAGCGTCTTCCTTAGTGAACAAACGAAGACGTTCAATCTTTCCGAAGCGGTCGGTACGAACCGAAAAGATGTGAACACGATGACGATCACCGTCT
>SHOI01000107.1:2991-5777 GCA_004294855.1 Sphaerochaeta sp. | reverse complement strand
CCCTCCTATCCGATCGCTCTTTCGCTGGAAAAAGAGGGTTTTGTAAAGAGCGTGCTGCACATTCCTCGGGAACAAGGGGCGATCATCCGCTTCGGAATGCGAAAAGCCTCGGTGGATGTGCTGGATGAACAAAAGAGAGTATATCGTCGAGCGCTGGGAACCATCTTGAGTTTCGGTTCTTATGTTGCTGCACAAGCGTTGGTGGCTGCATATGACCCCAAGCATGAGAACCCGCTGTGGTCATTGGCCCTCGGTTCGACTCGCTTGTTGAGCGTTGTATCAAGCGTGGCGATGGTCGCCGAGCTCTCCTCATACGCCTCGGCAGTTGGTATGATGCAGGAATAAGGAAGATAGCGATGGCAAAAGGATTCGGTGCTCGATTGAAGAGCTTGTTCGGAATAAAGAGATTCGATGAATCATACTTTGAAGAGCTGGAAGAACTACTCATTGAAGGAGATCTGGGGTCAAAGCTCACGATGCAGATCAGCGATGAGGTGCGGGATCTGGTCAGGAAGAAGAAAGACCTGACTACCAAGGATCTGCAGCTGCTGGTGAAGGAGCAGCTCAGGCCGATGGTTCATACCTTCCATCCCGCAATCGATCGAAACGCCCTCAATGTATTTCTGATCCTCGGCGTGAACGGGGTCGGCAAGACGACGACGATCGCCAAGATCGCCCGGCTGTACAAAGCGCAGGGGTATTCCGTCACGCTGGCCGCCGCGGATACGTTCCGGGCAGCCGCGATCGACCAGCTGGAGGTTCATGCCGATCGACTGGGGGTTCGGATCGTGAAGCAGGAGAGCGGCAGCGACCCCGGCGCCGTGGTCTTCGATGCGATCACCAGCGCCCGGGCCCGGGGTGATCAGCTGCTCCTGGTCGACACCGCCGGACGGATGCACAACAAGGAGCATCTGGTCAGAGAACTGGCTAAGATCGACAAGATCGTGCAGACGAAGGGGGTCGATCCCGCCCATTACAAGAAATTTCTCGTCATCGATTCCACCACCGGTCAGAACGGCCTCAGTCAAGCAACGATCTTTCACCAGGCGATCCGGTTGGATGCGCTGATTCTCTCCAAATACGACTCTCTGGCCAAGGGCGGAGCTCTGATCCAAATCGGAGATTCCTTGGGTCTTCCCATCTCTTTTGTCGGAGTCGGGGAGAAGTATGGGGATCTGGAACTGTTTGAAGCGGAACCGTTTCTCGATTCTCTGGTGGGGCTTGCATGAAACAGGCGGTGGTCATTGGTGTTCTGTTCATCATGCTGAGCCCGCTTGCCGGGGCCAGCATGAAGGCGAACTCGATCGGCCAGCCGTTGGGAGGATATGAGGAAGGCGATCGCTATCGCTTGGAACTCTCTTCCTATTCGAGGGTGCTCTATGACGAGGGCAAACAGGTATGGGTCGAGATCGACCAGTACATCGAACCGGCAACGGTGATCACAACCCGGACCTATCGGGACGGACGCATCCAAAAGCGAACGTTTACCGATGGCTCCCTTGTGAAAGAACAGGAAGGCTCAACGACAAGCACCTACACGTTGGATGATGCCGGGCGGCTCATCATCGCTTCGACGACCGTGCGGGAGGATGAACCTACGCTTGCCTACTACTCCTATGACCGGGGCAAGCCGAATCTCATCTCCATCGCCCGATTGGGCGAAGAGGGGCTGGTCCTTTCCCGGTTCGTCCGTGAACCCGACCGGTATACCGTTACCGTGGTGGATGAGGAGGGCGGTCAGCGCTACGTGAGCCAAGGGTCATTGAGGATGAGCGATGCGTGGAAAGAGGAAGAAGAGCTTTCTCCGGTCGTGATCGATGAGACGGAGGAAGGTTATTTGCGCTTGGTTCAGGATGATCGTACTCAACTCTACTCCCGAAGCGGCCTGGTGCAAAAGGAATACACCGATGAGTATGAAAGGACGTTCTACTATACCTTGGAAGGCCGATTGAAAGAAGTTCACACCGAATATCCCTCCGAGCGGATGGTGGTTGATATCTATGATGACGACCGAACCTTGGTTCTGCGCCATGAGCTGCAAAACGGAGTGCCGACAAAGGATACCCGCTACCATGAGGATTTCGGGTATACTGAAACACTGTATGATCGGGAAGGAAAGCCGTACGTGGATGTAACATGGGCGGCCGGCGGAATGCGGGTTACGTCAATCCGCTATTATTGAGAGGTGGTGATGATCCTGAGGCTTGCCTGGCGATATGCGTTCTCAAAAGCGAACAGGCACCGCGGCGTTTCAATTCGAATCGCCGTCGGTCTTGGAATCGGCATTCTTGCCATTTTAGTAACCGTCAGCTTCATGCAAGCGCTCCAGAACGCCCAGTTCGATCATCTCCGCACCTACGAATCGTTTGATTTCCACTCTGTTCAACGCTATTCCTTGGAGGACGGGCGAGCCTTGGCAAAGGAGCTTGAAGGGTTGTCCGGCGTCAAGGAGGCGTTTGTCTATCAGGATCTTCCCGTTCTGGTTGTGGACCGGACAGGTGAAAACCATCCAATGCGAATCCGGGCGATTGATGCCGGTGCGACTCTTCCCATCCACCCGATCGCCGGTGAGCTGTTTACGGCGGAGGGCGTCGCTCTTTCCTATCGGAATAGGTTTCTTGGAAACCCCGTAACCGTCACCTTTTTACGGAGCGGGAAACAGGTCACACAGGTTCCCACCCAACGAAGCATTCCGGTTACCGGAATCTATGCGACGGAGTACGGACCGTTTGACAGCGCGACAATTCTCGTCACCCCCGAGTACCTTGCCTCCCTCATCGGCAGTG
>SHOI01000107.1:0-2891 GCA_004294855.1 Sphaerochaeta sp. | reverse complement strand
ATCATGGAGATACTTGGTCATGGCGAACTCCTTTGAATGTGTCCACCTTTCTTCAATCACGAAATCATTTCCTGCAACGCAGGCCGGCGACAGCCGCCTGATGATTCTTGAAGGAATCTCATTGGTGATCAAGCACGGGCAAAGCGTGGCGATCGTCGGTAAGAGCGGCTCGGGAAAATCGACGCTCCTTGAAATCGCGGCCGGCCTGCTTGAACCGGACAGCGGGACGGTCATGGTGGACGGGGTGAGCCTTCACGGTCTCGATGATCGACAGAAGGCGATCCTGAGGGCGAAAAAGATGGGGTTCATCTTTCAGGCAAGCTACATGCTTGCCGATTTCACCGCGTTGGAGAACGTACGGATCGCCGCCTTGCTTGCCGGCTCCTCGCCTCGGGAAGCGGATGCAGCGGCGACCGATCTGCTTCACCGAGTGGGTCTTGAGAAGCGGCTTCATCACACCAGCGACAAGCTTTCCGGAGGGGAGCGCCAGCGCGTCGTCATCGCACGCGCGCTGGTGAACGATCCGGCGATCATCTTCGCCGATGAACCGACGGGGAATCTGGATGAGGAAAATGCGGCGATGATCGAGGATCTGCTCATCAATCTGGTGAAGGAGCGAACCGCGACGCTGCTGCTGGTCACCCACAACCCGCAGTTTGCAGGCAGGCTTGACCGCGTTCTCACCTTGCGCGAGCGAACGCTGGTGGAGGGAATGTGAGCAACGAGGTCGCCGCTCTCTTGATAAGACGTTCTCTCGGCCTGATCGGCAACATGGCAAGCAGAAGGAGGATTCTCTTGCAGATCCTCCTGATCGCTCTTTCCGTAACCGCCTTGGTCTTCGCGTTGGTCTTTGTCACCTCGATGAGCGATGCGATCGCGAATAAATATGCCCTCATCAACAGCGGCCATCTTATCGTCCACGACCGGTCGTTTCCCACAAGCGGTTCATACGATTCATATCGTGTCGGAACGACCTACGGTCTGCTTTACTCCAAGGAGACGACTGCTATGGTCTTTCTTAAAGGCGTGGAGGATACGTATTTTTCGGGAAAGCGAAAGGATGAACTTGTGATGCTCGAAGAGAGCGGCGAAAGCACGACCCTGATGAAGGTGATGATCAGTAAAAGCCTTGCCCGAACCTTGAACGTCCACCCGGGTGAGAATCTCGCCCTGATGATCGGAACCGAAAAGACGGTGCGGCCGACGCTGGTTCGCATCGGATCGATCTATGACAGCGGCTACAAGGAGCTTGACGAGATGCTCGTCTTCACCGATCTCTCCTCCCTGATTCGCCTTGGCGGGGAATCCGTGTCTTTTCATCATGAAATCCTTGTCGAGATGGATCAGATCGAGAAGGTCAGAGATCGGCTGATTGCCGAGGGGTACCAGGTCACGACGTGGAGTGACGAAGCTCCTCAGATCGCAAGCAACCTCATCACCAGCAAGGAGGTCACCTTCATCATCATCAGCATCATCGGCTTGCTGCTCGGCTATGCGACCAGCGAGCTCGCCCGCCAGATGGTCGAGGATGACAAGCGGCAGATCACCCTGCTCCTGTTACTCGGCGCCCGGAGGCGGATGCTGGGATTCTCCTATCTGCTGAGTGTCCTCATCGTGACGATCATCGCCCTGATCTTCGGGATCGCCGGTGGCATCCTCCTTTCCTATGGGATGCCGAAGGTTCTTCCGCTGATTGAACGGCAATCATTTTCTCTCTTCTCGTTCTATCTGCTCCGCTTTCCCATCGCTATTCCGATCAAGCGGATTCTCATTCTCGGAGCATTGGTGATGCTTTCCAGCGCGGCTGCGGTATTCTTCAGCCTCAACCGGGCGCTTCGAAAGCAGACGGTCAGCTCGCTTGCCTTTGATTAAACACGAAAGTTCGGTATACTCTGGGATATGAATTTTGAAGTCTTTGTCCTCGGGACAAGCGGGATGATGCCCTTGCCGAACCGCAACCTCACCAGTGCGATGATCCGCCGCGAAGGCGAGCTGTTTCTGTTCGACTGCGGCGAAGGAACTCAGGTCTCGTTGAAGAAGCTGAATCTGAAGTGGAAGAGGATCAATTCGATCTTCATCTCTCACATGCATGCCGACCATGTAACGGGTCTGCCGGGAATCCTGATGCTCTCCAGCCAGGTCGACCGGGACACTCCGCTCATCCTCTACGGTCCTGGCAAACTCAAAGAATATGTCGATGCGAACCGCCGGATCTTGGACATCTACATCAACTACGAAATCATTGTCAAAACGGTGGAGGAGGGAATCATCCTCGAAGAGGAAGAGTATCTTGTCCGGGCGTTTGAGCTGAACCATACCAAGCCGTGCTTCGGATATGTGTTTGAAGAGAAGAAGCGGCCCGGAGAGTTCCATCCGGAAGTCGCCCGAAGCCTCGGCATACCGATGGGGCCGATGTGGGGAATCCTTCAAAAAGGCGAGTCGGTGACCCTTGAAGACGGGCGGGTCATCCATCCCTCCGATGTGATGGGCGATTTGCGGGAGGGGCGGAAGTTCAGCTACGTCACCGATTCGCTCTATGTGCCGGGCATCGCCGCCCATGTCAAAGAGAGTGACCTGTTGCTCTGTGAAGGAATGTTCACCGACGATCTTCGCGAGAGCGCCCGCGAAAAGAAGCACATGACCGCATCCGATGCCGCCCGAATCGCCAAGGAGGCGAATGTGAAGCAGCTCGGATTGCTTCACTACAGCCCGCGCTATTCCGATTATGAGCTGCGGTATCTCTTGAAGGACGCAAAAAAAGTCTTTGCCAACACGGTGCTGAGCAAAGACCGGATGCGGTTTTCCCTTCCGTTGAAAGATTAGAAGGAAGCGGCTTTATACGCCTCTTGAAGGATTTCCTCCTTCTCGACGGCTCGACCGCCCCGGGATGC
>SHOI01000106.1 GCA_004294855.1 Sphaerochaeta sp. | reverse complement strand
CGGACGGCGGCGTAGATCTCGATCGCCGGCGTCCGAAGAGCCTTGAGAAAGGAAGATTTCAGCCCCCACCCCTCGATCTCGATCCGTCCGATCTCATCGAAGACGACGGCTTTGGACGCTTCGAGGTTGGAGATGATCCGTTCGTTCGCCCAGTCGAAGGTTTCTTCAAGGACGAAGAAGCGGCCGAATCTTCGAGCGTTGGGCAGGTATGCTTCACTGAGGAGCAATCGCTCTTCTCCGCCGGCGAGGTCCTTGATGTGATAGATCGTCTTCTCGATGTTGGAAGATGTGACCACCCCGCAATGGGGGGAAGGAAGGTTCAGATTGGAAAGATACCGCGTCTTTCCGCCTCCGATCGGGGATACGATCAGGGTGAGCCTATTGAACACGGAGGAAGTTCTGCAGGACGTCGAAGGCGCGCATCGAATCCTCCCGGGAGATGACGAACGTCAGTTCATTCATCGTCGAGACGATCTCGATGACATTGATCTGCTGCCAGGCAAGATGACGGACCGCCTCATAGACGATTCCCGGCGTCTGCAGAAAGTCTCCGGTGAACACCAGGGAAAGCGCGACAAGATCATCTTCCTTGTTGAGCACCTCTTCGTCTTTGGTAAGCTCCTTGATGAGGGGCCGGTATTTTTCACTCACCGCAAGGGAGATTTCATGACTGCCCAGAGTGATGTTGAGGAAGTCCCCCTTCTCGGTGGAGATCTGGTTGTACAGGGACCCGAGCTTTCCGATGAAGGAATCACGGCGAACGAGGTTGATGTCGAAGATGTTCGTCTTCATGACGATCTGGTAATTGACATTGGAAGTGTCACGGACCAGATTGGAGCGCTTCAGGTCCTCTCCATAGCGCCGAAGCGCCATGACGATCGCACTGCTTTTAGCCGGCTTGCCGAGGGCTCGTTCGACTTCATCGCTGATGAGCGCGGCATAGTTGGAAAAAGACAGGATCCCCAAGGTGAGCATCTCTCCGATAAAGGGAGACTTATCGACGATACGTTTAACACAACTGGATACCGACTCGGCCATTGCATCCTCCTTCTGTTATTATTATCACAAGGCTTAGCTAATTACAACAAAACTTCAGGTATTTTTCTCCAAACTAACAAATGTTCCGAGTCGGTTATTCGCTAGTGGCGCTTTGTTAAAATACCGGGAAATTTGGAAGTGATACACCACTAGCGATTGCCTTTTCATCTGGCTCTTTGTACTATGGGGGTGATAAGGAGGCAAAGATGCGGTGTCCCCGTTGTTCCTCATTGGAAGACAAAGTCCTTGAATCACGACAGAACGCCAGCGGAACGGCGATCCGGAGGCGACGGGAGTGCCTCTCCTGCGGGTATCGATCCACCAGCTATGAGCGGATCGAGGACAAGCCGGTGATGGTGATCAAGCGGGACGGCCGGAGGGAGATGTTCGACATCTCCAAAGTCGGGCGCGGAATCCGCTCCTGCACGGAGAAGCTCTCGATCAGCGAACACCAGATCGAGACCCTCCTTCAAAACATCGAAGACGCGATCATGCTCAAGCTCGGAAACCGGCGGGAGATCTCCTCCACCGAGATCGGAGAGGAAGCGCTTAAGCAATTGAAAACCGTCGATCTGGTGGCGTACGTCCGCTTTGCTGCGGTGTACAAGGCGTTCAACGACATCGAACAGTTCATCGGTGAAATCAAGCAGCTGGACAAGGAACTGAATTAACGGACATCGAACCACTTGCCGGTCAGCGACTGCTCGATAGAATCGTTGAGGTGCTCCGGCTTGAGAATCTCATTGGCGCAATCAAGGGCGAAGTGGTCGCTCATTCCGGCGATGTAGTCGTAGATCAGGCGGTCCGGATTTCCGTCATGGGCCAGATACGCCTGCTGCATCTCCTCCTTGTGGTGGTAGAACCCCATCGCCAGCATGTTCCGCTCATCCCGATAGCACCGCTCATCGTCGGCGCATTCCTCAAGGAGAGTTTCCAAATAGGAGATAATCAGGGTGAAGAGACGTTCGAAGTACCGCTCATACCCCTCCAGCATCGGGCTTTTATAGATTTCCCGATAGTTGAACTCCATCATCTCCTCGATGACCGGAAAGAGCTCATCGCTGAAGGAGATCCCCTCAACAGGGTTGGAATGCAGAATCAGGTCGTTGACAAGCGTATCGATGATCCGGGCGTTTGTTTTGCCCAGCCTCGTCGCCACTCTCGGAGGCAGCGCTTCCTTGTCAATGACGCCCAACCGGCACGCATCCTCATAGTCCCGTCCGAGGTAGGCGATCGTATCGCTGAAGCGGACCACCGCCCCTTCATAGGTGGCGGGAAGAATCGCCTGATTTCTGAGGTCCCGGGTGAGATCCCGCACCTCAAAGGTGGGCCGAATCGATTTGACGAGGTGTTCCCCGTTGTGAAAGGCAATCCCGTCCCGCACCGCATAGGTGAGGTTCAATCCCCTTCCCTGCTCACTGAGAAAATCGACTACCCGAAGGGAGTGCTTCTCATGCTCGAAGTTGCCAAGGCCGTGTTGTTCCATCATCCTGGAGAGGATCTTCTCCCCGGTGTGTCCGAAGGGCGTATGCCCCAAGTCGTGTCCCATCCCGATCGCCCATGCCAGGTCGCTGTCGAGCCCGAGCCCCTTGCAGATCGTCGATGCGATCGAGGCGACGTGGAGGCAGTGCTCCATCCGGGTGCAGATGTGGTCGTTCGAGGGGGCGAAGAACACCTGGGTCTTGTGCTTGAGGCGACGAAACGCCGACGAGTGGATGATCGCTGTCGTATCCCGATAAAACGGACCGCGGACATCGATCTCCCGCGGCCGATTTCGGTGTATCAAAAGTTCAAGATCGATCTCATTGTGCAACTTCATACCATTCCCCAACATCCGATGATTATGGTATCATGGAAAAAGTAACCTATTCCAGCGGAGGATCCATGGTTGCAATCTATGTGTTGCCGTTGTTGACGCTTTTACTGAACTTTCTCGCCTTCGGATCGTGCCTGCGCTTCCTGTTTTCACGCCAAGGACTGTATTGGTTCATCCCCCTCCTTCTCACCCTTTTTTTGATCGTTCCGAACGCGCTTACCCTCTACACGGTCGCCAGCGACCCGAACTCGTTCATTTCCACCGGCGGCATCCTCACCTATCAGCCGCTCGGTCTTTCCCTGCTTTGGTACTTGATCATCATCACCTTTCATTACGCGTTGAAGAAAACAATCCGAATCAATCGCTATGAAGCGGATATGAGAAAAAACCTCCATGAAGCCCGCTATCAGGCGAAGATTGAAAGCCGCCAATTGGCGGACCGGGAAAAAAGCAGGAAAGAACGCTTTGCCGGAAACCGCTCCGTAGTTCCCCGGACCAACACCCACCCGCTAGCCTGGGTCGAGCTGTTCGAGGATTGAGATGAGCCACATCTTTCTCTGTGGAATCAAGCACAGCGGAAAAACCACGATCGGAAAGCTGCTTGCCAAGCGGCTGGGTCGCCGGTGGTATGACCTTGACCGGGAGATTGAACGGAAGATCGGTGAGCCGATTCGAACGTTTTACCGTGCCTTCGGTCAAGAAGCCTTCCAGCAGTTGGAGGTCGAGGTGCTGGAGGCGATCATCGGTGAAGAGAACCTCGTCATCAGCCTTGGCGGCGGAGCCGCCGACAACGATCCCTTGATGAAGATGGTTAAGGAACGGGGAACGCTGGTGTATTTGTATCTCGAGGAAGCACATCTTTTAGAGCGAATTCTCCGGGGAGGAATTCCCCCTTTTCTGGACGAGGAGGACGTTGAAGGGTCGTTTCATCGGCTCTACGAGCGGCGCAATCGACGCTATTCCAAGGATTGCAACCATTTGATACAATTACCCTTTGACCAAGCGAAGGAGGAGAATGTTGAATTGGTTCTTTCTTCCCTTGGCTTGAAGGAGTAGACGTGGGTCACAACACATTCGGCAACCATTTTTCCGTGACAACCTTCGGCGAGTCGCACGGACCGGCTCTCGGCGTCATCGTCGACGGGGTCGAAAGCGGCTTCACCGTCGACCTTGAAGCGATTCAAAAAGAGATGGACCGCCGCCGTCCGGGGGGAAATCCCAGCGGGACGGAACGAAACGAGATCGACAAGCTGGTCATCCTCAGCGGCTTGTATGAAGGTGTCACCACGGGAACTCCGATCGCGATGATCCTCGAATCGACCAATCAGCGCCCAAGGGACTACTCCCACCTCAAGGATGTGTTCCGCCCCGGTCATGCCGACTGGACGTTTTACAGGAAGTATGGGATTCGTGACATCCGCGGCGGTGGGCGTTCCAGCGGACGGGAAACCAGTGCCCGGGTCGCCGCCGGGGCGCTTGCGAAACAGCTTTTGGCCAAGCGGGGCATCACGATCCGGGCCGGGGTCGTCCAAGTCGGCGATATTGTCGCAATGAAGCGCGATTGGGAAGATCCCGACCCGATCCTTGCCTGCCCCGATCGAGAGGCGGCCGTTTCGATGGTCCGGCTGATTGAAACGGTTCGAAAGGAGAACGACTCGATCGGCGGGGTCATTGAATGCATCGTTCGGGGAGCTCCCGTCGGTCTCGGTGAACCGGTGTTCGGAAAACTGGATGCGCTCCTCGCCCACGCGATCCTTTCAATCGGAGCGGTGAAGGGAATTCAATTCGGATCCGGGTTCGCCCTGTCGGCGATGCGCGGCAGTCAGGCGAATGACCAGCGGACCAAAGACGGATTTTTAAGCAACCACTCAGGCGGCATTCTGGGGGGAATCTCCAGCGGTCAAGACATTGTCTTCCAGGCTGCGATCAAGCCGACCAGCTCGATCGGAATCGGGCAGCGGACAGTTGACAAGGAGGGAAACGATGTGACGCTCACCGTGACCGGTCGCCACGACCCGTGCATCTGCGGTCGAGCGGTCGTCGTCATCGAAGCGATGACCGCCATCACCCTCCTCGACCTTTATTACACGGCGTTCGGGAAAGATGCATGAAAGATACTCCCCTGATCGTCCAAAGCGACCGCAGCCTCCTTCTGGATGTCCACCACCCGGACAGCGAAGCGTGTCGGAAAGATCTGATCCGTTTTTGCGAATTGGTGAAATCTCCCGAGCATATGCATACCTATCGAATCAGCGAGATCAGCCTGTGGAACGCCTCCGGTGAGGGGCTTGACGGGGAAGCGATCGTTGAAATGATTAAAAAGTGGTCAAAGTTTCCTCCGCCGGAAAGCGTACTCTTTTTCGTTCGGGATATCGCCGGCCGATGGGGGTCTCTGGTTCTGACCGAAAGCACTGATGAAGCCTATTATCTTTTAACGATTTCAATTGAAAAAATCCGACTGGAAATCAAACACCGCAAGGAGCTGATGAAGATTCTCGTCGTCAAGGACGAGGACTCTTTCCTCGTTGAACGATACCTGCGCGGCGAGCTCAAGCTTCGTCTCATCAAGCTCGGCTACCCGGTGGATGACCGGATTCCTCTTGAGAAAGGTCCTCCTCTCATGTTTGACAAACGTAAGACGACCCTTGGCGGACAGCCGTTCATCGTCCGACCGTACCAGAGCCAAGCGGCTGATGCCCTTTTGGGAGATCTTGGCCGGGGCCGCGGCTTCGGTACGATCGTCCTGCCTTGCGGATCGGGAAAAACGATCGTCGGCTTGGAAATCATGAGCCGCTTGAAAACCAGCACCCTGATCGTAACCACCAACGTGGTGGCGGTCCACCAGTGGATGAGGGAAATCCTCGACAAGACCACGCTCGAGCGCGAAGATGTCGGTGAATATACCGGCAATCTGAAAGAACGGAAACCGATAACGGT
>SHOI01000253.1 GCA_004294855.1 Sphaerochaeta sp. | reverse complement strand
ATCCTTGTTTCGTTCATATCGCTCATTCCTTACCAAAATGGTGTATTCATCGTCTGTTCAACGGTGTCGGAATACTCGACCTCGAGGGCGGCCAGCATAAGAGGTCCCATTCCTTGGAAATTATCCGTTACGATCGGTTCACGCTCTGTGTAGTACTCGAAGCTTCCGTCCCGATATTGGCATTCCGTGTAATATTTCCCCAAGCCCGCGCCTCGGCATATATCGATAAGATGCACTTCGCCTTGATCATCGGTGACAAGCTTGTGGGCGACCAGTCCATCAAACCCCTTGCGTGCGGCTTGTCCGACTCGATCCGCGTATGTTCCTGTCAAGTACCCTTTGCGGACCATTTTGAAGAGGAAGTAGACGAACATCGCCGAACCCGAGCTTTCCAGGTAGTTGTTTCCCCTCTTCCCTTGGTCGAGAACCTGGTACCAGAGACCGGATTCCTCATCTTGGACATTGAGAAGCGGTTGAACCAGCTTGCGGGCAAGGGAGATGAGGCGCTTTGAATACCCCTGCCATTGAGGATCGGGGGGAATGAAACTCAGCACATCGACAAGCGCCATGCAGTACCACCCCATCGCCCGCGACCAGAAGTTTGCCGAAAGACCCGTATCAGGATCGGCCCATCTCATCTGCCGGTACTCATCCCATGCGTGGTAGAGAAGGCCGGTAGCGGAATCGTTCGCTTTCTCGTACATGAGCTCGAATTGGAAAACGAGATCGTCAAGCACGGAAGCGACGGTGTTCGTAAGAACGCCGTAGCGAATATAAAAAGGCCCATGCATGTATAATCCGTCGAGCCACATCTGCTGCGGGTATATCGCCTTGTGCCAGAACCCTCCGGAAGGTGTACGCATCTGGAGTGTGAATTGGTGGGCGATCGCCTTGATCTGGTCTAGGTACCGCTCTTCACCATAGGAACCGCACAGATCGAAGAGGAGCTTTCCGGCGCTGATCAGATCGACGCTGAATTCATTGAGAACGTACTCCTCGATGATCCCTTCGGAATTGAAAAAGCGATCGTATCGTTCCTTCACCCATGCAAGCCATGCTTTGTCATCCAGCGTTCGTGCAACCCGGTAAAAGCACTCCAGACCCAACGTATTTACATAG
>SHOI01000105.1 GCA_004294855.1 Sphaerochaeta sp. | reverse complement strand
TTTTATGGTTGTTAAAAGTTTATCGATACTGTTATAATGGGTTGTCAACATTGGGAGGAGATATGGGAAAACATCGACTGAAACTCTCCCGCATGGGATTGCTGGCACTTGGCGTGCTGTTGCTCTTTGTGGGGACAGGCTGTAGCAAGAAGAAGGAAGCCGTAGCGGAGACCGTCGAGGTAACCGCGCGCTTTACGAAACCCGTCGCGATCGCCTCTCAATCGAGCACCAAGTGCATCGCCTGCCATACCCAGGTTGGGCCGATCAACAATCTTGCGACACCCGTCTCTGCCGCGGCAGAGACAGGAGGGTGAGCTCCTGCCGCGCCGGAGTTTTCGGCGCTTGAAAAATACCTTGTTTCAACTGAATTCTTATCAACCGCCCACGGAAAGCTGGGCTGTGTAACTTGCCACGGCGGCAATGGCGATGAAGGCCGCTTCATCTATGCCCACGACGGGGTCGACCCCCGACCGTCGGCCGATGTCAACGGCATCTGCGCCCAGTGCCACCAGGAAGTGACGGACACCTTTGCGACATCCCTGCACGCCACGGTTCGCGGGTTCAGCAACTCCCTGATCGAGTTCTCCGGCGATCCCAACGCCCTTGACGATCTCCATAAAGGCCTGGGTGAAGTCTACAAGCTCAACTGCATGAACTGTCACGCCTCCTGCGGCGAGTGTCACGTCTCGCGGCCGGACAGCTATGCCGGCGGCCTGATCGACCAGCACAAGTTCTTCAGCACCCCGCCGATGGATCAGACCTGCTTCGCCTGTCACGGCATGCGGAACGCCGGCGAGTTCATGGGAACGGTCGGTTTCGCCCGGGACGTCCACTACGAGATGGGTATGACGTGCGTCGATTGTCACGCTGTCAGCAACTTCCACGGAACCGGAACGGCGTACGACTCGATGTGGGACAAGCCCACCCTGCCCTCCTGCAGTGATTGTCACGGTGATGTGCTTTCCGGCAATTCCGAGATCAAGATGCACAACGTCCACGGCGATGCGCTGGCGTGCCAGGTCTGCCACGGCCAGGCGAACCAGAACTGCTTCGAGTGTCACGTCACCATCGCTGATGACCGGCAGTCCCTTGCCAGCCACTCGGAGACCCGGATCCTCTTCAGGATCGGGCTGAACACCGACCCGACCCCGGAACGGCCGTACAAGTACGTGGCGCTGCGGCATATGCCGACCACCGCGGACTCCTTCATCGAAGCGGGCGACAACCTGCTGCCCAACTTCGACGAGAAGGCGAACTGGAAATATTCGCCGACCCACAACATCCAGCGTTCGACCTTCCAGAACGAAAGCTGCAATGCATGTCACGGGAACCCGCGAATCTTCTTAAGCGAGAAGGACCTGAGGGAAACGGACAGCAAGGCCAACTGGGAAATCGTTCCCCCGGTGCCGGCGGCCCTCGGCAGGTAAGTCGGTAATCGAAGGTTTTTCAAGAGCCAAAGGTGGAAGCTTTTGGCTCTTGTGTTGTATAAAGACAGTATGAAGAATCGCACATCGAAATTCATTCGCTTCCTCGCCTCCCTGAAGGTGGCGATCGTCCTCCTGCTCCTGATCGGAGGATATATCGTGATCGGCACCGTGCTGCCCCAGCACAGCGCCCAGACCTGGTACCTTGAGCGCTACCCGGCGATGGGGAAACTGATCCTCGGGTTGTCCCTTGATACTGCGTACAGCTCCCCGGTCTTCATCATCCTCCTTGTCCTCTTCTCCATCAACCTCGCCCTCTGCACGATCCTCAGCCTGAAGGGGCAGGTGCGTCAGGTCAAGCCGACCTTCTTTCCCCGTTTCAAGGAAGAAGAATACGGATTCGAGGGTGTCGATGCCGACAAGGTTCGCTCATACCTGAAGAAGCACCGCTACCGGGTGACGGAAGAGGACGGGGTGATCCGGGCGGCCAAGCACCGCTACGGCGTGCTCGGGGCGGCGATCACCCACCTGGGAATCATCATCCTCTTCCTCGGCGGAGCGATCGGGACGATGAGCTCCAGCGAGGAGATGATCACCCTGCTGCCGGGAAACCAACACCGCTTTGAGAAACAGGGGTTCACCCTCACCCTCGATGACTTCCATATGACCTTTGAACCCAACGGGGCGGTGAAACAGTACTACAGCGACGTGACGGTCGTCGACGACGACGGAACCACTCTGAGCGAGACCATGTGGGTGAACAAACCCTTCCACCACAACGGCCTCGGGTTCTACCAAGCCAACTACGGGTGGACGAGCCATCTGCAGATCAGTGATTCGGAAAGCGGCGAAGTCGTGGCCGAGGGGCTGATTCGAAGCGGAAAGACGTACTTCCACCAGCCGAACCATCTGACGATCTATCTCTACGGATATTACCCCGAGCTCGGAATCGGACATGACCAGCAGCCGGTGAAGTTAAGCGATCGGGAAATCGACCCGTACTATGCGGTCGTGCTCTATGAGTTCGGCCAGCCGGTCGGATCGTATATTCTCGCCCCGAACCAGCACATCAGCTATGAGAACCTGTCGATCACCTTCACCCACAGCATCGCCTATACGGGACTGCTGGTTCGAAGCGACCTCTCCTACCCGATCGTCCTCGTCTCCTTCATCACGATCATTCTCGGTCTCTTTGTCAGCTTCTACCTCTATCCGAGGTTTGTCACCTACAAAGATGGTAGAATCATCACGTCCAGCCGAAGAAACGAATGGATCTTCCATCGAACGATTACAACCGCCTTGGCGAAAAAGGATAACACATATGTATCAAACGATTGAAAACACGGCATTCATGATCGCCTTTGTCTTCTATGTCGCTTCCGCCCTCCTCTTCTTCGTCCGGATCTCCAAGCTGGCGAAGCGGGTGGAAAAAGGCGCCATCCTCACGACCTCCCTTGGGTTTCTTTCCCATACGGCCGCGATGATCGCCCGGACGATCGGGGCGGGTCGGCTGCCGTTCAGCAACCAGTACGAGTTCGCCCTCTCCTTCGCCTGGGGGATCGTGCTGAGCTTCCTGATCCTCTATGCGATCTACCGCTTCGGGGCGATCGGGGCGTTCGTGCTGCCTCTGGCGATTCTGGTGATGGGGTATGCTTCTTTGCAGAGCAAGACCGTCCGGCCGCTCATGCCCGCCCTCCAGTCGATGTGGCTCACCTTCCACGTGGGGACGGCGATCCTCTCCTACGGCTCCTTCGCCCTCGGGTGCGCAATCAGCGTGATCTACCTGATCGACTCGAAGCGGAGCGAAGAGCACAAGATCCTATCCGATCCCGAAGTCAGCGACATCCTCGCCTACCGGGTGGTGGTCTTCGGCTTCCTGATGCTCACGCTCGTCATCATCAGCGGAGCGATCTGGGCGCAAAAGGCTTGGTCCCGCTACTGGGCATGGGATCCCAAGGAGACCTGGTCCCTGATCACCTGGATCATCTATGCGATCTATCTCCACCTTCGACTTAGGAGAAACTGGAAGGGCAAGCATGCAGTCTGGTTCTCGATCATCGGCTTCATCTCCGTCATCTTCACCTTCATCGGCGTAAACATCCTCCTGCCGAGCATCCACAGCTACAGAGCATAAGGTGCCTGATGAGCCTCATCGACCGGGCGTATGGTTCATTGCTGGGCTTGATGGTGGGCGATGCGTTCGGCGCTCAGGTCGAAGGCACTTCCGGCGCAATGCTCAAAGAGCTCTTCCCCTTCGGAATTCAGGAGATGGGCAGCAGGATCCGATCCTTTGAAGGCGGTACCGTCACCGACGACAGCGAGATGGCCCTGCTGATGGCGGCCAGCCTGGTCGCCAACGACGGGTTCAATGTCGTCGATCTTCGGCGCCGCTATGTCGCCTGGATCGATACCGACCCGCCGGGCATAGGCAGCACCACCTATCAGGCGCTGAAGAACGACTATTTCCTGCATCTCAGATGGACCAACGGGGCGTTGATGAGGGTGGCTCCTCTGGGTATCTGGGGAACCCGAGTCAGCGAGGAAGAGCTTCTGGAGATCGCTCGTGAAGAGTGCAAGCTGACCCATGTCCACCGATTCTGCCAGGAGGCGAACCAGCTGTGGGCGCTGGGGCTTCGGAAAGCGATCCTGGAGGGATCATCAAAGGAAGAGATCTATACCTATCTGCTTGAACTTGCCGATCGCATCGAGATCGATCCTTCCCTGAAAAAGGTGCTTGTGCTTGCCGGAACGCAGCCGCCGGTCGTCGACGGACCGGACAAGGGCTGGGTAACCGTCTCATTCCAGCAAGCGCTGTACAGCGTTCTGCATGCAACGAGCATCGAAGATGAAATCAGGGCGATCACGATGCGGGGCGGGGACACCGACACCAATGCGGCAATCTACGGGATGATGGCCGGTGCGATACACGGCTCCGAAGCGATTCCCCGACGATGGGTCGAAGCCTTGAAACCAAGCTCCTCCCTGCTCGAGCTCCTCGGAAGCAGAGCAGCAAAGCTGGATGCATTGGCATATGATTTGGCGGTTGGATTGCTGGGCTGATAAACGACTATACAAATATCATTGTCTTTCAGGTTCTCTCTGTAAGTGAATGCAATCCTCATTGAACATTTTCATGGTATCAGGATCATGGTTGATATTTAAAATTACAAAACAATCCAATTTGATGCTGATCTATTGAGAAATATGATACAATAAATTACATTCCTACCAATACAGTGTATACTGATGATATGAGGAGATTCATGGATGAAAATACTCTCTACGGATAAGCTGTCTAAAACTGTTCTCGAATTGCGAAATCGTATGGACATGACTCAAGAAGAGCTTGGAGAACGTACCGGAATTCATCGAATCATGATCGGACGCATTGAACGTGATGACTTCATTCCTTCTATCGTTCAACTCCAAGCTTTGGCAAATGTCCTTGGATTTGATATCACAGATCTGTTCGTGGAGAAGGAACGGTCACAGCCCTTCATTGCCCTTCGCAGTGAAACCATGAGTGAGGCGGAGAAGGAAGGAGTCGATGCCCTGCTCGGTATGATGCTTGCGTTACGTCAGCAGATCCTATTGAGGAAAAGGTTGGGACATGAATCGAACCATCAGGCTTAACACGCAAGATATCGAGTCAATCAAGAAAGTAGCCCGAAAGGAACGATTTAAGCTCGGGTTCTCCGAAGACCCTCCGATAGCTAACGACATTAAAACGATTCTTGACAAGCTTGGAATTATCCTGTTGGAAATCCCTATCGAAGCGGAACGTGAAAAGCCGGCTTTCTCCGCTGTAATTCTATGCTCCGATGAAGGGGGCGAACGTCTGGTGTTCATTGGGTTGAATACCGCCGACTATGTTGACAAGCAGATATTTGCCATTGCCCATGAGCTGTACCATTATTTCACGAAGACCGGATCTCACCTGAGCCGACAGAATGGTTCGGAGGATGATGTCGTCGAAGCCAAGGCGAACTTGTTTGCCGCTGAATTCCTGCTTCCCGAAAATACTCTGAAACGGCAGGTATTCGAAGAATTCAAATCCTATTCACTGGAAACGGTTCAGAGAAAAGTCTTACTGCGATTCATTGCGCGACTTCATTGTACATGGTGGCTTCCCTACCGTTCGCTGGTGAAACGGCTGTGGGAGATTAAAGCAATAACGGAAACACAGTACCACGAACTCTATGCTATAAACGAACGTGATCCGGATGGAGAATACGGCAGGATAGGTCAGTCAATGCAACGTGATGTGTTCCTTGCATTGAATACAACCACCAGAACGGTCGGGGCTTCACCAAGGGCGATCGAAATCATCTTACGAAACTTCGAGGACGACCTGATTGATGAAGACACATTCGTAAATCTGCTGAGGCAATTCAATCAGAGTCCTGC
>SHOI01000252.1 GCA_004294855.1 Sphaerochaeta sp. | reverse complement strand
TTGTAGGCGGTCACGGTTACGGCAGGTATCGTGAATTTGAATCCGCTTCCCGGAAGGTTCGCCGGGTTCAGCAGGAAGCTCTCCGAATATCCTTTCATCCCCAATCCGGCTCCGCCCATCGACAACGACCAGATGTTCGTCCCCGTGAACGGCTGGGCGGTCTGCTCGTACACCACGTTGTCGGGTCCATAGGTTGTAGCCAACAGTGGAGTGACTCCAACAAGCACGATCAATACTATTGCAAGGAATCTCTTGTTCTTGTTCATATCACTCCGCCCCCTCAATCCTTAAAGATCTCATCAAAACTAAAGTCATCAATCGCCTCATCAAACAGACCACCTACAGCGGTGAATGAAACGATTCCTTGTAAGGTGGCTTTGATGGTTTCTTCCAGATTTTTACCTTTGAGATAATCACCGAAACCTTCATAAATCGCTTTTGCTTCATCTTCCTCTCTTGGAGGATTGATTTTAAAACCTTCCATGTCCTCAGGCTTTATACCGGTTACAAATGCACGATCATTTGCAGTAAGGAAATCCTCAATCAACGTACGAGAGCTCTCGTTCTTCGTCTTGAGGTACTCATCATGTTCGGTAACGGCGACGGCAAGCAGATACTTGATGATCGAAGAGAGGTCAATATGCATGGCGTTTGCAAATCTGTATCTCTTCATCTGTGGTGCGTCGAAACCAAAGCCAAACGCATATTCGAGCGAAGAACGGTAGGATTTCGTCATTGCCAGGAAGGTCCGATACATCCTCTGATCGACTATGACCTTATCACCGTCGATCTTTGCCCCCATCATCTTGGTTACGTCTCCGGACACTCTGAAGAGGGTGGGTATAATATCCTCCAGGAAGTCGTCATCACCACCATCACGCGCCTGAATTCGGTTTCTTCCCTTGCCACCGATGTTTTCAAGAAGCTCTGTCAGATCCAGACTCCCGGTGAAGTCGATGGAGGAAGCTCCGGAAAGCTCTTCCGCCATCTGAGCGGCGAAGAGGGCATCGTCGACGATTCCCATTACTTTGTTGATGCCTTCATCATCGAGATCTCCACCATCGAATTTCTTTAGATCTCCACCTACAGAAAGCTCCGTAAGCGTGTCAACGGTATTTTTGAC
>SHOI01000104.1 GCA_004294855.1 Sphaerochaeta sp. | reverse complement strand
ATTGTGCCATGAAATACTGTAGGACTTACATTATGATGGATTGCATGGCGACTTCAAAAAGGAACGGAAGAGAGGAAGGAGAGAAGAGTCTGCTCCGGTATTCCAGTGGAACCATCTATGCGAAGACGCTGGCCGGGAACAGGACCCTTGTGAAGAACGTCTCCTTTTCCATCCGAAAAGGGGAGAAGCTTTCTCTGATCGGCGAGACCGGTTCCGGCAAGACCATGATCGCTCTTTCCTTGATGGGCAAACTTGCTCCCAACGTCAAGACCGAAGGCTTGCAGTGTATTCTTGACGGGAAGGATTGCTCTCATCCCAAGGTCGCATCTTCTCTTCTGGGCAGGGAAGTGGCGTATATTCCTCAGAACGGCATGGAGTTCCTGAATCCTTCCAGAACGGTCAAACATCATCTCTACGACAGCCTGCACCGGGCAGGGGTGAGAAGCGCTGAAGCGAAGGATAAGGCGGCATCCGCCCTCAGCTCGGTAGGATTTCGTGATATTGATGAGATTCTGAAGAGCTATCCATTCCAGCTTTCCGGCGGCATGGCTCAGCGGGTTACCGTGGCTTTGGCGCTCTGCACCAGAGCGAAACTGATCATCGCCGATGAGCCGACGAATGGTTTGGACAAGGAAGCGGCATCCCGCATGCTGGAGCATCTTGGACTTCTGTTTCCCGACGCGGGACAACTATTCATCACCCATGACATCGGGGTCGCCTCCAATGCGGATCGGATTCTTGTCCTCTGTGGAGGGAGGACCATGGAGCATGGAAAGAGTTTCCTTCTTCAGAACCCTCGCAATGCCTACACAAAGGGTCTCGTCTCTTCGCTCGTTTCCAACGGCATGAAGGCGACTCCGACGCTGAGAAAGAGAACAGGCTGTCCTTTTTCCGACCGCTGTCCGGAATACTCCGAGCGGTGCAGGGATGAACGTATCCATCAGAGGGAAGGGGAACACGAATGGTGGTGCAACGGATGATCGAAGTGAAGTCCGTCTCCAAAGCGTTCGGGAAGAAAAACGTGCTCAGCGATCTGAGTTTTTCTCTCGATACAGGAGAGATTCTGGGGGTCTACGGCAAAAGCGGCATCGGCAAGACGACCCTTGCAAAGATCCTTTGCGGACTTGTTCCCATGGATGAGGGGGAGATCCTGGTCGATGGAACCATGCTCTTCTCTCCGACCTCGCCGTATGACAGGAAACTGGGGAGAGGAATCCAGATGGTCTACCAGCATCCTTATGCATCCCTCGATCCCAATCAGAAGATCAGAGGTTCCTTTTCCGAACTCATCAGGTATCATGGCTTGGCAAAAGGGAAGGAAGAGACGGAGACCTTGATTTTAAGGGTTCTTTCCGAAGTCAATCTCGATGAGGGAATCCTATCGCATCTTCCCCGGCAGATTTCCGGTGGCGAAGCCCAAAGGGTCGCTCTTGCCCGCTGCCTTCTTCTGCAACCGACCCTTCTCATCATGGATGAGGCTACCAGCATGCTGGATGTGATGGTTCAGGCGAATGTATTTGCACTTGTAAAGAAGAATATCATCGAAAAGGGCGGTTCCATCCTTCTCATCAGCCATGACAGAGATTTGGTTGATCACGTTTCGGATCGGATCCTCGATCTGGAAAAGAATCGAGTCGGTTGACTCTCGTGCTTGGAGACCCTTATACTCGATATCGACGGCACGAAGCCGTTTCCACGTCACATGAAGTGACCGCTACCCTCATATGCCGGTATGCATAGTGCTCCTGAAGGAAGTAAAACAGCGATCATTCAATCCTTGTCCATGTGTCACCGACCATGGCAGGAAATAGTGAAGAGGTGGAATTATGAAACACAGATTATCGGTACTCGTCATCATCTTGCTTTCCAGTGCGCTGATGCTTTTTGCCCGGCCTGTGAAGGAGTCTCCTGCGGGAGAAAGCTCTTCTTTTGCAGTGGAAAGAATCACCGTCGGAACAACCGCCAAGATCGAGAAGGCCGAGCGGGGCGAGTACGCCTTCGATATGCTGGCCAGCGCGGTCACCGAGCTTCCTCTCGTCTATCAGGACACTTCCGGTTCCTACCATCCTCTGCTTGTCGATTTCGCGACGGAGGACGGTGTCTCCTGGACCTTCACCCTGAAAGACGGACTGAAGTGGTCGGACGGAGTCGCGGTTACGGCCGAGGATATCCTCTTCACCTTCCAGCATGAAGATGCTTCAGGCAGCGCATATCTTACCGACCAGACGGACAGCAAAGGCAAGGTTACCAAAGCCAAGTATGTTTCCTGTACCGTCAGTGCGGACAACCGAAGCATCACGCTTGTCCTTCCCTCCGCCAATGTCAGAATGCTTGGCGACATGACCTCCTTCAGGATTCTTCCGAAGCACATCTTTGAAAACAACGCCTCTCCGACCGTCGCCGACAAGCGCATCGGTTGCGGTCCTTATACCTTTGATTCCTTCTCCGCGGAATCCGGAACCATCGTCTTCAAGGCGAATGCCGATTATCCCGAAACTCCAAGGGTTGGAGAAATCGTCTACCGGATCTTTGGAAATGAGGATACCATGTATCTGGCGCTCCAGAACGGTGACATCGACATCGTCTGGAACTACTCCATGGGTGTTCCGGCCACCTATCAGGATTTCCTTGCTTCCAGTCCCGCCGTTTCACTTGTCGCCGTTCCCGCCACCAATGCTCCCGCCGTTCTTGCATTCAACAATGCGAAAGGACCGTTCGCGGACGAAAACTTGAGGAAAGCCGTGTCCTATGCGCTCGACTATGATCTCTTCAAGGCGTATTTCGGCAGTGAATATGCAAGCGTTCCGAACAGAGGGTTCGTGCCGCCTACGACCGTAGGCTACAAGGATACGGAAAAGCTTGGTCATGACATCGGGAAGGCTGACGGCTTCATGGCGGCGGCGGGTTATCGGAAGAACGCTCTTGGCGTCTATGTCGATTCCGACGGCGAGCCGATGTCCTTCGCTCTAACGGTCAACTCCTCCAAGCAGACCCATCTCGGCTACGCCGAACTGATCAAGACCCAGCTGGAGGCGTTCGGCATGCAGGTAGCGATCGACGGTCTGGATGGGGCTTCCTACAACGCCAAGACGAGCAACAGGTTCTCCAACAACAACATCACCACCGAAGCCGCCATCTATGGCTACACTTCCGCCGGTATGGGTATGATGAACGGTCTGGGATCCATCTACGTCGATGGAACCCATGCCGTGCAGGGTGGTTGCCAGGTCTTCGATCCGGAATTCCAGGCCGTCATCGCCCGTCTCGCTTCTTCCAGAAACCTGGAAGAATACTATGTCGCAGCGGGTGCTCTTCAGGACTTTTATGCAGCTCATACTCCCCTGATCGCCCTCTATTGGGATAATCTGATCTATGCGTATTCTTCCGGACTCGGCAATCTGACCGTTGATGCCGTTTTCGGATTGAACAACGTGAACAACTGGATGACTATTTCATCCAGATGACAGGGAAAGAATGATGACGAAGTATCGCAAGGATATCGTGACCGCATTGTTGGCCTTCTGCTTCGTCATCATTCTTAATTTCATTCTTCCGAGGATCCTTCCCGGAGATCCCATCGCCTATCTGACAGGATTCGCGGAAGAGGATATGACCGTCAAACAATATGAGTATTACGAGGATGCGTTACATCTAAAGGCCCCCCTTCCCGAGCAATTCCTTCATTATCTGAAATCTTTGGGTGATGGCAGTCTGGGATATTCCTACAAAAAGGAGGCCACGGTCCGAAGCCTCATTTTCAATCGTTTGGGGCATACTCTCCAGATTACTCTGACAAGCGTATGTATTACCTCCATCATCGCTCTGGTGCTTGGATTGTCGTCCGGGCTGTCGAAGGGCGGTTCGTTCGATCGGGCGGTCACCACGTCTTCCGTCATCTTGAACACCGTGCCGACCTTCATGATCGGTATTGTCCTGCTGTTGTTTTTCGCCTTTCACAAGAAGTGGTTTCCCTATGCAAATCTCAGTTCCACAGGAGTACGGAAGGGAACCGTTAGCTTTTTCCTTGATCGGATCTGGCATCTGTTTCTTCCTGTGCTTACTCTTGTTCTGGCTCAACTTCCTTCCCGATTTCTTCTGGTCCGCAACCTCGCCGCCAATATTTCGGAAGAAAAGTATGTTCTGTATGCGAAGACCAGAGGTCTCTCCCGTCGAACCATCAAGTATCATTACATCTTTCCGAATATCGCCGCCCCCTTCATCAATCTGGTGGGCATGAGCGTAGGTTCCGCCCTTGGAGGGGCTCTCGTCATTGAAAATCTCTTCTCGATCAATGGCATGGGAACTCTTTTGACTGATGCGGTTTATTCCCTCGACTATCCGTTGATTCAGGGAATTCTCTTTGTCACCACGGCGTTCATGACTCTTTCCATCATCCTTTCCGATGGTCTTTGTCTGGTGGTGAATCCAAAACTCAGAAAAAAGGAGAGAACGCAGTGAAGAGGCGCAATCTTCCTCTCTACCTTGGCCTTGCGATCCTTCTTCTCTTTGTCCTGATCGCGCTCGTACCGTCTCTCTTTACATCCTACAGCAGAAAAGATATGTTCCCGCCGTGGCAGGGCATGTCTTCCGAGCATTTTCTCGGCACCAACAATCTTGGCTATGACATCTATACGGAATTGATATACGGAACCGGAGACACTCTCTTCATCGGGGTCACCAGCAGCATCCTGTCTTTGGTCCTGGGTTTAGCCATCGGAACGCTTTCTTCTTCGGAGAGCTTCGTCGGGAGCATTTTTACATCCTTGACGAATATGTTCGTCTATCTTCCGAAGCTGGTCACCTTGATCGTCCTTTCAACCTTCCTCGGCAGTTCCTCCTTTACCTTGATCGCCCTGATCTCAGCCTTCGGCTGGGTGGGAACAAGCAGGGTGGTGAAGGGAAAGATCGTCCACCTTTCCTCCGCTCCGTTCATTGAAAACTGTACGCTTCTCGGCTACGGTAAGCTTCATACGGTTCTACACCACTATGTCAGAAATCTCCAGGATGTCATCGTCTCCAGATTCCTCGCCGGCGCCACCTCCTGCATCATGATGGAATCCACCTTGAGCTTCCTTGGTTTCGGCGACCTGTATCATCCCACTTGGGGAACCATGGTGAACTATGCTTGGAAACGGGGTGCCATGCTTCGCCATGCGTACAACTATCTTCTGGCACCTGGCTTCGCCATCATGGCGTTGTCCTTGTCGTTCTACTTCCTCAGCCTCTTCTTTGAGAAGAAACAGGAGGAAATCAATCTATAGGAGTATCCATGCAGAACGAATACCTTGAGCTTTGGAACACATGCGTCTCTTTTCATGGCCATGGCTGCGGTGGTCTCGCCGTCGGTTTCAGGGCTTCTCTCTATGCCTTGGAACTGTTGGAAGCGGAACGCAGCGTCGATGAAGAAATCGTCTGCATCGCCGAAGGGGATGCCTGCGGGGTGGATGCCATTCAGGTTCTCCTCGGATGCACCGTGGGAAAGGGAAATCTGATCTTCGACATGCAGGGAAAGAACGCCTTTTCCTTCTACAACAGGAAGAATGGAAAGTCCGTCAGACTCGTCTTGAGAAGAACACCCGACAAGGATAGGGATCAAAGACTCGATTGGCTGATGAATGGAGACTATCACGAGATGTTCGATGTCAAGCCGGCACCCGAAAACGTTCCTGAAAAGTCCAGGATCTTCAAGACCTATCTCTGTGAAACCTGTCAGGAAGGGGTCTCCGAGAACTATGTTCGAGTGAAGGAAGGCAAGATGGTCTGTTCCCGCTGTGCCCATACCTACACCAGAGGACTCTGATGGAAAAACCTTTTACCGACATCCATGCCACGGCGGAAAGCCAGCTTGACGGCAAGCCGTTGACCATTGAAGATACCCGGCACATCGCCGATGCAAGGGTTCTTCCCGAAACGGTTGAAAATC
>SHOI01000251.1 GCA_004294855.1 Sphaerochaeta sp. | reverse complement strand
CCTACTTTTTGAAAAAGGGCGACGTTGGGCGAACCAAGGTTCTGATTCCCGTCAGCGCCCACGGGACCAACCCCGCCAGCGCGGCGGTCAACGGCTTCGATGTGGTTGAAATCGCTTCAAACAGGAAAGGATTGGTGGATCTGGCTGATTTGAAGAGCAAGCTCTCCGATGAGGTCGCCGCCCTCATGTTGACCAACCCCAACACCCTCGGGCTTTTTGAAGAGGATATCCTTGCAATCAGCGAAGCGGTCCATGAAGCGGGAGCCCTGCTGTACTATGACGGGGCGAACCTCAATGCGATCATGGGCAAAGCCCGCCCCGGCGACATGGGCTTCGACGTGCTCCACCTCAACCTTCATAAAACGTTCTCCACCCCCCATGGCGGCGGCGGCCCGGGCAGCGGACCGGTAATGGTCAACGATCTGCTCCGCCCGTTCCTTCCGAAGCCGGATATCGATCTGCGGGAAGGGGGGTATGTGTTCGATTGGGACCGGCCGGATTCGATCGGGAAGGTGAGCCTGTTCTGGGGGAACTTCCTCGTTTTTCTGCGGGCGTATGTCTACATTCTCCGCATGGGGAGCGAAGGCCTTCGAGCCGCCGCCAATCATGCGGTGCTGAACGCCAACTATCTGGCAAAAAAATTGGCGCCGTACTATGAGATTCCCCATACCGGCGGAATCATGCACGAGTTTGTGATCAGCGTCAAAAACTACAAAGAGCAGTATGGAGTCACCGCCGAGGATTTCGCCAAAGCGCTGATCGATGAAGGGTACCACCCCCCGACGGTGTACTTCCCCCTGATCGTCGACGAAGCGCTGATGATCGAACCCACCGAAAGCGAAAGCCTTGAGAGTCTGGACGCGTTCATCGCTGCGATGATCCGCATCGCGGAAAAAGCGAAAAGCGATCCCGCCTCGCTGAAGAAGGCCCCGGTTTCGACCCCGGTAGGCCGGCTCGATCAGGTAAAAGCCGTCAAGGATGCGAAGGTTCGGTATTGAGTACGGCTTTCTCCTTATGGAATAATTCATTTTCCATTGCTCTCGGAATTCTTATATTCGAGGCACCCTATGGCAGAGGAGGCCCGACGTAGCAAGGGTAAGAGAAGGCTCACCGACGAGCAGATTGCCTCAATGCAG
>SHOI01000250.1 GCA_004294855.1 Sphaerochaeta sp. | reverse complement strand
TTTTGTGGTGTTATGCCGTTTTCCGGATGTCCGGCAGGATGCAATACTGCAGGATCTTGATCGCTGCAAGGCATAGCACGCCGGTCATCAGGCAGTGGGACACCTTCTCTGTCCCCCTGACCATGATCTTCGGAGGTATCAGCCAATCCTTCAGGTGGGAGTTGGATCGCTCGACGGTCGAACGAATCTTGAACCGTTGTTTCTCGGAGGGAGAAAGAACCCGTTGTTGCTTTCTGCGCTTGTTCGGATCTATGATGGGTATCCTGCCGTTGGCGGTGATGAAGTCCCTGATGGGCTTCGCATCGTAGGCACTGTCCATCAGTGAATACAGGTGATTGGCCCGCTGTTCGGTCATCCGCTCCAAGGGGATGGCTACCTGGCTGTCATGCACGTTCGCCCCGGTTACAATGGCACTGACGGGGATACCGTTATCGGTAACATCGAGGTGCAGCTTGTAGCCCTTCCAACAGAAGGGATTGCCTTGGCTGTTGCGCTTGCATCCCCAGCTGCACCGGGATTCCAATTCCTCGATCGCCTGTTGGGCCGTCTGCTCAAGTTGCTTCTGCAAAACGGTTTGTTTCTTTTCTTTCGGTTCTGATCCTTTCTTGGGTCTGCCGGGTTTCCCCTTCGGAATCACTTCTCTCTTCTTGTTCTTGGCCTGCTCGCGAGCTTCGATGGCCGTCGAGTCCCGGCTGATGTGTTCCACGATATGCCCCTCCAGATAGAAGCTCACCATCGGCCCAAGGGTCTCCTCCATGATCTTGCGGCTTGCGAGGGATGCGAACTTCCTGCTGAAAGTCGCCTCGCTGGGAACAGCGGTGAACCCGCAAATCTGTCTCAGCGCAAGGTCGCAGAGCAGGCGGTTGCGTAGCGAGGTTACTGTGGGAATCTTGAAGAACTGCTTGGCCAGAGCACTGCGGATCATGCTAATCTCTTCATAGCCTTTTCGTCCAAGCTGATCCGTCTTGCTTTCGTATGCAGGCAGGAACTCCTCTATCACCTGCAGTATCTTTATGAACGCGCGATGCTCGAATGTCAGAATTCCATCGAATACTTGCTGGATATCGAAAGATAACCCAAATACCAGCTGGCAACCACCGAGGATTTCTGATATGCTTTTCATGGATCTGCTCTCCTTCT
>SHOI01000012.1:19577-32091 GCA_004294855.1 Sphaerochaeta sp. | reverse complement strand
AGCTGGATCACCTCATCGGCATCTTTCGCCTGTTCGAGCATCCGGCGGAAGATTCCGCTGGAGCAGGATCGGGCGATCGAAGCAAGCAGTTCGACGTGGGCGGAGGCCTCCTTCGAGGGAGCTATGACGAGGAAGAAGATTCGGGCTTTCTGGTTGTCGATCGATTCGAAGTCAACGGGAATCTTGGAGACGCCGATGACCATCGTAACCTTGTTGACGGCATCGCTTTTGGCATGGGGAATGGCAATGCCGTTACCGATTCCGGTCGATCCCAAGCGCTCGCGCGCCAAAACCGCATCAAGCAACGCTTCGCCATCGTAGCCCTTTGCCTGGGCTGCGACATCAACCAATTCTCGGATTATTGCATATTTCTCACCCGACTCGAGGGGAACTTTGATCAATTCTTTCTCTAATGCTTCCAGTACATTCATAGGTGTCGCTCCTCAGCGCTCAAACTCATCCCAAATATCATCATCTTCCCGAACAACGAGAACCGGACACGGGGCGGTTCGCATCATCCGATCCGTCTCGCTGGCCAGTTCATCCCGGCGGGAGCGAATATCACTCACACCGCCCAAAATCAACAGATCGGCTCCAAGGCTCTTGACCAGCTCCTTTACGACAGCGTGGACCGACCCCTCCAACTTAACGGTATCAATCTCCACTCCCTTCTCTTCGGCAAGGTGCCGGGCGTGCCGAAGATAGCGATCGGCATCTTCGTAGAGATCTCTCTGGTATTCATCACGCTCCACTGCGACAAAGATTCCGCTCTTGACCAAATCACTTAGTGCCTTGGTATTGACGACATATACCGCCGTCGCCCGGGCGTGATGCTCTTTTGCCAGCTTGATTGCATACATCAAAGCGGTCATCGAACTCTCCGACCCATCAATATACGCAACGATTTGTTTAAACGGGACTGACATGCTATACCCCTGTGGTTATCGTATCATCATCATCGGTTTGCGTCAAAACCTGATTGAGAGCTTTGATTCGCTCCATCCGATCCTTAATTGTTTTCAGCTGAATCACGTTTTCCCGATCCTGCTCTTCGATCCGGCTGTCAATCCAGGCGATCGTTTCCTCGGTTCGAGGAATGACGATCTTTTCCAGAGCGTTGACTTTCCGGATTGTTTTCTTCACTTCCCGGGCAAGACGCATGATGGAAACCTTCAGCTCCGCCAAGTGTCCCATCAAGGTAAGGGCGCTGCGGTAGCGATCGATCGCGACCTCGCTTAAGATGCTCGTCTCTTCGCTGGAGAAATAGGGACTTTTATCGATAAAGGATGTTTCAACTTTTGGCACCGAAACTCCCATCACCCGCCGGGATCCCACCCTGATTGAATAATCGATATTGACCGCCCCGGCCAAATTTCCGACCCTGAGCCGGCCCATCTGCATGATCGCGTCGCTCAGGGCGTTCTGCGCTTCTTTGAGGGAACTCAGAACCCGGGTTTCAAAATCCACCGCCTGGTCGACGAGTGTGAGAAGCTCGACAACCAGAATCGACCGCTTCTGGTCGAGCAGCTCATGCCCGAGCTTGGCGAACTTCAAATCTTCGCTGAGCTTGAGCAGGTTGGTTCTTGTCGGCGCCAAGGTGGTCGTTGCCATATCAGCCTCGGTAGTACTGGGCGATCTCTTCGTCGGTGACGCGCTGGAGCTCTTCGCTTGGGAGCTTGCTCAGCGCCTCCCACCCGAGATCGAGGGTCTCTTCGATCGAACGATCCTCATCATACCCCTGGTTGATGAAGCGGTTTTCAAAGAAGGTGCCGAACTCCAGATACTGCTGGTCGAGGGCGGTGAGCTCCTCTTCACCGATTACGGAGGCGAGGTTCTGCACATCCTTGACATGGCTGTAGGAAGCGAAGAGCTGGTTCGCCAGGTGCGGATGGTCCTCCCGGGTCATCCCCTCGCCGATTCCGTCCTTCATCAGCCGGGACAGCGACGGAAGCGGGTTGATCGGAGGATAGAGGCCGCGGGCGTGCATTCCCCGTTCAAAGACGATCTGGCCTTCGGTGATATATCCGGTAAGGTCCGGCACCGGGTGGCTGATATCGTCGTTCGGCATCGAAAGAATCGGCAGCTGGGTGATCGATCCGCTGCGGCCGATGATCTTCCCCGACCGCTCATAGATCTCCGCCAGGTTTGAATAGAGGTACCCCGGATACCCTTTTCGGGAGGGAATCTCCCCCCGTAGCGTTCCGATCTCCCTGAGCGACTCGCAGTAGTTGGTCATGTCGGTCATGATCACAAGAACGTGCTTGCCCTTGTCGAACGCCAAATGCTCGGCAAGGGTCAGGGCGGTCTTGGGGGTGATGATCCGTTCGATCGACGGGTCATCGGCGAGCGAGAGGAAGAGCGCCACATTGTCAAGGACTCCGCTCTCTTCAAAGGAATCGATGAAGTACTTGGCGACATCGTACTTGACGCCCATCGCAACGAAGATCGTGGCGAAATCGCCTCCGCTGCCCCGCACTTTCGCCTGGCGGGCGATCTGGGCGGCAAGCTGATTGTGGGACAATCCGCTGCCGGAGAAGATCGGCAATTTCTGGCCTTGGATCAGGGTGGTCAATCCGTCGATGACGGAAATCCCCGTCTGGATGAAATCCCGGGGATACTCCCGGGCGGTCGGGTTGATCGGCTCGCCGTTCACATCCCGCTCGGCGTATCCTCGAGGGGTCGCCGACCCGTCGCGGCTCTTGCCCAGGCCGTTCATCACCCGCCCGAGCATCTGCTCACTGACCGCAAGGGTCAGCGGCTCACCGAGGAAGCGCATCCCCGTGCCCGGCATCGACAGGCCGTCGGTGCCCTCAAACACTTGAACCACCACGATCTCATCACTCGTATCGAGGACTTGACCGAGCCGGATCTTCCCATCCCCGGTAGAGAGCTCGACCAGCTCGCCATACCCGACATTGTGGGTGTTCCGCATCGTCACCAGCGGTCCGTCGATTCGGGCGGCTCCCCGATACTCGCGGCCGGAGAGGAGGTTTGACTGACTGATGTTAATGTTCATAGATTCCTCCCAACTCGTCGATCGCCCGCTCCATGCGCAGTTGGATTCGGTCGATCTGGTGCAGTTCATCCGCCTTGATCGTAAAGCGCATTCGCGCCATATCCTGAACCGCCCGCAACCTGCGGAGCTTTACCATCGGTACTCCGCCGTTGATCGCTTCACTGCCCTTTTCATAGTACGCAAGGATGACGCCGAGCATCTTCACCTGCTTCGCCACCGGGCAGTAACGGTCCACTTCATCAAAGGCGTTCTGCTGCAGGAACGCGGTTTTGAAGAGAGAACACACCTCTAAAATAAAGTTCTGGGTATCCGGCAGAGCATCCGGTCCCACCAATTTCACAATCTGTTGAAGCCGGACTTCCCGCTGAAGAAGATCCATGATCTTCTGGCGGTTTCGGTACCAGGAATCCTCGCTGTGTTCGCTCCACCAGTGGCGCACGTCATCAAGGTACTCACTGTAGGAATCGAGCCAGCTGATCGCCGGATAGTGCCGGGAAGAAGCCAGACCCCGATCAAGGCCCCAGAAACAGCGGACGAAGCGCCTGGTATGCTGGGTGACCGGCTCGGAGAAGTCTCCGCCCGGCGGACTGACCGCTCCAATAATTGAAACCGACCCCTCCCGGTCGCTGAGGGTCTTCATATACCCCGCCCGCTCGTAGAACTGAGCGATCCGGGTCGGCAGGTACGCGGGGAATCCCTCTTCGGCGGGCATCTCCTCCATCCGGCCGGAAAGCTCTCGAAGCGCTTCCGCCCACCGGGATGTGGAGTCCGCCATGATTGCAACATGATAGCCCTGGTCCCGGTAGTACTCGGCCAAGGCGATTCCCGTATAAATGGAGGCTTCACGGGCGCTGACCGGCATATTGGAGGTGTTGGCAATGAGGATCGTCCGATCCATCAGGCTGTTGCCGGTTCTCGGGTCGATCAACTGGGGGAACTCCCTAAGAACGTCCGTCATCTCGTTTCCCCGCTCGCCGCAACCGATGTAGACGATGATGTCCGCATCACACCACTGGGCGATCGAGTGCTGGGTCATCGTCTTGCCCGTGCCGAACCCGCCGGGAATCGCGACCGTTCCCCCTTTCGCCAGAGGAAACAGCGTGTCGATGACCCTCAAGCCGGTGATCAGGGGGCGGTCGAGGGAAAGCCGCTCCTTGGTGGGCCTTGGAACCCGGATTGGCCATCGTTGGACCATCGGGACATCCACGATCCGGCCGCCGGGAAGGGTGATTTTCGCAATCGGTTCAACAACGGTGTACGAACCTTTTTTGACGATCTCGGTAACGATCCCCTCTTCAATCGTCAAAGGCACCATGATCCGGTGTTCGATCTGGTTGGTCTCCTGAACCGTTCCGAGAATCATCCCCCTGGAAACGGAAGCGCCCTTTTTTATCACGGGAGTGAATTCCCACTGTTTTATATGACTGATCGCATCGAAGGAGAGACCCCGGGCGATGAACGCTCCGGACAAGCCCATCAGCTCCTCCAAAGGACGTTGAATTCCGTCATAGATCTGCCCGATGAGCCCCGGGCCTACTTCGACGGATAAGCTCATCCCGCTGCCGTAGACGTTATCATCCGGCCTCAGGCCGGTGGCGTCTTCGTAGACCTGGACGGTAGCTTCGCCATCATGGAGCTTGACGACCTCACCGACGAGGCGCTGCTCGCCGATGTGCACCAGCTCCATCATTCTGGCATCCTGAATTCCTTTGACGATCAGAACGGGACCGTTGACCCGCTTGATCTTTCCAATAATGCGTTCGTTCATGCCCGCTCCTGAATCATTGATCGAATCAGCCGCTCAAAGCGTCTGAGCCGGATGTCGACTTGGTTGTTGAAGGAGGTTGAACCATCGATCGAGGAGAGGACAACCCCAAGTCCCTGGATATACTTCTCCTCCAGGTGAAGGCGAATCTTCGCTCCGGTGGCTTTGAGAATCAGGGCTTCCGCTTTCTTCAAGTCTTCCTCGGTCACGGGACAAAGGCGGCTGTAGGCGACCTTCGCTTCTTTCCGATCAAGTCCGATCGCCGCTTCGGCGATCCAATACGGCAAATGGGGCTTCAAGGTCTTACAATCGAGGGCTACAAACACTGCATCCATCACCCGTTGATAGGAATCATCAACCTGTCTCAACGCCGCTTTCCGTTTGGCCGACGCTTTGTTGGTCGCAAGGCGCAACTGGATCTGCTTCACTTTTTCATCGGTGGCGCGCTTTTGGGAAGCGACCTCCTCTTCGGCGCGGCTTTGCGCTCGTTCCAGAATCTTTTTGGCTTGTGTCCGGGCATCCTCAAGATGGTCTTGGGCACTTCGGGCCGCTTCCTTGAGAATTCCTTCCAGCAATGGCGTTTCTGTACTCTTCATCTCTTCATCCTCACAACGACACTCCGATCGCCTGATTCACGAGGGCTCGGAGGTCACTGCGTTTCGTGCCGCTCTTCGGCGAGGGAATCTCCACGACGAGGGGGAACGTTTCGCTGAACAGGTATCGATCAACGGAGGATCGAATCATGTTGGCGACTTCATCGGTGATGATGATGATTCCGTTCTCTTTGTCCTCAAGCGCTTTTTCCCACGCGATTCGGGCTTCTTCCGGGTTTGTTGCCTGCATGCCGAATACACCGACCAGGGAGAGACCCAAGACGGTGTCTTCGTCACCGATGACAACGTATCTCATCGTCAAACCTTTGCGAGAATCATCAGACTGGTGATGAAGCCGAAAACGACGACTCCTTCGGCGAGAGCGATGAAGATAAGCGCTTGAGTTCCAATCTCGGGCCGTTCACTCATTGCACCCATCGCGGCACTTCCGACCCGTCCGATCGCCATTCCGGCGGAGATCGCACCGACGGAGAACGCCAGCGCCGCGGCAAACGCCACGAGGGCAAGGTTGTAATCCAATCCGGTTGCGGCTACCGCTTCGGTCGTGGCGGCGTAGGCGCTCGGGGCGAAGATGAACCCTGAACCCACCAGCACCAGGGCGGTTGCAATTAAGCTCATCGTGATTTTCCTTCTGAACATCGATTTGGTCATACGAGACCCTCCTATCAAATGCACTAAATTTATCGATTGTCCGACGAAGACCGCTTCAGTCCAACTGGTCTGTAGGCGATTCCCCGACCGGTAAAATACCTTGAGAAGAATTCGTAGTAGTTCAACCTGAGCGATTGAATACCTGCACTGAGGCCCTCGAGGACGATTACCAAGAGGTTGCCCGCGATGAAGATGAGAACACCCGCCACTCCACCGACCATTGACTGAAGATACTTGAACGTTCCCATCAACGAAGCGTGGGCGATGCCAAGACCGGCAACCCGCATGAAGGAAAGGGTGTTGGAGAGATACCCGGTGAAAATCTCCAGAACATCCACCAGGAACTCCATGATCGAGCCGGCGGCCACCTGGCCGAACGTCTTGTCCGCCCTCCCTTGCTTAAGGTCGACGAAGTGTTGCACATACGGCTTGGCGAAGAGCAGAATCAGGCAGATGACGAGCGTGGGGATGATCCAGGGATCGGAGGGGAAGGAGCGATAGCTCGATCCGACGAACCCGAACGCCATATAGATTCCGGTCCCGAACAGGACACCGCCGACGACCCCGTTCTTGTCAAGCAGCATCGGAACGAAGGATTTCTTCCTGAACAGGTTGACCCAGTTCAAAACGAGGCCGGTGTAGATGATGATGATTCCGAACCTGATCGTAATGCCGAGAATCCCGTACACGTCACGGACCAGTGCAGTGGCGGGAGCATGCCCTTCGACCGCCGCTTCGAAGTTGAACCACAGCGGCGGCAGGAGCGGCAGGCCGAAGTAGGATCCGAACAGCGCTCCGAAGAGCATCGAGGAGAGCCCGAGGTAGACGAGCAGGTTCGTGACATTGCGCGTCAGGAGCCCTTCCTTCTTCTCCGGATTGCGGCGGTAGCTCCGCGATCCGAAGAGTCCGACCAACAGCAGGACGAGCCCCTGTCCTACATCGCCGAACATCAGGCCGAACATCGAAAGGTAGGCGATCATCACGAAGATCGTCGGGTTGACGGTGCCGTACTCCGGTGTGGCGTAGTTGTTGACCATGTTCTGGAACGGTTCCAGCACTTTGGGGCTGGTTACCGCGACCGGAACGCTTTCACGGGGAACCTCCGTCGCCTCCGTCCACTCCACGACGCACTGCCCGCCGCTTGCTTCGACGATTGCGTTTCGAACGCTCTCAGCTTGATCGGCGGGAACCCATCCGCTGAAGAGGGTCGTATTGCGGGTATAGGAGAAATAGCTCTTAATCTGGTCGCTGAGCTCGTTGAGCCGGAGATTCGACCAGATCGCATGGAGCTCTTCTTTGCGTTCGGCGATCGCTCGTTTGACCGATTGCTCAATCTCACCCCGTTTATCAATGAGCTTTTGGTGCTCCGTTTCAAGACGGGTTCGGACAAGCACGACCGCCTGCTTCTGAAGCAGCGGATCGCTTTCCTCCGTCCAGCCGAACTTATCCAAAAGCGGATCGATTTGCGCGAGATCCCGCCGAAGGGAAAGCACGGTTACAAACTCCTCGTCGATCGGCTCGACGAATGCGCCGTACGGTGAGAGCTTCTCCTCCAGCTGTTCGCTCTTTCCCTCCTTCACGCTTCCGACTCGCAGATCCAGATATTGCCACTTGGATTCAGCGAGGTATCGGCGCATCTCCTCCACCCCCAACAGGGCTTGGTTGGCGACTTTTTGGCGCTCTTTAAGCGCAAGCAGGGTTTGAGTCAGTTCATCGAGGACCGCCCGATACGCATCGACCTGGGGTTCCGCCAACAGGGATACGTCCAACGTGCTTTCCCCGGGAAGGGCAAGGTGTCCCTGTTTCAGGAGCGCTTCAACTCGACCTCGAAGGTCTTCGAGCACCACCCGGTTCGTCGTACTCGGTTTGGAGGAGAGCTTCGCCAGCTGGTCTGCTTCAAGCCGGCTGATGTGAATAAAATCCAACACACCCAGCTGGAGCAACGCTTTGACCACCTGGTCGCTTCGTTGCTGTAGTACTACCGCAGTAAGCAGTCGCATCGGCTTTGTGAATAAGTTCATCCGATTACCCCCCTGATATATCCTTCATCAAATCCATAATACTTTCCATTCAAAATCGCCTTGATCCGCCTGAATTCCTCTTTGTTGAGGAAGAAATACGCCAAGGCCACACCGATGGTGAACGGGTCTCCCCCGAGGAGGCGCCGGTACGCTCTCTTTTGGTTTTGAGCCAGAAGCTCTTCGATTCGCAGCACCTCTTCAACCGCCGAGTGATCACCGACCCGTTGCTCATCGGGCAGGAACTGCGAAAGCAGTTCGCTTGCCGAGCGATTCTCCTTCGGCGTCTCGATATAGCGGTTCACCTCTTTGCTCTTGAAAACCTCCCCCCACGGCAGGAGCAAGGAGAGCAGCTCCTTTGCTTCCAGACGGTGATACCATCCGTAGCGAACAAGGATGAGGAGGTTCTTCAGATCGATCTCCTGATCAAGAAGTTCCAACGCTTTTTGACGATCGGTTTTCTTCAGCCAAGCGGTCGCCTTGCGAATCTCTTCATACCACACCCGGTCGAGCCGGCTCTCCAATTGAAACAGCCCCTCTTCCCGCAAAGACTCTTCCGTATACTCCGGAAGAATCGGATGGTAGGGGGTGTTTGCCGTGGCCTCTACCACCCCATCCCATGAGAGCGCATTGATGAGCGCAGTCCAATCGACCGGATGAAGAATCACCTCCTTGAAGAGGTATTCACTCCGATGACGAATCGGACGACGGTGGATGATCGACGAATACCAGAGTCGAATCGAATTCTTCAGGTTGTCGATCTCGATTTTCCCAAGCAGTTCCGCTACGAACCGTCCCTCCACTCCATCCAGATATTGGGCGATTTCCCGATACAGGGCGATCTCCATTTTGAGCAGAACCAGCTCGATGGATTGGATATCCCCGCTTTGATCATACGAACGGGCCAAGGCGGCATATCGGGTCGGTCTTAAGGCGGCAATCGCATCCACCAGGGTCGGAGCACGCAAAAGAGCCTCGGTAACCGCTTCTTCCCGCGCTTTACCGAGTCGGGCACGCATCTTCGCATTGACAAATCCGTATGTATCTACTGAGCTCATTATGACTCGCTTATTCCATCCAAATTGGTTTTACACACCTCGATGACGATCGCCTGGGCGATCTCTTTCACTTCTTCGGCGGTAAGTCGGGAAGAGCGGTCCAATGAGGCTTCATATTCGGTCAATTGGTCGACCAGGTCCGCTTCGGCTTGAGCAATCGTTTCTTGGGCCAGGATTCGATCTTGTTTCAGCGCATCCCGGACAAATGCATTCGCTTCCGTCTGGGCATTGGTGATGATTTCACGAGCTTCCCGCTCCGCATCTCGGACTATTTGCTGAGCCCGATCTTCAACCGTTAATACTTCGTTGATAATATCACTGCGCACGTGCCAACCTCCCACCCTTGCAACTCGATATGCTTTCTCTCATATGTTCTTCTTTTTGTTCAAAGGTGTCAAGCAAACATTAGGGCGCAGCGGTGGTGACTGTTTGTTCTGTGGGAGGTGATTCCCAATCACCGATCATCTCGTCAAAGACCAGCGGATCGAAGTAGAAGTCATCGTCCGTCACGAAGGCATCGTCGAAGCCGAAGAACGGGTCCTCATCGAATGACGGGAAGATCGCATTCCAGAAGCTCTCCTCATCCGTTTGCTCGATCACGTTGAGGGTCAGACGGGCATCATACTCATCCGCCACTTCGACATGGAAGGCATCTTCAATCTGAGCCTCAAGAAGTACGGCGACCTTATCGAAATAGCTGACTCGACCTTCAAAGGCGGGGTCGTCCACCTGATAGGACTCAAGAAGCAATATGGTGTTGATTCCCATCGTCTTGGCATCCTGTTCGGGCACATCGAAGCGGACTCCATACCAATCGTCATCCACCTTCAAATCAAAGAGGTAGGATCCGGCTTTCACCTCATTGAGGATGAACCGTCCATCCTGGTCGGTGAAGAGGTAGAGCGTATCGTCCCGATCATGTTTCTCCTCGCCCTCCTCGTTGGTCGTGATCCGATATATCGGCGATGAGTATTGGATGTACGGGGTTCCATCCTTTTGGATGAGCACTCCGCTGACGGTAAATGCCGGCTGCATGCTGATTCTCACGACGAAGCTTTCTCTCCCCCGCGGCGAAAGCGAATACACGAAAGAGCTTCCGGTGGAGAATTCGGTGGGACCGCTGGAGAAAACGGCGACGGTGTTGGTCGTATTAGTGGAAAGCCCATTGTACAATGCGCTTCCGAAGGGACGGGGCAGATAGGTGGGACTGCTGTCGAGGCTTCGGGCGACCGAGACCTGGCCTCGCTTGAGGAGCCCCGTCGGCTTGACCAGGAGGAAGGAATCACTGACGCTGCGCCCAAGGCCGAACGCTCCGCCGGCATACGCCAACGCGGTGTTGATCATAACCGTGGTGGTCATATTCTTCTGAGCAAGCGAATACTGGTGCCTCAGATTCAAGGAAGAGAACGTCCCCGAATGATTCCAGGACCCGGCGAGAACTCCCGCCCCGAACTTCGGGGGACTGCCATCGAATTCCGTACGAACTCCGCTGTAGGAGAGAGTGATGCTGTCATCCTTTGAAGGACGCAGACTCATGCTCAGGTTCGAATTCACCCCGGTCGCTTGAATTGAATTCGTATTGCTCATGCTTGCTTTGGAGCTGATGGAGTAGCTTCCGCTGATTTGACCGGTGAGAATCGGTTTGGAAGTGTTGCTCGAACCGGTTAACGAGATTGAACCGTTTATCGAAAACCCTTTAAAGGGCGAGAAGCCGGTTGAGGCGCTGACCGACCATGTAGCGAGGGCCGTATCGAAGGTATAGGCGCCGCTTCCGCTGAGCGAGTAGCGGAGCAGGTTGAACAGGCTGTCGGAGTATGAAAGGGAGACGGAGGCGCTTCCTTTCGAGTCGACCGGTCGGTTGTAGTTGCCGGACAACCCGAGCCGGTTCAAAAAAGACGTTTCACTGAGGCCGAAGCGTTGGCCGAGGTTCACGTTATACGAGGCTTTCCATGTATCGGTCTCCACATGTGCAGACCCCTGGATCTGGGTCGATCCGATCATTGTGGCAAAGACGATCCCCAATGATGCCTGGAGGGTTCCGGGGGTGAATGCAAGGTCGATACTCGTCGTCAACGCATCGGTGACACCCAGTTCCTGCCGGTATGTCGCGGTAAACGCTTTCGGGTGGTAGGAAAGATAATCCCCCCCAAGCCAGAGAAGAGCGAACGAGCCTTCCTTATTTGGTCCGCGGCTCTGAGGCATGCTGAGTCCGATGGCATAGGTGGTATCGCCTTTGGCCAACAGGCGGTAATCGTATCCGAAATTCAAATAGATCGGTTTTTCCGGTTTGCCGGTGGAAGTCGGTGTCACCTCAATCCGGATTCGGTTTGCCCCTTGAACGAGAATGAAATCCCGCAGGCGGTAGACGCCGGGCTTGAGTCTCCGAGTATAAAAGGACTTGTCGTTCAGGAAGATTTCAACGTCCGATTCTTCGACAATGGTAAGAGTTTCTTCAATCTGAGTACGCTTTGCACCCGTTGTACCGAAAGCGTAGTTTTTTTCCAGACTTATACCGATACTGGACTGGGCTCCGAGGATTTTACCCAAACCGCTGCCGATGTTTCCAAAGGAAAGCCGGATGCTGGCATCGACGAAATCGTAATATCCGTTCCATGAGCCGGGATTATAGTAGGGTTCCTGATGGGAAAGGGTGAAGTTGTAGTTCAGCGCCACCCCGAAGAGGGAAGCGCGATTGGAAACGGAAAGGTTCAGCAGCGTCCGGTTGAATTTACTGAGATCATCCGGATATTCCAACTGACCGAACAGGTTCAAATTCGCCGCCAAGCTGAACCACCGCGGCTTCAAGGGAATTGCTCCACTGATCGCGTACTGTTCGCGGCGGTTGACCGTGGCGGATGAGAGGCTGAGAATTCGTTCGGGCATGTCTTGGATAGAGAACGTCAGATACAGAACGAAAGCCTGTTCATCATACACCGTCTCAACCCCACGTCTTTCCAACTCCTCAGGAGTCACATGGGAGCCAAGATCGGAGAAAATTCGAATACGGGCCGCCATTGTAAGATGTTCGGCGACGTAGAACTGCAGATCCTCCACGTTGACCAGGCGTTCCTCCCCTTCGAAAACAATTTCGATTGTTCCTACAAGATCCTCGTTGACAAAGAGGCGGAAGTAATACGTGCCATCATCATACGCAACGGCACTATCCTCGCCGACGACAAAGAAGTCCGCCCAAAAATCATCATCGGCGGGCAGCGGTTCAGGCGCCGTCGGATAGAAGAAGTCATACTCTTCTTCGGTGAATACCAACGGATCGAACACATATGGAGGAGGTGGCGGACCGACGAACTCCTCAACAGGAGGTTCTTCGGCCAAGGTTCCAATCAAGGCGACGATCTCGGGATCTTCATCGATCTCTTCGGGAAGCGTTGTTC
>SHOI01000012.1:2128-19477 GCA_004294855.1 Sphaerochaeta sp. | reverse complement strand
CTCTTCGACGATGAGAACGGAAGCAGGTTCTTTTTCAATGACGGCAGGAGGCTCTGCGCCAACATCCTCTCCAATGGCAACGCTGATTGGTTCAGAGGGAAGTTCTTCCGTAAAAACAACGGGAGGCGCTGCTGCCGTTTCCGGCTCAATTACCGCCGGCTCTTCGGCTGCGATGGGGCTTGGTTCGACCCTGACCTCTTCCACAGGTAAAACGATCACCTGTTCCTCAATGTGAGGAACAGGTCTTTCAGGAGGTCTCGTTACCATGTGATAGAGGAAAAACGCAATAATCAATACCCCGATACTCAGAAGAAATCCGAGGAAAACTGCGCTTTTACTAGTTTTTCTGCCCATCGCGAGTCCCTTCTGCTTCGGAAGGTGGTGCGCTATTTCGTATACTTAATGGTTGCTTGATACGTTACACCCGATCCGCTGGATAATCCGTTCGGCCACGGGATTGTCTTTGTTACAGTTTTGCGAGCCAGCAGGTTCATTCCATCCAAGCTTCCAAGAGCATCTTGGCCTTCAAGAAGAACCGTCTTTCCCTTATTGTCGCGAATCTCCAATGTTGCGGCTATCAAGAGCTGGTGGACCGTACCGAGATTGGCGACCGTCACGGCCAGACCGGGGGATCCGTCTTCAAGGGTCGCCGGAGCAAGGGAGCGAACCGCGACACTTTCGACGACTCTCGACGGCTGAACGTATAAGCTTGTCGTGTAGATGTAGAGGAAGTTGAACATCCCCTTGTCAGTAGAGGCGCGCCCCTGTGAATACGGAATCTGTTCCGCTTTCAGTCGGAAGGCGAGCTCGGTTGTTACCGTTTGGGGGCCTCGGTATTGAACACGAACGACCCAGCTGGACTGAGGCGGGACAACAAGTTTATTGGGAACAATCGAAAAGTATGCATCAGCCGGGGTGTTGATCTCATTGCCTTGAGCATCCTGGTCTCGAGTCAATGCGGAAATGCTGATTGCAATTGAATCGTTTGAATCGTTTACGATTGTGTATGTTTTAGAGGACTCAGCTCCTGAAGGCTGGAATGTCTGCTCCAACGGGGAGAACTGGTACGCGTACACCGAAGTAACGAGTAGCGCTCCCAATACGAGTGTAAGGAGGACACTTCGCTTCACTAGATTCTTTCTCACGTTCATATGACACACTCTCTTTTATTTTGCCCAATGTTTCGGTTAGTGTACGCCATCACCACCAAATCATCAAGTATGCACTCTTACTGACTTCAAGCCATTTTCTTCATTGTAGCATCAAACATCCCTTTTAACAGGGGTCGATAGCGGATAACGACGTCCTCCGGGGTTCCCGGCAGACCTTTTTCAACCCAGTCAAGCATCGATCCGACAAACGCATGCTTGTAGAAATGCAGGATCGTATGTAGCTCAAACTCGCTCATTTTGCGGGCAACACCCCGACGTGTAACAATTCTATTCAGCATTTTGTAGATTTCTCTGCAGAGATACTGACACAACAATTCCCGGCCCATCGAATGATAGATGGAAAGAACGTTGCTTTTATGTTCCTGAAGGTAGTAGCAGATCATTTTCAAGGCTGATTGACCGTCATCATCATAATCATAGACCGGATTCTTCTTCAGGAACTCACCCCCCTCATGGATAAACATCCAATCCAATAAATCATGCATGTCCCTAAAGTGATAGTAGAAGGTTTGTCGGTTGACGCCGCATCGCCGGACGATCTCCTTTACGGTAATCCGATCCAGCGATTGCTCAGCCATCAACTCTTTCAACGATCTTGCCAATCTTGCTTTGGTGCTCAACAGCAATACCTCCGGATATCATACAAACATGCTACATCTTTAGGGTTACTACACCTGTAAATAGTACAGCACCTTTAGTGAGATTTCTAGACAAATATTGTTCAATTGACTAAAGCAATCGTTACGTGATAAGGTTCGCATCGTTCATTGACGGGCTGTAGCGCAGGGGTTGAGCGTACATGTCTGGGGGACATGGGGTCGACGGTTCAAATCCGTCCAGCCCGATTTATCGTCAAGATCCTGTAAGGTGTTACTCCTTGCAGGATTTTTTGTGACCCGGGATCGTTGCCTCATCCACCGTTTTGCTTTGGAAATCCGCTTTCGTTCTTTCCTGCCGTATCCTATACTGAAGGAAAAGGAGCTGACCTATGGACTTTATGACAGCGGTGCAGGTATTGAACGGCTATTTGGAATCGATTGGAATAGATCTTTTTTGGACCGTGGTGGTAGCCGTTGTGGCTATTGGTATCATCCGTCGAGTGACTTTCGGCATCGCATGTGCGGCGATCGCAAAATCCAAGGGATATCGCCATGGCTTCTGGTGGGGGCTTCTGCTTCCCCTCCTCGGCCTCCTCGTCGTCGCTCTCCGCCCTCAGAAAGTAGTTACCGTCCGAATGGGTCCGACCTACCCGTTTACCGCTGAATAAATCATTGTACCGAGGCGCAGCTCTCTATCTGCCAATCGTACTGTGGTATACTTTGCCATATGGACAAAGCCGTAATCGATTTTTTACGCTCGCTGGATCGTTCACTCTTTTTAGAGGGTCCGAGCAAACGGTTTGCCGACTACGACGGGCCGCTCCCCATCGGGTTCAATCAGACGATCAGTCAGCCTTCGCTGGTGGCGTATATGACGGATGCGCTGGAGGTGGACAAGACGCACAAAGTCCTTGAGATCGGAACCGGCAGCGGATATCAGACGGCGTTTCTCGCCCACTTCGCCAAAGAAGTGATTACCATTGAACGAATCAAAGAGCTCTCCGTTACCGCCCAAGAGCGTTTACATGACTTGGGTTATCACAATATCACCAATATCATTGGTGACGGCGCCAAGGGCTGGGCCGAGCTTGCCCCCTATGACCGGATCATGGTGACCGCCGCCCCGGCTGAGATTCCTCCCCTCCTGGTCGAGCAGCTTCGCGTCGGAGGAAAGATGGTGATCCCTTATGGCGAACGGACATACCAACAGCTGGTCTTGGTTAAGAAGGTCTCTGACGATTCGATCAGCAAGACAAAGCTCCTTGATGTGGCGTTCGTCCCCCTGATCAGCGACTGAAACCCGAATTTCCACCACCCGATTCCCCTAAGCGCTTAGAAGAGGAGAAGCATAATCGAGGCTCAAGGCGACAGTTTGCGCTGACATTTCAGACCGGCAACAGGTTTTGCACTCATCTCACTCCTCCGCCTTTCCTTCTCTTTCGTTTGTTCAAGCAAAAAAAGCAGTGACGGTACCCCTTCTTTCTTTATTCATCTCGGAGTACATTGGCCGCATGAACACTCCATATGTATTTACCGAGATCGATCGTTCCCTCCTCAATCCGCTCGATAGCGATGAACAGTCGGTCATCCTGAGGAAAGGAACCGAATATCCCTATCGGGGAATCTATACCGATTACACGGAAAGCGGAACCTACTACTGCAAACAATGCAATGAGCCGCTCTACAGCTCGGTCGCGAAGTTTGACGCTCGCTGTGGATGGCCGGCGTTTGACAAGGGGCTGCCGAACCGGGTCGCCCGAGTTCCCGATGCCGACGGAATCCGAACCGAGATCATCTGCTTTACCTGCGGCGCGCACCTCGGGCACGTCTTTGAAGGTGAAGGCTTCACTCCGACAAACACCCGCCACTGCGTGAATTCGATCAGCATGGTCTTCAGACCGGGCGAACCGGTCACCACCGCCTTATATGCCGGTGGGTGCTTCTGGGGAACCCAGTATCTCTTTTCCAAGAAAAGCGGGGTGCGGACAGCGGAAAGCGGCTACAGCGGCGGAACGACGGAAAACCCTACCTACCAAGAGGTCCTCACCGGGAAGACCGGTCATTATGAAACCGTCAAGGTCACGTACGATCCGCTGAAGATCACCTATGAGGAGCTGACCAAGTATTTTTTGGAGATCCATGATCCCGGTCAGGTGGATGGGCAAGGACCGGATATCGGAAAGCAGTACGAATCCGTCATCTTTTATCGCAGCCGCGACCAGTTTGACACTGCACTCAAGCTGATCCGCCGGCTCGAAACGGGGGGTATGAAGGTTGCAACCCGGGTGCTTCCTCAAAAGATGTTCTATCGGGCGGAATCCTACCATCAGGACTACTACCGGAAAAAAGGAACCCTGCCATACTGCCATTACTGGACAAAACGGTTTTAACTTACTACGCTCACGTTTATGAGCGAACGCAATCTTACCCTCTCTACGGGCTGTAAAGACGGCTTTCCGATCTTCATCGGGTATTTTCCCACCGCGATGGCGTTTGGCCTCGTGGTAAAGAATCTGGGATTGCGTCTTTGGGAAGCGGTGCTCTTTTCCGTCACGAATTTTGCCGGCAGCGGCCAATTCCTCGCAGCCAGCCTGATCGGATCGGGCGCCCTCCTTGCCGAACTGTTCATCAGTGTCCTGCTCATCAACCTTCGGTACACCTTCATGGGAGCGGAGGTCGCCCGGCGGCTGGAGGATGGAATCACGGGGATGAAGCGGGCGCTCATCGCTCACGGAACGACCGATGAAGTGTTTTCCATCTCGTTGATGAATCCCGGAAGGCTTCCCGCCTCGTACATGGCGGGCTTGGAGCTGACCTCCTACGCCGGATGGGTCAGCGGAACAGCGCTTGGCTTTCTCGTCGGCTTGGTCCTCCCACCCGCCCTTCAGCTGGCGGTTGGAGTGACGATCTATGCGATGTTCTCATCGCTGTTGGCTCAGGAGTTTCGTAAAAAAGGCATAAAGGTCCTTCTCATCGCCGCGATCTCGGCGGGAACCCACTCGGTTTTGACGCTGCTTCTTGGAGTAAAGATCGGTTGGTCGTTCGTCGTCTCGATGCTCCTTGCAAGCTTCATCGGCTCGCTCATTATTCGGGAGGATGTATGAAAACATTCGTGGTTCCGATCCTCGTCTCCGCGCTTGCGACCTTCATTCCCCGGGTCATCCCCTATTGGGTTTCCTTTCTGGACAAGCTGCCGCCGCTGCTTTCCCGGATGCTCCGCCTCCTTCCGATCGCCGCCTTCGGGCCGCTGATCTTTCCCGGGGTGTTCCTCGATTATGTTCCGCACCTCTACTCGGGGTTTGCCGGAATTTCCGCCGCCTTCATCCTCGCATACTTCAAAGGCGGAATGATCCTTCCGATTCTCTCCTCGATCGTGGTAACATATCTTGCACTCTTGCTTGGAGCATAGGATGTTCGACCTGCACCGCCACCTTTCTTCAGCTTCTCCATCACATGCCTGTTTCTATGCGACAAGCAGGAAAGAGGAGTGGGAAACGGTGATCCACGCCCCCTACGGGGCGATCGGGCTCCTGCCGTCGCAACTGCCGGCCGGTGTTGAAGAGCTTCATGCTCTTCTCGTCGCCCACCCGCATCTCCAGATTGGAGAGGTCGGTCTCGACCGAAGATTTCCCCATCCCGATCGGCAGGAATCGTTTCTAAAAGAACTCTTGAGGGTCGCCGTCGAACTGGAGCGCAGCGTAACGCTTCACTGCGTTCGAAGAGAAGGGCGGCTGCTTCAGATTCTAAGGGGCATAGAGAGGCTTCCCCGTCTCCTGTGGCACTCCTTCGGCGGCAGCTATGAGGTCGCCCGTGAAGCCGCTCGTCTGGATATCATCCTCAGCTACGGACCGAGGTTGAAGCATTCAAAGCTGAGCGGCGAAGGAAAGCGGCTCACCCGGCTTCCGTTCGGCCTTGAAAGCGATTATGAAAAGCCGACGGAGGATGGATATCCGGAAACCTGGCAGGCTCATCAGAGATGGTTTGCCGAGTTGACGGGCTGGAGCCTTGACCGATTGGTGAGAAACAACGATGAGAAACGAACAATTCTTGCGCATTAGCCGGCTGCTCGGCGACTCGGCGATCAAAACCCTTCACGATAAGACCGTTACCGTCGTCGGTCTCGGAGCGGTCGGAGGAATGGCTTTGGAGTCGCTCGTCCGCAGCGGGGTCGGCAAGGTGCGCATCGTGGATTTCGACACGATCGGGATCACCAACCTCAACCGGCAGATTCTTGCGACCTACGATACGATCGGGAGCGAAAAGACGCAGGTGGCGAAAGAGCGGATCGGCGCGATCAATCCGTCCTGCGAGGTTGAAGTACTTCCTCTTTTCGTGAACAAGGAGTCGGTTCATCGGATCTTTGAAGGCAAAGAGACGGATCTGGTCATCGACGCGATCGATTCGCTCAGCCCGAAGGTCGCGTTGCTCGAGTATGCGTACAAGGCGAACATTCCTGCAATTTCATCGATGGGCGCCGCCCTTCGGCGCGATCCCTTCCTGGTGCGCAAGGCGGATCTCATGGATACGTGGGGGTGTCCGCTGGCCAAGCAGGTGCGCTACCGCCTCAAGCGCAGGGGCGTCGGCCGGGGGATCGATGTGATCTTTTCAGCGGAAGAGATCCGCTTCATCTACAAAGACCCGTCCGAAGAAGAGCACGCCGATTTCAATGAGCGGATCAGTTCAACAGGCCGCAGGCGGAACGTCCTTGGATCCCTTCCCACCGTCACCGCGATCTTCGGCCAGCACCTCGCCCACCTTGCCCTGACGAAGCTCCTTGGTGAAGCGGAGCTTTCGGGAGTGGAAGTGTTCAACGCCCGGTGACGACGAGGGGAGCGAAGAAGGCGGGGGCATGAAAATCCGGCTTCACCGTTCCGATCGGGTTTGCCGCCAGATAGTAGGGAACCTTGTGCCCGTCGCCGCACGCGTTGAAGTTTCCCCGAAGATTCACCTCTCGCCCTTCTTCGACGAGACCGAACGCTCTCAGATCGAGCTCAACGGAAACGACATACCGACTTTGACGGTTGTTATTCTCCAGAATTTCGATCGTCCGAGGGATCGTATCGATCAGATCGGGGTCGAAAAATGTTCGGTTTTCGCGGTTTTTCCCTTTGGCGGCAAGGATGCTCCCCGAGGCGCTGAACTCGAAGTTCAGATACTCGTCCCTTCCCTGTTGCTGTAAAAACGCTTCCACGCAGCTGTCCCTGTACACGGGTCCATTGTGTCGATCCACCATCCTCAAAAGCTGGGGGGATCGCATCTTAAAGATGAGCAGCAAGGTCGTATCCCGGATGCCGAGCCGCACCGATCCTTCGACGTTCGGATACTCCCCCCAGAGCGGAACAAGCGCGATCGGGAGGCTTGATTCCGCTGCTCCCTTATACACGGTAAAGGCCACATCACCCTCCCAGAAACGCTTTTTGAAGATCATCACCCAACGGCTGCGGCTTGAGTGTGTCCAAGTGGATCGCCGCCACTTTTACCAGGAGATCGGCGATCAGATCCTCGTCCTTGAAGACCTGCTGCGTAAGCGTCATCGAAAACCGCTTCATTGAAGTGACCGTCGTCCGTACTTCAAGCAAGTCATCCAGCTTGGCGGGCTTCCGATAATCGATCGTGACCGATTTCACCACGAAGCCGGTCTTCGACAGATTCAGCATCGCCGACTGGTTGCCGTCGAACCTATGCCGCTGTGCAATCTCGCGAAGCAGTTCGGTCCGGGCATGCTCGGCAAAATCGAGATACCGGGCGTGGTAGACGATTCCACCGCAGTCGGTATCGCTGTAATACACCCTGACGGGAAAGATGTGCATCTCAGATCCTCACCGGTGCGCCGTCGAAGCGCAGTGTCGCTACATAATCATCGTATGTTTGCGCCCTCCGAATCAACCGGATGGTGCCGTCTTTCTTCAAAAGATACTCTGCGCTGCGGAGTTTCGCGTTGTAGTTGAACCCCATCGCATGCCCGTGCGCCCCGGCATCGTGGATCACAACGACATCCCCCACCTCGACCTTCGGAAGGCTTCGGTCGATCGCGAACTTGTCGTTGTTTTCACAGAGCGAGCCGGTGACATCATAGATGTGGTCATGCTTTTCCCGATCCTTGCCGAGGACGGTGATGTGGTGGTATGCCCCATACAGCGCCGGCCGCATCAGATCCGCCATTGATGCATCCAGGCCGACGTAGTCCTTGTACTTCTCCGTCACGTGGAGAACTTTACTGACCAGATAGCCGTAAGGCCCCGTGATCATCCTTCCGACCTCGAAGGTGATGGAAAGCGGATCGAGGCCGGCAGGAACGATGATCTGTTCATAGAGCTTCTTCATCTCCCGTGAAACGAAGGCAAGATCCATCGCCGAGTCTTCCGGTCGATAGGGAATCCCGATTCCCCCGCCCATGTCGATGAAGGAGATTCTCACCCCCGCCTCCTTCTGAATCCTGACACAGAGCTCGAAGAGCATCCGGGCGGTTTCGACGATATAGGTGCCGTCCAGTTCATTTGAAGCCACCATCGTGTGGAGTCCGAAGCGCCTCGCCCCCTTCTTTTTGGCGATCTTGTAGCAGTCGATGATCTGGCTCGAGGTAACTCCGTACTTCGCCTCGACGGGGTTGCCGATGATCGCATTTCCGGTGCGCTCGGGACCGGGGTTGTACCGGAAACAGATCGTTTCGGGGAACAGGCCCAGGGTATCCTCAAGGAATTGGATGTGGGTGATGTCATCCAGATTGATGATCGCCCCCAGCTCATACGCCATTTTGAACTCATTTGCCGGAGTATCGTTGGAGGTGAAGACGATATCATCCCCCGCAAGGCCGACCGCTTCGCTGATGAGGAGCTCGGGAAGACTGGAGCAGTCCACCCCGCTTCCCTCTTTTGCCAGTGCGCTGATGATCGTCGGGTTGGGGCACGCCTTCACCGCAAAGTAGTTCTTGAAGTTCGGCGCCCACGCAAAGTGCTCCTTGAACGCCCGATAGTTCTCAATGATCGCCTCTTCATCATAGAGGTAGAACGGAGTCGGCAGCTCCATTGCAAGCTCCAAAAGCGCGCCGTGGCCCAATGGCAGGGTCTTTTTGCTCATATCTTCAACCTCTCTTCAATCATCTTCATCGCTTCCTCGACGTTTTCGCGGTGGTTGTACGCCGATACCCGGACGAACCTGTTTCCCGCCGGCCCGAAGCCGCCGCCGGGGGTCACCACGACGTGACACTGATCGAGCAACTGATCGAAAAACGCCCAGCTGTCGATTCCATCCGGGGTCTTCGCCCAGATGTAGGGACTGTTGATTCCACCGTAGACGGTAAGGCCGACTCGCTTAAGACCTTCCCTGATCAGGCGGGCGTTTTCCAGATAGTACTTCACAAGAGCCCGGCTCTGCTCGTACCCTTCCCCGGAAAGCGCCGCATGGCCGCCCCTCTGGGCGATGTTGCTCGCACCGTTGAAAAAAGTGGTCTGGCGGCGGTTCCACATCCTGTTGAGCTCCAGAGGCTTGCTGTCCTCGCAGATAAGGTTCTTGGGGACGATCGTCCACCCGAGCCGAACCCCGGTGAATCCGGAGAACTTGGAAAACGAGGAGATTTCGATCGCGCACTCCTTCGCCCCCTCGATCTCGTAGATCGAACGGGGATATCCCTCTTCGGTGATGTATTCGCTGTAGGCGCTGTCGTAGATGATGACGCTCTTGTGTTTTCGGGCATAGTCGACGAACCGTTTCACCTCTTCATGGTTCATCACCGCCCCGGTGGGGTTGTTCGGGTTGCACAGGTAGATCAGATCGACCTTCCGAGACGGAAGCGGCGGAATGAATCCGTTTTCTTCCGTGCAGGAGAGGTAGACAAGGTTCCTGTACATTCCGCGGCTCTCATCCCACCCCGCCGAGCGGCCGCTTGCCACGTTGGAATCGACGTAGACCGGGTACGCCGGATCGGCCACCGCGACGATCGAATCGGTCGAAAAGAGGGTCTGGATGTTCGCCGCGTCGCTCTTCGCTCCGTCGCTGACGAACACTTCATCCATCTCCAAAGAGACGCCGCCCTGTTGGTAGTATTCGACCAAGGCCTTTCGCAGATATCCGTCACCCTGCTCGTCTCCGTAGCCGGTGTAGGTCTCCCGCGTCCCCAGCTCTTCTACCTTCTCGATCATCGCCTTGCAGATCGCCGGAGGAAGCGCCTCGGTGGTGTTTCCGATCCCCAGCCGAAGCACCTGTTTGTCGGGATTTCGCTCCTGCCAGGCACGGACTCTGCGATTGATTTCGGGAAAGAGATATCCGCTTGTCAGGTTCCTGTATGCGCTGTTGATCGTCGCCATCTCTACCTCCTTTTGATGATCTTCAAGGATTCCAAGTGGTTCAATTCCCGATAGAGCTCCGCCCGCTTGGCTTCGCTTTCAAAGGTGCAGAGCGGCAGGCGGAACGATTCGTTGCACCACCCGTATCGGGCCATCGCCGTCTTGATCGGAATCGGATTGGTCTCCAGGAAACAGGTTCGGAAGAAGTTCGAAATGACCGCTTCCATCTTTTTCGCTTCCGCCATATCCCCATTGAGCGCTTTTTCAACCATCGTCGAGACATATCCGGGAAGAAGGTTCGAAGCGACGCTGATCACCCCGTGGCCGCCGATCTCGATCAGGGGGAGACACATATTGTCATCCCCGCTGAGGACGAAGAACTCCGGCCTCGAGGAGTCGATCACCTCCTGCATCTGCTGAAGCTTTCCGCTTGCTTCCTTCACTCCGACGATATTGGGGCATGCTTCCTGAAGGGCCACCACCGTCGCCGTCTCGATGTTCACCGCGGTTCGGCCCTGAATGTTGTAGAGGATGCAGGGAATGTCGACGCTGTCGGCGATCGCCTTGAAGTGCTCGAAGAGACCTTTCTGGGTCGGTTTGTTGTAATAGGGGCTGACCAGCAATACCGCATCGGAACCGACCTGCTGGGCGTGGCGGGAGAGCCGGACCGCCTCATCGGTCGCGTTCGAACCGGTTCCGGCGATGACCGGCACCCTTCCGTTCGCAAACTTGACCGTCAGGGCGATGACCCGGTCGTGCTCGTCGTGACTGAGGGTCGGCGACTCGCCGGTCGTCCCGCAGGGGACAAGGCCGCTGATTCCGCTTTCGATCTGATGCTCGATGATCGCCTGCAGGGCGTCCTCATCCAGATTATCCTTTGCGGTGAACGGGGTGACCAGCGCGGTGTGCACTCCCCTGAAATCGATTGTCTTCATTCATTGTCTCCTATCGCAGAAATACTGCGTCAACCATGTCTTCCAATGTATACAGCCCGCTTTCCCGTTCGTTCAGCCACGCTGCGGCGGCCACCGCGCCAAAGGCGAAGCCGTCCCGGGTTCGAGCGGTGTGGATCAGCTCGATCGTGTCCTCCGGACTGTCGAAGAGGACGGTATGGGTGCCCGGCACCGAACCGACCCGGAGGCTTGATACGTGCAGCACCTCGTCCCCCCGTCTTTGATGCTGGGTTTCATATTCGATCCGGGTCTTTTCAGGAAAGCCTTCCAGCACCCGGGAGGCGAGCATGCCCGCCGTTCCCGAAGGGCTGTCCGCTTTTTTGTTGTGATGCACTTCGATGATCGCCGGATCGTAGCGTCCCGTCTTGCCATACAGAGCCGCGGCATATCGTACGCTCCGTAAAAAGAGCGCGACTCCCAAAGAGAAATTCCCGCTGTAGAGGATCGTCCCGTTCGCCTCATCGACCATGGAAGCGACTTCACCAAGGTGCTCATACCACCCGGTGGTCCCGATCACGGCGGGAACCCCGTTTTCGATATAAAAACGGATATGCTCCAACGCCACATCGGGATGGGTGAAGTCGATCGCCACGTCACAGCCATGCAGGTTTTCGACGGTCAATGATTTCTTCGCCCCCTCTTCAAAGGGGTCGATGATCGAAGCGATCTCATGGTTTTGAGCAAGGGCGTGGGTTTTGATGATCTTTCCCATCTTTCCGTACCCGACAAGCGCAAGCTTCATAGGCTTCCTCCCGCATGGAGAGTAGCCTAGCAGAAAGCTACAAGAGTGTCTACAGCGTAACAGAATGTTTTTATAATAACAGTATTACCGTCTTCGCTTCTTCCGCTCCTCGCTCGCCCTGATCAGGTCGGCAAAGGAGGATCCGGAGGATTCCCGCTCCTTGAATACATGCTGTTGGGGTACCGCCCGGCGGTGCAGTTTGGAGGGACGGACGACCTCGATCGTCGTCTCCCATCGGTATGGAAGCTCTTCCGGGGTCTTCTTCTTCACCACCACCCGCTTCTTCACCGCTTCGGGATTGGCGGCCGTTTTGACGACCACTACCTTCCTGGGGGCGGGGGGATCCTTCTTCTCCGGCTCGATGAACACCCGCTTTTTGATCTCTTTCTCCTCATAGGAACAGGAGAGCCGCTGGCAGATGAAGTGCGCCTGGCCGATCGGGTCGGTGACCTTCATCATCACGCTCGAGCAATGGGGGCAGGTCTTCGATTCGGGAAAATAGGGAGCGAACACCTCGCCGCTTCGCTTCACTTCCTCCACAAGCGAGCGGGCGCTCTCCTTGATGTCGGAGAGAAACGGTCCGACCTCTTCGATCCCTTCGGCGATATTGGAGAGGCGCAATTCCCATTCGCCGGTGAGGGCGGCGCTCTTCAGGCTGGGGGGAACCAGCCGGATAAGCTCCCGCCCTTTCGGGGTGGGAACCAGCTCCTTGCCGTCCCGTTCAATGTAGGCGTTCTGAAGGAGCTTTTCAATGATGTCCGCCCGTGTTGCGGGGGTGCCGAGCCCTCCGCCCATCTGTTTCTTCAGCAGCGGGTCATCCACGAGGCGTCCGGCGTTCTCCATCGCCGAAAGCAGGGTGGCTTCCGTGTAGCGGAGAGGCGCAGGCGTGGTGAATCGCCTGAGCGCGGTGTCAAGAACGGGAAGAATCTGTCCGACCGCTACTTCTTCCGTATGGTATTCCTCTTCATCCACGAACTCGGCGCTCTTCAGGCCGCTGTGCAGGGCGACCCTTCGCCACCCCAAGTCGAGGGGTCGGGTCGACCGGCTTTTGAAGACGAGATTCTCGCTTTCGATCGTGGTGAGGATCGACTCGTAGCGATAGGAGGAGGAAAGCACCTCCAGGAAGCGGAGGGCGATCAGGTTGAAGAGATCGTTCTCTTTCTTCGACAGGGAAGCAGGATTCACCCATATTTCGGTAGGGATGATCGCATGGTGGTCGGTGACCTTCGCATCCTGGACGAAGCGGCCTTCATCGAAGCCGTATCCCCCGGTGAGGTACTGCCGGGCGACCGGACCCAAAACGGTATTGGTCAACGATTCGATCCTCCGGTTGAGGGTTGGCAGAATGTCGGAGGTGATGTAGCGGCTGTCGGTTCGGGGATAGGTTACCACCTTGTGCCGCTCATAGAGGCCCTGGAGGATGTCCAGCGTTTCCTTTGCGCTGAAATCCAAAAGGGTGTTGGCGTCCCGCTGAAGGGCGGTCAGATCGTACGCCAGGGGGGAAGGCATCGTCTTTTCATCCCGATATACCTCGCTCACCGTTCCGGTCTTGCCGACAATCCTCGCCCGGTATTCATTGGCCAGCTCCTCGGTCTCGATCCGGCTGGTCTCTTCGGTGGGCCACAGGGTGGCGGAAATCGAACCGAACTGGGCTTTCAAGGTCCAGTAGAAGCGGCCGTTGAAGGCTTCGATCTCATCTTCGCGGTCGACCATCAGCGCGAGGATCGGGGTCTGCACCCTGCCGGCGGAGAGCCGGGCGTCGTAGTGGCAGGTAAGAGCCCGGGTAACGTTCATGCCGACGTACCAATCCGCCGCGGCCCGGCTGAACGCCGCCCGGTAGAGGTTGTCATACAGGCTTCCCTCTTTGAGGTTGGCGAATCCGGTTTGAATCGCCTCTTCCGTCTGGCTGCTGATCCACAGGCGCTTGATCGGGCCCCGGTAGCCGGACTCTTCGATGATCCAGCGGGCAACCAGCTCCCCTTCCCGGCCGGCATCGGTGGCGATGATCAGGGAAGCGATGTCCGCCCGCTCGACGAGGGACTTGATGATTCGAAACTGCTCTTTCGTCTGATCGATCACTTCGAGCTTCAGCTCGGGGGGAAGCATCGGAAGATCCTTCAACGACCACCGCCTGTAGGAATCGCTGTAGGCCGCCGGCTCGGCCAGTTCGATCAGATGGCCAAGAGCCCAGGTAATGATGTACTCGGATCCTTCAATAAACCCTTCACTGCGCTGGGTGCACCCCAACACCCGGGCAAGCTCCCGCCCGACACTCGGCTTTTCCGCCAACACCAACTGTTTCAAAGATTCCTCCACCTTCGTGATGATACCGTCCGGCACGCAGGCTTGCAAGGCGGGACGGTGTGATAAGGGGTTTACTTCCGAACAATATGGTGTATACTTATATACGGATACAGGAACAGCGTTCGTATATGCGAACACAAGAGGGGTTTATGGAGCCGAAACACCGGACAACAGCTCGAATTCTCGATATCTTGGAACTTGTTGCCGCTCACCCGGAGGGAGTGTCGCTTGCGTTCATCTCCCAGCGGCTTTCCATTCCCAAATCAAGCCTGCACCCCCTTCTCCTTACTCTTACCGATCGCCACTATCTCTACCACAAGGCGAAGGAGGAACGGTATTACCTTGGAGAGAGTCTCTTCGTCGTCGGAAACAAGTATGTGAACGATGCGGACATCCTTGGTGAAATTCGAAACATCGTCTTTGACATCTCCAAGGAGCTGGGTGAAACCCTCTACTTCGGAGTACTCTCCGACCTCGATGTATTGTATCTGATCAAAGCCGATCTCTACAGCCAGTTTCGGGTCGTCTCCACTCCGGGAAACAAGCTGCCCGCCTACTCGACCGGCTACGGCAAAGCGCTTTTAAGCCAATTCGGACCCGAAGAGATCCGCTCCTTCTACCCCGACGGCAAGCTGAAGCCGGTGACCGACCGCACCATCACCGATACGGATGAACTGAATCGACAGCTGGAAGAGGTTCGACGGTGCGGGTTCTCCTTCGAAAAGGGGGAATCAACCGAAGGGATCCAGTGTGTCGCCGTGCGGATTGAGCACGATGACGAGGTTCTGGCCGGCTTATCCGTTGCGGTGCCCGAGTTCCGCTACACGGAAGAGCGGGAAAAGCTCTTTAAAAAAGCGCTCAAAGAAGCAAAACACAAGATTGAGCAGGTTATTGAACAGCAGCGCAATCAATGGATATATAGCGGAGAAGCAGATTGATGAAGCGTAAAGTCATTACAATCGGTGAAAGCCTCGTAGCGTTCATTCCCAGCAGCCACATGAAACTTCGGTATGTCGACTCGTTTACCAAAGTGGTCGTCGGTGCGGAATCGAACGTGGCGGTAGGTCTTTCCAAGCTGGGACACCGCAGCAAATGGATCAGCAAGCTCGGCAATGACGAGTTCGGAGCGTTTGTTCTTCGGGAGCTACGCGCCGAGGGCGTCGACACCGCTGATGTAATCATCAGTGATACACTCCCGACGGCGATCATGTTCAAGCAGTTCTCCAGCAATGAAGAATCGAGCGTGTTCTACTACCGCTCCAACTCCGCCGCCAGCACCCTCTCCATTGGCGACATCAACTGGGAACATCTCAAGGAGGCCGGGGTTCTCCACCTTTCGGGCATTACTCCCGCCCTCAGTGAGACGACGAAAGCCCTTACCGTTGAACTCTTCCGGTTTGCCAAAGAAAACGGGCTTCTTATCAGCTTCGATCCGAACATTCGCTTGAAACTCTGGGACAAGGGGCTGGCTCTTTCAACGCTCCGCCCCCTCGTCGAGCAGGCGGACATCGTCCTGCTCGGAGAGGACGAAGCCGCCATGCTTCTCGGTGAAACCGATCCACATTCGGTTTGCAAGACCCTCTTGGGCTTTGGAGTTCGATATATTGCCGTTAAGATGGGAGACAAAGGAGCCTGTGTCGCCGATGCCGAGAGGATCGTCCACATCGATCCTTATCCGGTGACGGTGGTCGATACGATCGGGGCGGGAGATGCCTTCAACGCGGGCTTCCTCGCCGGTCTTTTGGAGGGGCGGGATATTGAAACCTGTGGTAAAATGGGAGCTCTGATGGGCGCGATGGCGGTTTCCTCCGTCGGAGACACGGAAGGGTTGCCCGAGCGGCCCGTCTTCGACCGACTGATGAGGAACATCAAGGAGATTGCGCGATGAAAAAAAGCGATCTTGTTCTTTCCGCTCTCAAGGAGACCCGGGTCATCTCCATCATCCGGGGAGTCGATCCGATCCATGTGAACCGGGTCATCAATTCCCTGGCCGCCGGAGGAATCCGACTCTTGGAGATAACCCTCAACTCGGAGAACGCCCTTTCGATCATTGAAGAACAGCAAGAGCGAAAGGACCTCGTCGTCGGAGCGGGAACGGTCCTGAACCTTTCCGAAGCCAAGGCGGCAATCGATGCAGGGGCGGCATTTATTTTAGCCCCTACGTTGGACCCCGAGGTCGTTTCCTACTGCGTCGAACGCGACATCCTTGTCGTTCCCGGGGTATTTACCCCCACCGAAGTGCTGAACGCCCACAATCGGGGAGCAAAACTGATCAAGATCTTCCCCGCCGGCGGGATCGGCCCGCAATACATCAAGGATCTCTTGGGACCGCTTAATGGGATCGCGCTTCTTCCTGTCGGCGGCATCACCATCGAAAACACCCCCATCTTCATGAAAGCGGGAGCGTTCGCCGTCGGCGTCGGCTCCTATCTGGCAAATCCGGCTCTTGCCAAGGAGCAGAATTGGCAGGAGATTACCCGCCGCTCGAAAGCGTTTATTTCCGCGGCTCGAATATAGGAATTTCGCCGTTGTGCGAATCACACAATATACAAAGAGGTACACCATGAAAAAAAGTATTGTTGCTCTTTTACTTCTTTCCCTCGTAGTTGGTTCCGTATTTGCCCAAGGCGGTGCGGAAGCATCCGCCGAGACCTACCCGACCGGACCGGTTGCCGTGATCGTCCCCTATTCGGCGGGTGGCGGAACGGACTTGATCGCCCGGGCCCTCGTTGATGCCGCAAAGGGATCGTTCCCCAAGAACATCACCGTTGAAAACCGCACCGGCGGCGGCGGAGCGGTCGGAATGGCGTTTGGCGCCAATGCGAAAGCCGACGGATCGGTCATCACGATGATCACCGTCGAGCTGGTCACCCTTCCCCACACCGGAACCGGTGGAGGAATCTACTACGACCAGTTCAAACCGATCATGATGCTCAACAGCGCCTACGCGGCAGTCACCGTTCAAGCGAATTCCCCGTACAACACCCTAGGAGAGTTCCTCAACGCCGCAAAAACGAAGAGCATGCGAGTCGGTAACTCCGGTGTCGGCGCTATTTGGCACCTTGCCGCAGCGGGTCTTGGAAAAGCTGCGAATGTATCCTTCAACCATATTCCGTTTGAAGGAGCCGCTCCTGCGATCACCAGTCTGCTCGGCGGACACATCGATGCGATCACCGTCAGCTATGCCGAGGTCGCCTCGCAGGTAGCCGCCGGAAACCTGAAGGTTCTTGCGGTTCTTTCACCCGAGCGGATCGCCGCAACCCCGAACATCCCCACCGCCAAAGAGCTTGGCTATGA
>SHOI01000012.1:0-2028 GCA_004294855.1 Sphaerochaeta sp. | reverse complement strand
TCTCGTTCCTATCCCCCATCCAACCATGGGGTTCCGGGGCCGAGAATGTTCCCCCTCATTATCGCAACGTTGATCATCATTTCGTCGGTAGTGCTGTTTATCAACACCTTAAGAATGAAGCCCGAGGATGACGTTCCTGTCGATCTGACGAGCAGAAACGTCCTGAACGTGTACATTACGATCGCCGGCCTGATCGTCTACATCACCCTGCTGCCCCTCCTTGGCTTCATTACGACGACCTCGATCATGCTCCTTCTGTTCTTCAAATGGTTCAGCAGATACGCCTGGTGGAAATGCCTGCTGATCAGCGTATTGTTCACGGTGGGCATCTGGGCGCTCTTCAGTATCGTGCTCAACGTGCCGATGCGCTATGGCGTATTGATATAGGAAGGAGGTTAAAAATATGTTGCTTAGCGTCTTGAGTTCCGTCTTCAATCTGAAAATCTTCTTTTTTATCATCCTTGGAGTGTTCACCGGCATCTCCATCGGAGCTCTCCCCGGTCTTACCGCGACGATGGGTGTCGCTCTCATGCTGCCGCTCACCTTCGGAATGGATGCGATGCCCGGCATTCTTCTCCTCATCGGAGTGTATGTGGGGGCGATCTACGGCGGTTCGATCTCCGCGATTCTCCTGCGCACCCCCGGCACGCCGGCGGCGGCTGCCACCATTTTGGATGGGTATGAGTTCTCCAAACGGGGTGAGAGCGGCCGGGCTTTGGGGATTTCGACGGTCTCCTCCTTTATCGGTGGAGTCGTCAGCGTCATCGCCTTATGGCTTATTTCTCCCCAGCTTGCAAAGCTGGCTCTCCGGTTCAGCGCCCCCGAGTTCTTCCTTCTGGCGGTCTTCGGGCTTTCGATCATCGCTTCGATCAGTGGAAACAGCCTCGCCAAGGGAGTTCTCACCGGAGGATTGGGAATCAGTCTGGCATTCGTGGGAATCGACGGAATCACCGGATATCCCCGCTTCACCTTCAATAACATCAACCTCTTAAGCGGGGTTTCGTTTATCCCCGTCATGATCGGACTTTTTGCGATGAGTCAGGCGTTCACGACAATTGAAACGATCTTCACTCCCGATCAGGTGACGCAAAAAGTCAGTAATGTGTTTCCGACAAAAGCGGACTGGAAAGTGATCTTCAAACATGCGCCGATCAGCGGTGTCATCGGAACGATCATCGGAATCGTCCCCGGGGCGGGAGCGGAGATCGGGGCGTTCGTCTCCTACGGTCAGGCGAAACGGATGAGCAAACACCCCGAACGCTTCGGAACGGGAATACCCGAAGGAATCGCCGCTCCGGAAGCGGGAAACAACGGAGTTACCGGCGGAGCACTGATTCCGATGCTCACGATGGGAGTCCCCGGAGACGCTGTCGCCGCGATTCTCATCGGAGCGCTCACCGTCCAGGGACTTCAGCCCGGGCCGATGCTTTTTGCCGAACACCCGGTACTCGTCTATTCGATTTTCTTGGGGATGTTTGTTGCGAACGTCGCGATGCTCGTCTTGGGACTGTCCAGTCTCCGGCTCTTCGTGAAGGTCCTCTCGGTACCTAAGTCGATCCTCACGCCGATGATCTTCGTCCTCTGCGTCGTCGGCTCGTATGCGATCAACACGAGCTTCTTCGATGTCGGTGTGATGCTCTTCTTCGGTGTTCTCGGCTACTTCCTTCAAAAAGCGGATGCCTCCGTCTCTCCGGCGGTCCTCGGTCTCATCTTGGGCCCGATGGCGGAGTCGAACTTCCGCCGCGCTCTCTTGATGAGTGAAGGCAGCTATGGGATCTTCTTGTCCTCCCCGATCTCTTGGATCTTCCTGATTCTCACGGCCATCACTCTTCTCGGTCCGTTTGTCGGTGCCTATCTGAAGAAGCGGAAAGCCCAAGCGTAACAATCATCGATTCCAACAAACGCAAGTCACCTCCGGGTGGCTTGTTTTTTCATCGCCCTCCAATCGTATATTCGAGGCACCGAAGGTTTCTTTTTTTTCTACCTCTTGTTGACTAGAACCAAAGGGGGGTATATAGTTTTGACAAC
>SHOI01000103.1 GCA_004294855.1 Sphaerochaeta sp. | reverse complement strand
TTTTCTCTCATTACGATGCCCTCCTCTGTGCCAACAGCTTGGTATGCTTTCTACGATCGCTAAGAGTGTTGAGAGTCAGCGCGACGAGAATGATGAGACCTTGGACGAAGGTTTGCCAGAATACGGAAAGATAGACGACCGGAAGGGCGTTGGTCACAACCCCTAAGAAAAGCGTTCCCAGAACCACCCCGGTGATCGCTCCGGCCCCGCCGGCGAAGTTGACTCCTCCGAGCACGCAGGCGGCGACCGCTTGCATCTCGAAGCCGGTAGCCATCTCGTTCACCGCCGATGCATAGCGGGCTGTCCAAAGGGCTCCCGCCAACCCGCTGAGTGTTCCGCTGATCGCAAATACAACCACCCGGATCCTGCTCTCATTCACTCCGACGAACTTCGCCGCAGTGGGATTCCCGCCGATCGCGTAGATCTCCCGGCCGGTTCGGGTGAAGCGGCTGAAGTAGTAGAAGATCGCGATGACGATGAACGCTATCCAAAGGAGCAGCGATATCCCCAGGAAGGTAACCCGGGGAAATGCGATATAGGAGGGGGCGAGTTCGTGGGCGGTGACCCACTGGTTTCCACTCAACAAAAACGTGAGGCCCCGGTAGATGCTCACCGTTCCGAGCGTCGTGATGATTGGAGGGATTTTCCCATAGGCGACAAGGACTCCATTGAAGAGCCCCATCACAAGACCGATTCCCATTCCGACAAACAGAAGCGGAACCGCACCGAAGGCCTGATTCGCTTCGTTGATCAGTCCGCACGCCATTCCGGTGAAGGCGACGACCGAACCGACCGACAAATCGATTCCATTGGAAAGGATGACGAAGAATTCGCCGATCGCGACGATCGCCAAAATCGCCATGTCATTGAGAATTGTCGAGATGTTCCGTGCTGAAATAAACTGCGGCGAGCGGATCGTAATCGGAATCAACAATACCACCAACAAAATCACCAATGCGGCTTCGCGGCGGGCAAGGATCTTCTTTATCGTATTACTAGGCATTGGCTCTCTCCTCTGTTGAAATCGCCCAGCGCATTACCGTTTCGGCGTTCGCTTCGCTTTTGTCGAGAATCGCTGTCTGTCTGCCTTCATGCATCACCAGAATCCGGTCGCTGATTCCGATCACCTCGGGCAGCTCGCTTGAAATGAGGATGATCGCAACTCCCCTCTTCGCCATCTCGCAGATGAACTCATGAACGGCGGCTTTGGTGGCGACATCGATCCCCTTGGTCGGCTCGTCAAGGATCAGGACTTTCGGCTCCGTGCCAATCCATTTGGCAAGAACGACTTTCTGCTGGTTTCCCCCACTGAGGGTCTCGGCATCGACGTGATAGCCGGCGGCTCGGATCTCCATCCGCTGGCCGTGGTCAAGCACATAGGTCGCCTCTTCTTTCTTCCGGGTGATCGAACGCTTCCACGAAAGGGCGTCAAGGACCGGCAAGGAGATATTGTGCGTCAGGCTCATCTTCAGGATGAGGCCTTGCTTCTGGCGGTCCTCGGGGACCAACGCGATCCCCCGTCTCATCGCATCATACGGGCTCTTGGGCATGAAGGGCTTTCCTTCAAAGGTGATCGTTCCGCTTGAGGCCTTGTCGACTCCGAAGATCGTTCGAACCACTTCGCTGCGGCCCGCTCCGATCAGGCCGAACAGACCCAAAATCTCACCCTCGCGGAGGGTGAAGGAAACGTTCCGGAACGCTCCCAATTGGCAAAGCGAATCGACCCGGAGAATCTCCTTTCCCCAAGCAGGGACATGGTCGGGATAAAGCTGATCGAGCGAGCGGCCGATCATCATTCGAATGATCTCATCCTCGCTCGAGCGGTCGATTCGGCCTTCGCCGATATATTGACCATCCCGAAGGACGGTGTAGTAGTCACAAATCGCAAAAATCTCGCTGAACTTATGGGAGATGAAAAGAATCGCCTTCCCCTCCGCTTTGAGCTGACGGACGATTCGATAGAGATCCTCAACCTCGCGATCGGTAAGGGCGGAGGTAGGCTCATCCATGATGACGAGCTTGGCGTCAAGGCTGAGGGCTTTGGCGATCTCAACCATGTGCCGTTGGGCGACGCTGAGATTCTTTACCAATGTATCGGGATTGATTGAAAGCTGCATTCGGGCCAGAAGTGCCTGCGTCTCCTTGCGCATCTGCTTCCAATCAAGCTTTCGAGTTTTAGGATGGCGCACGTGGTGCCCCATATAGATGTTTTCCGTCACGCTGAGCTCGGGAAACATCGAAGCCTCCTGGTGAATGGCGACGATTCCGGCTTCTTGGGCGTCGATGGCGTTTCGAAAGGTGATTTCCTCTCCCTCAAGGAACACGCTCCCGCCGGTGGGCTGATACACTCCGGTCAAAATTTTTACAAGGGTGGATTTTCCCGCTCCGTTTTCTCCGATCAACGCGTGGACTTCCCCGGTGCGAATCTCGATGCGGACATCATCCAACGCTCGGATTCCGGGAAATACTTTCGTCAGGTTCTGGACCTTAACCAATGGCTGGTTCACTCGTTCCTCCTCACATCAAGAACAACAAGCATCGATCGGGCTCCCCACCTCGTGAAGAACCCGATCGGAGTACCTCTTAGAAGTACGCAGCGAACATCTCGACGTTGTCTTTATTGAAGACGTACGGGGTGCTCATGAAAATGATACCGTCCTCGAGAACTTTCATGTTTCCCATGCGACCGGCGGGAATCTCTTCACCGACACTGCCTTTCTTCGTGCCGTCGATGAGGGCATTGAGCAGATAGGTGGAGGTGTATCCGAGATCGATCGGGTTCCACAAGGCCATTTGACGGCAGGTGCCATCGAGGATGTATCCCTTCATTTCGGAGGGGAGTCCAAGACCGGTGACTTCGACGATGCCGGCTTTTCCTTCATCCTTCACCGCTTGAGCGGTTGCCAAAAGTCCAACGGTGGTCGGACAGATAATCGCTTTGAGGTTCGGGTACTTCTTCATCAGAGCGACGGCTTCGCGGTAGCTCTTGTCGGGAAGGTCATCGCCATAGACGACTTCAACAAGCTTCATCTTCGAATACTTGGGATCCTTGATCTCTTCCTTCATCCAGTCGATCCAGAGGTTCTGGTTCGTCGCCTGGGCGCTGGCGGAAAGCACAGCGACGTCTCCGGCGCTGTTGGCAAGCTCAGCGGCAAGCTGAATCTGCTGGCGGCCGATCAACTCCGCATTGGAGGGGAGCAGGTCGACGATTCGTCCACCGACGTTGATTCCGCTGTCAAAGCTGATCACTTTGATTCCTGCGGCCATCGCTTTCTTTGCGACGGGAATCAGGGCGTCAGCGTCGTTCGCGCTGATGGCGATTCCATCGACGCGTCGGGCGATCAATGATTCGATGATTTCGATCTGTCCTTCAGCGGTCGGCTGGCTGGGGCCCATGTACACGGTTTTAATCCCGCCCAGTTCGGCAGCGGCTTCCTCGCTTCCTTTGAAGACCGCATCAAAGAATCCGTTACCCATGTTCTTTACAAGGATGACGATCTCTTTCTGAGCTTTCGCTTCTTCCTTGGTTCCGGCAGCGAACAGCGTACCGAAGGCCAAGCCGATGATAAGAATAACAAGTAGTGTTTTCTTCATCTTTGTTCTCTCCTTTTCTTCATATTCTATGTTCTCCTGATATTCAGGCTAACTCACGTAGTCACTTTTGCCCGATATTGCTCCACTTCCCATGTTCGAATGAATTCGATCATCTCATCGGTCATGAACAGCGGTCCGCCGAAGCTTTCGGTGTACACGCTGATCCGCACCGTGTCGATGAACAGCATAAGGGGCTTTTCGCCGTCGGCGAACACCCCGGCATCCTGGACGCAGACCACCTTGGGGTTTTGTCCGTGCTTCTTCGTGAAGGCTTCGAACGCTTTGGTGATCGAATCTGCATTGGGCACGAAGAGCGGCTTGAACCCCGAATAGACGATGTGGTCGGGGGTGAAGGAGGATGAGACCGGATAAAAGCTCTCCGCGCTTTCGAGCAGCGACCTCGTGTCGTTGGAATGGAAATACTCGACTTCTCCTGAAAAGAGAGTCTTGAGCTCCTCCTTGATCGGATCGACAATCGTCGAATCGATTTCCACCGATCTTTCATCCACATCCCGTTTGAGGTTCGATTTCAACGTGGAAAGCACATGCCGGTAGAGCTCGTCGATCTCCTCAAGGCTCTCCCCTCCCACAAAGATGCCGTGGTTCTGAAGGATGATCAGGTTGGGGACGCTCTCTAAGGGCATCATCGCCCTCCGGATCGTGTCGGCGAGAATGAAACCGGGTTTCACCAGATCGATCCAGAGCGCCTCGGGAAAGAGCTCTCTGGCGTATTTTGCTCCTTCGACCGCACAGGTCAGTCCGTTGACGAGAGAGGGATGCAGGTGCACGACGTAGGTAAACGGCAAGAGCGCATGGAGCAGCGCTTCGACGGAAGGACGGGCGGTCTCCCCTTCGAGGCGCGAGGCCATCATCACCTGCAGCACTTCCGCTTCCCGCTTGGCATCATCGTTTGAGAACTTTTGATTCCAAATTGCTTCCAGCTTGGAGCGATCCATTCGAACGAACCCGCCCTCATCAATCGATCCGAGGGGATGGCCGCTCGCCTTCACATAGAGGATGTTTCCTTCTTTGTATGAGGTGTTTCCACCCCCGAGAAGAACAAGATGAGGATCGCTTCCGTACCGTCGGGACGCGTTGATCAGGGCCTGCAGACTCATAGCCGTTCCTTAAGAATTACTTGTTCGTACGCTTTGACGCGTTGAATCAACTCCCCTTCCGACGGAACATTGTTCCGCCGGAGGTACTCCGCCCACACATCGCCGAACGGCAGCACGGAGAGGTGTTCACTGAGGGCCATCGCCGCATAGCCGTTGCCGGCCTCTTCATATTCAATCAGCTGATCGGTCGGCTCCAGAAGGGCGAAGAGGAGGGCTTTCCTGAGGGACCGGGCTCCGGTGACCCATGCGCCGATCCGGTTGATCGAAGCATCGAAGAAATCGAGGCCGAGGTGACAGCCTTCCAGCTTGCCGCTGCGAACCAGCTCCTGAGCGACCCGGCGGGTCTTGTCATCGAAGAGCACGACGTGGTCGCTGTCCCAGTGCATCGGCCGCGAGACGTGCATCAGCAGTTCATCATCAAACAGGAGGATCGAACTGAGCTTGTCGGAGACATCCTCCTCGGTGTGGAAGTGCCCCATGTCGAGGCAGAGCATCACCCCGTTCCGGGCGGCATAGTTCATGTAGAACTCGTGCGAGCCGACGACGAACGCTTCGCTGCCGATGCCGAAGAGCTTGGTCTCAAGGGCGTCCCGCATATGCTCGCGGGGATACTCGGTGGTGAAGATCTCATCAAGGCTCTCCTTGAGGATCGCCCGATAACCCATCTTGTCGGCGGTATGGTTTTTCGCCCCGTCGGGAATCCACGTATTGAGAATGCACGGCGATCCCTGCTGCTTTCCGATCCACGCTGCGATCTTCCGGGTTCGTTTGGCATGCTCGATCCAGAACTGACGAATCTCTTCATCCTTGCTTGCCAGGGTATAGCCATCATTCGCCATGGGGTGGCTGAAAAACGTTCCGTTGAAATCAAGGTGGACGTTGTTCGCTTGCGCCCAATCCACCCATCCCTGAAAGTGTTTCGGTTCAATCTCGTTTCGGTCGACGAACTCGGAGCCGAACTCGCCGTAGCTCGCATGGAGGCTGATCCTATGCGGACCGGGAACGATCGAAAGCACCTCTTCAAGATCGGCTCGGAGCTGCTCGATCGTCTGCGCTTTGCCGGGATAGGAGCCGGTGACCTGAATTCCACCGCCGCTGAGCTCGGCATCGGGAGCTTCAAACCCGCCGACATCATCGCCTTGCCAGCAATGAATCGAGATCGGAATCCGATCAAGCCGCTTGAGGACTGCATCGGTATCAACGCCGATCGTTCGGTACCGTTCTTTCGCGTACTGATATGAAGTGGTTTCCATACACTCCTCCTATCTATAATGTTACCCCCA
>SHOI01000102.1 GCA_004294855.1 Sphaerochaeta sp. | reverse complement strand
TTTTCCTTCCTGCCCTAGGACATGACAGCCATAGCTCCTGAAAAGTCCCTAAACGTGCCGAAAAACCTTCGGTGTGTTAAGGTTTCGATGGCAGACAGAGAGCACTCATTGCTTCTATCCTTGGATACGCGGCTTTCAGCTGTTCAAGGTTTTGCCGGAGAACCTCTTCCCTTTACAAACGGCCCCTCTTTTCGTATTGTGTCCTTACTGGATGAAGGAGGCGGGTGTGAATCAAATTGTGGCATTCAATGATCAGGAACGGGTCCTTGTGGCGAGCTGTCGAGCGGTGCTGGAGGAACAGCACAAGCAGTTGGCCCAGTATCTGGATGATCGAGTTGCCGATCTCCACTCCCTTGCAGGCATCATCACCCGCTCCGCCTCACTGGTGAGCGACTTGGGATTCAGCAAATCCAGACGTGATTTGAACACCCTGGCGGCAAAGCTGGTGAACCAGGGGGTGGAGGAGGTGGTGAACCTTCCGGTCCGCGCCTCGATCGGCCGCACCTTCATGGTTGCAAAGCTTCACCTGTTTGGCTTTCTTTTGAACGTAGTTGCAAAGCAAGGTTATCTAAGCGACGAGCAGGAAGAGGAAATACTCTCTTGTTATCATTCGATTCTTTTCGCCCTGATGGCTGAAGATCTGTATATTACGATCATCAGTGACGCCAACGGCCAGGAATCCTGGGCCAAGCGGGCCACCCATGACCTCGTCATGATGTGGGAGGAGCGCAGCGCTGTATCGACAATCGCGTTTGCACCGTTGCTTCAGGAGCTGTGGGATGCCCGCCATATGTTGATACCGGTTCTCGGAACATTGATGGGAACCGTCGAACTCCTTCAGCTTTCCATGGGCTTGAGCAGGACGTGGCATGACTTTTTTGCAGCGCACGGCCAAGAGGAACAGACCGTTTTAGCGTTGAACGAATTCCTTTTCTCCCTTTCCTACGAGCAGATTATTGCGCTGGAAGGGTTGATGAAGCAGGAAGGATATGAGGTGGTCAGCCGGGAAGGTGCCCAAGATCTTCTGCAGCTGAAGCCGGCCCAACGCTTGGAAGGAAGAAATGAAGAGGAGCGGTCCGCTGTTCGCCTGTACCGCTCCTTCCTCCGTCGAAATACGCTGGCCAAGGTTCGCCGGGACAGTGAACGACCCGGTCCCCGCTCCACCTTGGAACAACAGTTCATGCTCTATCTCTGGAGCATCGAGCATTAATCTCCCAACGCAAGGCGATAGATCGCCTCCATGTCATTCCGGTCGAGTTCTTTGACCGAACCGGTTGTTCGAGTATCACCGAACGAACACTTGTCCGCCATATCCAAGATCTCTTCTTCCGTCGGATTGACGCCGAGAGCCTTGATCGTGGTAGGCATCCTGATCGATTCAAAGAACGCCTTCGTCGCAGCGATTGCAGCGAGCGCGTCGGCATCGGTGTCGCCACTCTTTGGAAGATCAAAGACTTCGTAGCCGAACGAGGCGAAGCGTTCGGGCTTGTTCTTATACACATACCGCGCCCAGCTGTCCCACAACGCCGAAAGTCCGGCACCGTGGGCGACATCGTAGAGTCCTCCAAGCTCATGTTCCATTTGGTGGCAGGACCAGTCACCGCGGGAGCCGTGTCCGGCGCCCGTCAGGCCATTGTGGGATAGCGAACCCGCCCACATGATATTGGCTCGCGCCTCGTAGTTCTTCGGATCTTTCAACAGGATATGGGCGTAATGCATGACACTTTTGAGCAAAGCGGCAGCGATATCGTCGGTCAGCGACATCGAGTCTTCAATGATGAAGTAGCGTTCCATCGTGTGAAGCATGATATCAACGATTCCGCTCATCGTCTGGTATTCCGGCAGGGTATAGAGCAGCTCGGGGTTCATGATCGCAAAGCGGCAGCGTCCATAATCGGTGTTGAGACCCCGTTTCAGCCATCCATCCTCATTGGTGATTACCGAAGAGTTGCTCATCTCCGAACCTGCGGCGGCGATCGTAACAATCGCGGCATGCGGCAGGGCTCCCTTGAGGGTGCGTTTGCCCTCATAGAAATCCCAGACTTCGCCTCCGTTGTAGAGTCCATAGGCGATCGCCTTGGCCGAATCGATGACTGAACCGCCACCGACGGCGAGGATGAAATCGACCCCTTCCTTTTTTCCAAGCTCAATGCCTTCATGGACCTTGGACAACCGCGGATTGGGGACGACGCCGCCCAGCTCGACATACTCGATTCCTTCCGCTTTCAAGGAGGCTTCGACTCGATCCAGCAGGCCGGATCGTTTAGCTGAATTCGAGCCGTAATGAAGCAGAACCTTCGTTCCGCCATGGTGTTTGACGAGGCGGCCCGCCTCCCGCTCGGTATTCTTCCCGAAGACCACTTCGGTCGGGGTGTAGTAGGTAAAATTTGAAACCATAGATTCCTCCATCAATATCCCAAGCTCTCGCCGACGATGAGAACGGTGATTCGATCCTTGATGCGCTGATTGGACAGCACCACATAGCTGGCACAGATCGTCTCCGGGCACTGTCCGGCCCTTAAGGCCATCAGGTTTTCCGAATCAAGTTTGGCGCTGATGCAGTGTCCCTGCTCCGTACAGTAGGTGTTTTTCTTCAACCGGGTGGCGTTTGCGGGCGCCGCGATGTGTTTTACCCGCAGAACCGCTTGGGCGAGATCGGGGACGATCTTATCCCAGGAGGCTACGATGATGACCTCTTTGGGACCGTAGAGCAGGGCGGCGACCCGGTTGCCGGTGCCGTCGACGCAGTAAAGCTCGCCATGTTCGGTAATCGCATTCACGCTGGACAGGTAGACATCCGCCGCGAAAGAGGCGGTGTAGATCTGTCGGATATCCTCTCCGGTCAAGTTTGGCGCATACCGGTCCAGAAACGCGTAATCACCGCTGCGCAACAGCTCCAGGATTCCGGCTTCAGCCAGACTGACCGAACCTCCGACGGCTACCGTGGCTCCCTTCGAGAGACGGGCTTTCACCTCGGTTTTCACCTGTGCGATGGTGGGGATGAAGTGCGCCTGCATGTTGTTTTTCCTGAGCTGCTCGATGGTCCGTTGGACCGATTTCATTCTAATCGTATAGAGATGTTCATCCATAAGAGTATCCTCCTTCTCAAGTGTACCCTGTTCTTCCGTCGTCTTGCAAGTTTTCTTCCTTTTCGGAGATTTTTACAATGGGTCTCGAACCATGATACGGTGTATCCTATAAGGCAAGGAGTAAACTATGGATATTCAATTTTATGGAGCGAACCGATATGTGACGGGCAGCTGCACCTTGGTTACGGGCAACGGAAAGAAAATTCTGATCGATTGCGGCCTGCCTCAGGGAAACGATGCGAAGATCGGGGGGCTTCAACTACCCTTCAACGCGAAAGATATCGATTATCTCCTTCTCACCCATGCGCACATCGATCATAGCGGGCGGATTCCGCTGTTGATCAAGGACGGGTTTCGAGGGACCATTTACGCCACCGAAGCGACGAAAGAGCTGTGTTCGATCATGCTCGCCGATTCTGCTCATATCCAGGAATCGGAAGCTCAGTGGCAAAACAGAAAAGCCAAACGGAGCGGCCAGGCACTTGTTGAACCGCTGTATACGGTGAATGACGCATATAAGAGCCTTTCTCGGTTCGAAACGATCGAATATGAAGAAAAGCGGACGATCGACGAAGGAATCACCATACGTTATCAGGATGCAGGCCACCTCCTCGGCTCGGCGCTCATCGAGCTGTGGCTGACCGAGGGAACCGAGACCCGCAAGCTCGTTTTCACCGGGGATCTGGGAAATCTGGACCAACCCCTCATCAAAGACCCGGTGTACATCACCGAGGCGGATTTTGTGGTCATGGAATCCACCTACGGGAACAGGAATCACGCTCCGATGATCGACAAGGATGGCAATACGATCACCTCGCTGTATCGGGCGAGGGAACTCGCAGCGATCATCCAGCGAACCTTCGATCGCGGCGGAAACGTCATCATCCCCGCCTTCAGCGTGGGGCGCACCCAGGAGCTGCTCTATCTGCTGAGGATCATCATCGAAGAAGGGCTTTGTTCCGAAACGGTTCCCGTCTTCGTCGACAGTCCGCTTTCCGTCAAGGCGACCAAGGTTTTTGCAGGAAACCTGTACGGGTACATGGATGAGGAGACGATGGCCTTGGTGAATGCGGGAATCAATCCAATTCTTTTTGAAGGGTTGACTCCGGTCGTTGATGTGAATGATTCAATCGCCCTGAACCACCGCAAGGAAAGCTGTGTAATCATCTCTTCCAGCGGAATGTGTGAAGCGGGGCGGATCAAGCACCACCTGAAGCACAACCTGTGGCGGCGGGAGTGCACGGTCATCTTCAGCGGCTATCAGGCTTCCGGTACGCTTGGGCGCTCAATCTATGATGGAGCACGTCATGTTACGATCTTTGGCGATCAGATCGATATCCGATGTGAAATCACCGAACTGCACGGCACCAGCGGTCATGCCGACCAGCAGGGGCTGATCAGATGGCTTTCCCGCTTTGAAGGGGAGATTCAACGAGTCTTCGTCGTGCACGGGGATGAGGAGATCGCTCCGTGGTTCGCTTCCTATGTGCAGCGAAAGCTCGACCGGGACGCGTACGCGCCCCGCTTTGGGGAGCGCTTCGACCTCCTTGATGCCGAGTCGATTCCGAAGGCCGAACCGATCACCCTCACCGAGCTGCCGTATATGAAGGATCTGGCCTCAGCTCTTGAGGCTCTCTCCAAAGGCGAGAGCGCGTTCGGCAAGGTGCTGGCACGGATCAAGCAGGCGGCCGAGCATACGAGCGATGAGAAGCGCTCGGTACGCCTGGCGAACGCCACGCGGCGTTTGGCAAGCGATCTGGAGGATCTTGCAAAGAAGTGGAACAGTGATGCCTCCTAAGCGAGCTTGATACCGAAGATGGCGCTGCCGCCGACCTCTTCAAGGACCGAAAAGCCCATCGCTTCGTAGAATCCGTGTGCCTTCACATTGCGACCATCCACTCCAAGGTGGATTCCATGCACGTCCTTGGCTTGGAGCGCCGAAAAGAAGGTGTGCATCAGCGCCTTGCCGAGACCTTTGCCCTGAAGCGTGCCGAGCAGGTCAATGTGGAGATGAGCCGGGTAGCCCAAGTTTTGCCAGAGCCCCTCGCCGGGGCCTTTGAGGAGCTGTCTGACCGTGTTTCGTTCAGCGGCGCTTTTAAACTCGGTGAGCCCCTTATAGTATTCCCTCAGGGGAGGGAGCCACTCATTCTGCATCCACCGGTTGAAGGAACGGGTATCACCGGTTCCGACGATGAAGCCGGAGGGCTTGCCCCTGTCGTTCAAGGCGGTGAAACAGACCTCCGGTTCGAAGAAAAAATACGGTGCGGCGTAATAGTGTCCGACCACCCACCTGTCATGGTAATAAGGTGTTCCATCCAACCCTGCAAATGCGGTTTTCAGTGCAATATCGTACACATAAGGAAGATCCTGAGCGACCATATTACGAATGAGTGCCATCGTTGACACCTCCTATATATCAAACACTACTAAAATTCACCCGGTTTCACAATAAGAACATAATCGATTGGTTTGTGAGTGATTGAACGGGATCGGATGGAGCAAGGTCGGTTAAAAGGGAGGCGGGGAGGAGGAATAAGCTTTTTACGATCCGTTTTGACAATGAGGGCGGCCGGATCATCATGAAGGCCAATTCGGCACCAAACCGCTGTCTGGCAATTTTTAACTATTTATAGTATAATAAACTAACAAATAGTTGCTCAAAGACCAAAATGGGTATGGACAAAAGGTTCAATACTCTATAATATCCTTTCTTGTTGACTTGAGCACCAAAGCTCGTATTGGCAGAAAGGGCAAAGGGCCCTTGACCCATTCAATGAGTTCAGGTATTCTAATATGCCCCCCTCCGAGAGGTGGGATGTTTATTGACAGTATAGCGTTAGGAAAAGAACAGTGAGATTGGAGAAGAGGAAGACCGATAGGGCTTCCAGTCAATTTCGAAGATGAAGGGCAATGAAAATTGTCAGCATCGGATG
>SHOI01000101.1 GCA_004294855.1 Sphaerochaeta sp. | reverse complement strand
TTGCCAAGGGATGACTTGACAACAATGCTGCCACTTTCAATACTATTGTATCCTTTTCATGGGACGAATGAGGTATCGGAGGAAGCGGGTGTGAACAAAATCATTGCGAAAAAACAGTTGTCTGCTACAGTGTTTCAGATGGAGATTGAAGCTCCTGAAATCGCTGAAGCGCGAAAGGCCGGCCAGTTTATCATCCTCCAGCTCGGCGGAGAGTTTGATGAACGGATCCCTCTTACGATCGCCGATGCCGATCCTGTCAAGGGAACAATCACCATCATCTTTCAGGCGGTTGGCGAATCGACCCACCATATCGCGCTCCTAAAGGAGGGCGATTACATCGAAAACCTCCTCGGACCGCTCGGCAACCCCACCGACGTCCGCCACTACGGCCATGTGGTGTGCACCGGCGGAGGAATCGGAGCGGCTCCGCTCTTTCCCATCGTCGAGGCGATGAAAGCGGCGGGCAACAGGGTAACGGTGATTCTCGGAGCCCGGACGAAAGAGTTGGTGATTCTGGAAGAGAAGATGCGCGCCGTCGCCGATGAAGTGATCATCGTAACCGATGACGGTTCATACGGAGAGAAGGCGCTGGTGACCGAGCCGCTGAAGCGAATCTGCGAAACGACCCAAGTCGATTGCGTCGTGGCAATCGGACCTCCGGTGATGATGAAGTTCGTCTCGCTGACCACCAAGCCCTTTGGAATCTATACGATCGTCAGTTTGAACACGATCATGATCGACGGCACGGGAATGTGCGGAGGATGCCGCGTAACGGTCGACGGGCGCACCCGCTTCGTGTGCGTGAACGGTCCTGAGTTTGACGGACACCTTGTCGATTGGGACAACCTTCTGCTTCGGATGGGCACCTTCAAGGCCCAGGAAGAAGAGGCGCACCACCGCTGTCTCATCGGCTTGGATGCCAAAGAAGGAGAGGCGTAGAGATGCACCCGAAGAAACAACTACTTGATGACGCCGCGAAACTGCTGCTCGCCGAGCTTGAGGGAAAAGAGCTCACGGCCAGAGAGCGCAATCAGATTCCCCTGCAGGAGATGGCCACTCAGGACCCGAGCGAACGAATCCTCAATATGAACGAGGTCGCCCTCGGGTATACCGAAGCCCAAGTCCGCATCGAAGCGATGCGCTGCCTCCAGTGTAAAACCAAGCCCTGCGTCAAGGGATGCCCCGTCGGCATCGATATCCCCGCCTTCATCCTGGAAGCGGAGAAGGGAAACTATGCAAAGGCGGTTTCCATCATCAAGGAATCAAGTCTGCTTCCCTCCGTCTGCGGACGGGTCTGTCCCCAGGAGCTCCAGTGCCAGATGTACTGCACTGTGGGGAAGGCAAAAAAAGATGTGGAGCAATCCGTTTCGATCGGGCGGATCGAGCGTTTCGTCGCCGATTACACCCGGGAGCACGGTCTTGATGAGATCCCTCACGTCGGGGATAACAGCGGCAAGTCGGTGGCGATCGTCGGAAGCGGTCCGGCCAGCATATCCGCCGCAGCGGATTTACGCCGGGAGGGGCACCGGGTTGTGCTGTTTGAAGCGCTGCACAAAGCGGGAGGCGTTCTGGTCTACGGGATTCCCGAGTTCCGCCTCCCGAAGGAGATCGTCGAATACGAGCTGGAGATTCTTCGGAAGATGGGGGTGGAGATCCGATTGAACTACCTTGTCGGAAAGACCCGCACGGTGGATGAACTCTTTGACAAGGACGGCTTCGATGCGATCTTCGTCGGCAGCGGAGCGGGTCTCCCCCGATTTCTGGATATCGAGGGAGAGAACTCGATCGGGGTGTTCAGCGCCAATGAATACCTGACTCGCAGCAACCTGATGAAAGCCTACGCCAAAACCAACGCGTTGACACCGATGTACCGCTCCAAGCGGGTAGCGGTCTTCGGAGCGGGCAACGTTGCGATGGATGCCGCCCGAACCGCCAAGCGTCTCGGAGCGGAGGTGGTGAGCATCATCTACCGCCGGACGGAGGCGGAGATGCCCGCCCGGCGGGAGGAGATCGCCCACGCCAAAGAGGAGGGGATCGAATTCCTCTACCTCCTTGCCCCCAAGCGGATCATTCCCGGCGAGGATGGCCGGGTGAAAGAGGTCGAGGTCATCGAATGCAAGCTGGGACCGGAAGATGAGGATGGGCGCCGGCGCTCGATGATGATCGAGGGGACGGAGTCCCTCCGATCGTACGACACCGTGATCGTCGCAATCGGAAATGATTCCAACCCCCTCATCAAAGCGACGACGGACGGCATTGAAACCAGCCACAAGGGAACATTCATCGTGGATCCTTCGACGTGCGCTACCAGCCTGGAAGGGGTGTATGCGGGAGGGGACATCGTTTTGGGGGCGGCCACGGTCATTCTGGCGATGGGCCAGGGAAGAAAAGCCGCAAGAGCGATGAACGAATACTTGGCGACTCTGTAATCAATACCACGTTCCGTTGCAGAGCAAGGAATCAACCTGCCGGTCATAGATGCTGACCGGCAGTTCTTCGATCAGCTGCCAGGTTCGACAGACGCCGATGCTCACCGGGTCGGGAAAGCGCTCCAGATACCGGTCGTAAAATCCCTTTCCCCGGCCGAGGCGCACTCGCTTGGGGGTATACGCCAAAGCCGGGACGATGATCAGGGAGGCTGACGTGGGCTGAGCCTCAACACCTGCTTTCGGTTCAAGGATCCCGAAGCGCCCCGGCTTCAGTTCATCAAGACTCTTCACTTCCACGAAGGTGAGGGTGTCATCGCCATTGGAGCGGGGAAGCGCCAAGCGCCTTGTCTGAAGAGCCGCTTGCAAAACGGGTGCAATATCCACCTCGCAATAAAGCGGCATGAAGCCGAAGACCCAATCGCTTTTTTGAAAGAGCGGGGAGTTCACCAGCGCCCTCACCGTCGCCATATCCTCCGCACCATGGTCGACGCTTTGCATCGCCTGATTCAATTTCCTCATCGCTTTGCGGATTTCTTCTTTATTCATGGCCGAACCAACCTCAGACCGATAAAAAGGGCCGTGGCAAGTACCATCGGAAGGTCATAGAGCGATAGAGGCGGAGCGTGTCGCTTGCGCTTCGCATCGAAGAGGCGGCCTTCGAGGGCAAGGGCCCGTTCTTCGAGCCGAATCAGAAGAAGCTCGAACAGCGTGGAGAGATACCCGAACGTGCCTTTAGTCGACCATCGTCGCAGGCGCGCCCGCTGGGCGATGCGGACTTCCTCGCTGGCCTGGAAGACCATCGGAACGATCGCCAAGGTCAGTTCGATCCCGCTGGCCAAGACACTCTTGTTGACCAGGGGGATGGAGCTTGCGATCTCGTCGCTGCTTGTGGAATCGGTGATCAGAAGCGCATAGAGAATCATCAAGGCGTAGCGGGCAAGGACGATCAGAGCCGAGGAGACCGAGTGCGAGCGAAGGTATTCGCCGAGGGCGATGAGGAGGAACAAAAGGATGAAAAACCTGAGTTGACGAGCATACGAGCGGAGGGGAAGCCGTTGAATACCCGTCAGAACGACAAGAAACAACGCGATGATCGAAACAAGAAAAACGGATGCGTTGAAAAGCAGGATGCAGCCACATAAGAGAGCGAGCACCTTGATGAACGGGTGCGTCCTGTTGAGAAGCCGATCCTGATGGCGGTAGGAGAAGATCACTGTGCGAGCCATGTGAGCTTCTCCAGCAGGGTGTCATGCGGTACATGGATTCCATGCTCCGGAAGGCGGGGAAGAACCGTTTCAGGACTTCCATTCTCAACGAGCAGGCCATCATTCAAGACCAGCACCTGATCGGCATGGGCCATACATTTTTCGATTTCATGGCTGACGAGGATGATCGTATGTCCCTCTTTTTGCAGGCGGAGCAGGAGCTTGAGGGTCGCCCCGGTCGAGCGGTAATCGAGGTTCGCAAAGGGTTCGTCGAGGAGGATGAGCTTCGGCTGCATCGCCAGGACTCCGGCGATCGCCAGCTTTCGTTTTTCACCGCCGCTTAAGCAGTGGGGGTGCCGGTGGCGCTGCTCTTTCATGGAAAGGAGGTGCAGCACTTCATCGATCCGCCGGTTTTGCTCCTCCAATGGAAGATTCAAGGTTTCCAACCCGAAGCGGATGTCTTTTTCCACGCTCTGGCCGACGAATTGACTGTCGGCGTCCTGAAAGACGAGGCCGATCTTCCGAAGCCGGTCTTTTTCTCTTTTGGTTACATCCTTGCCTTCAAGAACGATCGTTCCCGCTTCGAGGGGATAGAGGCCTTTGAGGATTCGAAGGAGGGTGCTTTTGCCCGCCCCGTTGGGACCGCACAGGAGCGTGAAGCTTCCTTCTTGGATGGAGAAGGAGAGGTTGCTGAGCATGGTTTTATCTTCGCCAAGGGAATAGAAGAGTCCTTTGACCCGAAGCAGTTCGTCGTTCATGGGCATAAGGGTGTCCGTTATGGGTTTGGTTTGTCAACTCCGGACCCGGGCCAATCCGCCGAGGCTCGTCTCCCGGTAGAGGGAGGGAAGGGCCTGACCCGTTTCCAGCATCACGTCGACCACGGTGTCGAAACTGATCTTATGCCGGCCGTCCCCGAGCAGAGCATAAGTGGCGTGGTCGAGGGAGCGCATCGCCCCGAGGGCGTTGCGTTCGATACAGGGGATCTGGACCAATCCCAGCATCGGGTCGCAGGTCAGTCCGAGGTGGTGTTCCAAGCCCATCTCCGCAGCGTACTCGACCTGAAAGATCGATCCGCCGTTCAATTGGGCGGCGGCGGCCCCGGCCATCGCGCACGCCACTCCGATTTCGCCTTGGCAACCGACTTCAGCCCCGCTGATCGACCCGTTTGTTTTCACGAGGTTTCCGACCAGTCCGGCGGTAAGCAGGGCTCGAAGAATCCGAATCCTTCCGGCATTCTTCTGCTTGGCGTAGTAGTAGAGCACTCCGGGAAGCACTCCGGCGCTACCGCAGGTAGGAGCGGTGACGACCAGGTTGCCCGAGGCGTTCTCTTCACTGACGGCAAGAGCGTAGGAGAGAGCGAGGGCCGAATCATCCAGAGGATACGCGCCTTTGCTCGCCTTGAGGAAGTAGCTGTGGGCTTTTCGGGGAAGCTTCAGTCCGCCGGGAAGAACCCCCTCCTCCTCGATCCCCCGCTCGACGCTGTCGCTCATCACGCCCCAGACCTCTTTCATGGAGGTGAGAATCTCTTTGCCTTCAACCTCAAGGACGAACTCCCACAGTTGAAGTCCTTCCTTGTTGCAGTACTCGAGGATCGCGCTCATCTTCGTCAGTTCGGGCGGGTAGACCGAAACCGAAGCGGGATTCTCCTCCCCTTCGATGACGATCTTCCCTCCGCCGACGGAGTAGTAGGTCCGGGAAGCGATGATCCGGTCTTCTTCATCGAACGCCTTGATGACGAGGGTGTTCGGGTGTTTCTGTTCCACTTCCCGATACCACAGGATCTCAATCGGTTTTTCCCCTTTCGCAAAGACTTCCCGAAGGGTGGTATCGGTGAGGTGCCCCTTTCCCGTGGCGGCCAGGGAGCCGTAGAGCTCGGCGACAAACGAGGCGGCATGGGGGTATTGCTGCAAAAAATGCTCGCCGGCGCTGCGCGGACCCATCGTGTGACTGGAGGATGGCCCGTGCCCGATCCGATAGAGTTCCCGAAGACTTTCCATACCCTCGATCATAGCCTTTTCACCCTCAAAATGAAAGCGTATTTTCTCACCGGGTGTTGACAAGAATTGAAGATGTGGGGTATACAAATGAACGTTAGCTACCTTAGCTCAGTTGGTAGAGCAATGGACTGAAAATCCATGTGTCCTCAGTTCAACTCTGAGAGGTAGCACCTCATACCCCTTGTTCCTTCGGGAGCGAGGGGTTCTTTCATGCTAACTTCTTTTGCTTTTTCCCTGTTCCTTGGCTATCATTGAGAGGGAGGAGACACGTGATCTCCACCAATACGGTTACGAGGGTGAATGCGGAATTTTATGGAAGAATGAAGGTTTTGATAGGAGTGATGAAGAAAAAACTACTAGTAAACTACTACTAAAAGTAAGCGACCAATAAATCCCCATTTCTGACCATCCCCCTCCCAGATATCATG
>SHOI01000249.1 GCA_004294855.1 Sphaerochaeta sp. | reverse complement strand
GCAGTCTGCTCTCCGCCGGAAAGTTGGTCCTTCCCTCAATTCTGAAAAGCGCGCTCGGAAGCATCGTCAATCACATCACCCGGCGCCAAATCACGATCGGCGGCGCAGTCTGTGAACCGGAGAGCCGGATGGCGTTTTCCACCGCACTTGCCGTCCTCGATGCCCAAGCGGAGATCCGCAGGTGGGAGGAGGGGCGGTTCGCCTCCGCATGGATTCCGGTCAACCGCCTCTACGACAAGAACGGATCGCTTCTGATCCGTGATGCGCCCTTCGTCCTGACAAAAATCCGCCTCGGGCTGGAGTGGGGGGATTTCCAGCGCTTCGTGCTGATCGACAACCCGATTCGAAAACCCGACACGGCGATTCTTGTGGCGTTTCAAGCCACCAGAAACCAGACGGCCTTAACGAAAGTTCGTTTCAGCGCATCCTTTCCCAGGAAGGCGTTCTACATCTCCCCCGAATTGGAGAATCAGCTTTCACTGTTGAACCTGCCGATCCACCCCGACCGGGTGAACACCATCTCATACGAGATGGTTCATGATCTGATGAATCGCCATGAGTCGATTACCGAATTTCAAGCGGAGCGGACCAGGAGGGTCTTTGAGTCCTTCCTGCATGAACTCAACATCCAAACGCTCTCATAGGAATATATTGGAGGAATGATGACCCGGAGTTTCAGCGGTGGCTTCGTCCACCTGCACAACCATACAGACTTTTCGCTGCTTGACGGAGCGGCAAAGATTTCCGCCTACATGAAAAAAGCCCAAGCCCTCGGGATGGACAGCATCGCCATCACCGATCATGGGAACCTGTTCGGTGCCCTCCATTTCTACTATGCTGCAAAAAAAACCGGGATCAAGCCGATCATCGGCTGTGAATTCTACGTCAATCCAAGCGACCGGACCGAACGACCCGAACCGGGCAGCGGAAAGAAGAGCCAGCAGTACCACCTGGTTCTCCTTGCGATGAACCAGATCGGATATCAGAACCTGATGATTCTCTCCTCCCTTTCATACACTGAAGGGTTCTACTTCCGACCTCGAATCGATGATGATCTCCTGGAACGATATAATGAAGGGCTCATCTGCCTTTCGGCGTGCCTCGGCGGCGAGATTCTCCAACATCTCTTGAACAACAACTATGAGGAAGCGAAAC
>SHOI01000100.1 GCA_004294855.1 Sphaerochaeta sp. | reverse complement strand
TGAGGGTGTATGCGGAAGAAATTGAAGGAACAGTGTATTACTATACCGATACAACAGGCCTTGAAGTGGATTTGATTGTTGAGTTGAATGATGGAAGGTGGGGAGGAATAGAGGTTAAGTTGGGAGAAAATGAAGTCGATAAGGCAAGTGCCAATTTACTGAAATTAGCAACCATATCCACTCGTAAACCGGCTTTTCTCATGATATTGACAAATACTCGAATGGCCTATCAAAGACCAGACGGTGTGTATGTAATACCGCTTGGATGCTTAAAACCTTGATGAACCTGTCTCGTAAACAACCAAGGGCCCCGAAGGGCCCTGAGTTGACTGGTTTCCGTTTATCAGACCAATACTTCCATGAAGGGAACGACGGCAAGAAGCACGCCGGCCGCCACGGCCGATCCGATGACTCCCGAGACGTTCGGTCCCATCGCGTGCATCAGCAGGAAGTTCTGGGGATCCGCTTCCTGACCGACCTTCGATGATACACGAGCGGCCATCGGAACGGCGGAGACTCCGGCGCTTCCGATCAGGGGGTTGATCGGGTGCTTTTTGTCGATCTTGTTCATCAATTTTGCGATCAGCACGCCGCCGGCGGTGCCGAGGCTGAAGGCGACCATTCCGAGGAACAGGATGCCGAGTGTGTTGAGGTTGAGGAAGAGCCGGGCTTCCATCTTCGATCCGACCGCAAGGCCCAGGAAGATCGTTACGATGTTCATCAACGCGTTCTGCATCGTGTCGCTGAGGCGATTGATCACCCCAACTTCCCGGGCGAGGTTGCCGAACATCAGCGCCCCGACAAGCGGGGTCGCCGAGGGAAGCAGAATCGCACACATCGTCAACACGCTCAGGGGGAAGAGGATCTTCTCCAGCCTGGAGACGGGGCGCAGCTGCTTCATCTTGATCTTCCGCTCCTCTTCCGTGGTCAGCGCCCGCATGATCGGGGGCTGGATGATCGGAACAAGGGCCATATAGCTGTACGCGGCCACGGCGATCGGTCCGAGGAGGTTCGGAGCCAGGCGGCTGGTGACGTAGATCGCCGTCGGTCCGTCCGCTCCTCCGATGATGCCGATCGCCGCTGCGTCGTGCAGGGTGAAGTTGATTCCCGGAATGAAGCTGATCGCCAGCGCCCCGATGAGGGCGGCGAAGATTCCCAGCTGGGCGGCGGCGCCGAGGAGGAAGGTCTTCGGGTTCGCGATGAGCGGTCCGAAGTCCGTCATCGCCCCGACGCCCATGAAGATGAGAATCGGGAAGAGCCCTGATTGAATACCCATGTCAAAGAGGATCTTGATGAATCCGAGGTCGCCGGTGGCGGGATCCATGCCGGAGATGTAGGCCAAGGGGATATTGGAGAGAATACATCCGAATCCGATGGGAATCAGCAGAAGCGGCTCGAATCCCTTCTTGATCGCCAAATAGAGAAGGACGAATCCCACGAGGATCATGGCGAAGTTGCCCCAGCCGAATCCCTCGGCCAAGCCGAAAAAGCCGAAGAGTCCGGTGGACTCCCACAGTTTTTGTAATGCAGCGTTAATCATTCCTCACTCCCTTACCCGATGACCATCAGCTCGTCACCGCTTTGGAGCTGCTGACCTTGGGAGACGGAGATCTTCGTGACCACGCCATCGGCGGGAGCGTAGATCTCGTTCTCCATCTTCATCGCTTCCATGACCATCAGAAGCTCGTTTTTCTTCACGCTCTGGCCCACCTTCACGTCGATGCGCAGGACAAGGCCGGGCATCGGGGCTTCGACGGTGGTCGCAGGTCCGGAACCGGCGACCGGGGCTGCTGCGACCGGGGCGGCCGCAACGCTCTCGGCGATTGTCCCTTCATTGATGCCGTAGTCCACGGAAATGGGATAGGTGGCTCCGTTGACCGTCGCGCTGTCCTTGCCGAGCTTCACCCCGTACGCCTTGCCGTTGACGGTGACGGTGTATTCGCCCTTCGCTTTGGCGGCTTCCGCTTCGCGGTCGTACTTGTACATCCCGTTCACCTGAGCTTTTCCGGTGAGATAGAGGATTCCCTTCTCCTTGCAGGTGGCGGTGATGAAGATGTTCTCGTCGGTGGTGGGAAGGTTCTCTTTCTTCAGCATCGCTTTGGCGGCCTCGACTCCCTTGGAGGGATCCTTGTCGTTGATGTCGACGACCTTCTCGGTGGTCGGCTCAAGCCCGAGGGCGTCCGCACACGCTTTGACGACCTCCTTGTCGGGTTCGACGGGGGTCTTGCCGAAGTAGCCGAGGACCATCTTGCCGTATCCGTCGGCGATCCGCTTCCACGGCCCGAACATGACGTTGTTGAACGCTTGCTGGAAGTAGAACTGCGAAACGGGGGTGACGCTGGTTCCGAAGCCGCCCTTGGCGACGGTCTCGGCCATCGCTTCGACGATCTCGGGGAACTTGTCCATCAAATTGTTGTCCCGGAGCATCTGGGTGTTGGTGGTCAACGCGCCGCCCGGCAGCGGGCTGAAGATGATTTCAGGGCTGACGGTCATCGCTTCGGGGGGCAGGATGTAGTCTTTCATCACGTCCTGGAAGACCGCTTCCGCTTCGCGGACCTTCTTGATGTCGATGCCGAGGTCGAATTCGGTGCCGCGGAGGGCGTGCCACATCGTGAGAATGTCCGGCTGGCAGGTTCCGCCGGAGACGGGGGCCATCGAGAGGTCGACCTGATTCGCTCCCGCTTCCAGGGCGCTGACGTACTGCTGGATGCAGATCCCGGCGGTGTCGTGGCTGTGGAAGACGATGTTCATGTCCTTTCCGAGGAGCTTGCGGGCCCGCTTGATCGTCTCGTGGACGACCGCCGGTGTGGTGGTTCCGCTGGCGTCCTTGAAGGCGACGGAGTCGTATTTGATGCCCGCATCCATGATCTTGCGAAGGGTTGCTTCGTAGAAGTCGGGATCGTGCGCCCCTTTCAACCCGGGGGGCAGGGCCATCATCGTCACCACGACTTCGTGGCGAAGGCCGGCATCGACGATCGCCTGGCCGCTGTCGATCAGGTTGTTCACGTCGTTCAGGGCGTCGAAGTTACGGATCGTGGAGATCCCGTGCTTCTTGAAGAGTTTGGCATGAAGCTTGATGATGTCCCGCGGCTGGGAGTCGAGTCCGACGACGTTCACCCCTCGGGAGAGGGTCTGAAGGTCGGCGTCGGGGCCGGCGACGCGGCGGAATTCGTCCATCATATCGAAGGCGTCTTCGTTGCTGTAGAAGTAGAGGGTCTGGAAGCGGGCGCCTCCGCCTGCTTCATAGTGGGTGATTCCCGCTTCGCGGGCGGCTTCGACGGCCGGCATGAAATCCTTGGTGAAAACGCGGGCTCCCAGGACGGATTGGAAGCCGTCGCGGAACGCAGTGACCATGAAGTTTACTTTTTTCATCTCAAATGATCCTCCGGGGGGTTATTCGTTCGCCTTCGCCCATGCTGCTGCTACGGCGGCGGCGATATCCGCCTCAGAGGCGGTGGCGGCAACGGCTGCTGCAGGTTTGCCGGTGGCAACGGCAGGCCGCTTCGATTCGAGTTTCATGACGAAGGCCGAAAGACCTTTGGTCAGGAAAACCAGCAGAATGAGAAAGATGAACACCGTCCCCATTCCAAGAACCAACAAGACGAATCCGTTGGATAATTGGGTGAGCAGTTGTTCTTTCGGGAATTGAGGTAAGAAAACCATGTGAACTCCTCGTATGGTATGGTAGCCTCAGCACAGGACTGGGAAAGTCGCATTGGATACCAGTATATCGAAAGAAGCTAAGGCGTTTCAAGCAATGGCAGGATAAATGATTAAGCGCTGTAAAACGGGTCTCCTTCTTGTCGCTTTACCCGTCTTTTCGTACATTAGACTGATAATGGAGCAACCTGTATGTCGGATGGAATGGATTTTGCCGCCCGGATCGCCGAGGACAAGGCGATTCGGACGAACCTGGACAGGATCGGGAAAAAGATTCTGATCATGAGCGGAAAGGGCGGGGTGGGAAAGACCACCGTCACAATCAACCTGGCGAACGCCCTTGTCGATAGCGGAAAGCGGGTCGGTATCCTGGACACCGACCTCCACGGTCCGAACGTGGCGAAGATGCTGGGGTGCGAGGATGGGATCCTCTTCAGCGAGAACGAGGGAAAAACCTTTTACCCTGTTGAAGCCCGGCCAAACCTCCTGGTGATGAGCCTGGCGTTCGCGATCAAGGATCCCGACTCCCCGATCGTCTGGCGGGGGCCGATGAAGACCGGCGCGATCCGGCAGTTCCTCGCTCAGGCGGAGTGGGGGACATTGGACTACTTGTTGATAGACTCTCCTCCGGGAACCGGGGACGAGCAGCTGACGGTCGTCCAGACGATCCGGGAGCTCACCGGGACGATCATCGTCACGACCCCTCAGGAGGTCGCCCTCTTGGACGCCCGCCGCTCGGTCGCCTTCTCCCGGACGATGGGGGTGGCGATCCTCGGCCTGATTGAAAACATGAGCGGGCTCTTCTGTCCGCACTGCAAAGAGGAGATTCCGGTGTTCGGAACGGGCGGCGGCGAGCGCTTGGCAAGCGAGCTGGGCGTGCCGTTTTTGGGAAGGATCCCCCTCGAGGTTCCCCTGATGGAGGCGGAAGACAGCGGAAGAAGCCATCTTGAGAACGCCCCCGAGTCCCGAAGCGCTCTGGCGCTTAAGATGATCGCCCTGAAAATCGACCAAGGCACCGCGGTGTCTTCTATTATAAAGGAGTGACTGTGCATACCCATCTGATCTGGAAGAGCGGAAAGAGGGAGATCCTCTACAAGGGTCCGATCTTCGATGTTGCCAAGGTGGAGCGAACCTCCACCGACGGAAGGTGCGCTCCGTTCATCGAGGTCGCCGCCCCCAAATGGGTCACGATCATTCCGGTCCACCGCAGCAAAGAGGGGATTCCGATGGTGGTCATGGTCGATCAGTTCCGGCACGGGTCTGCGACCGTCACCCGGGAGTTCCCCGCAGGCGTCGTGGATGAGGGGGAGACGCCGAAGGAGGCGGCGGTGCGGGAGCTGCTGGAAGAGACGGGCCTGGTCGGTTCAAGGGTTACGCTGCTGGGGGAGATCAATCCCAATCCGGCGTTCATGAGCAACCGCGCCTACTTCTATTTAATAGAAGATGTCGTCCCCCAAGCGAAGCAGGACCTTGATGAGAATGAGCAGATCGATGTTCTGTCCGTTCCGCTTGAGGAAGTGGTTGAACAGATGGGTACGGGAATCTATGATAATGGCATCATGATGATCGCCCTCGGCTTCTTCATGCGGGAGGCCAAGAGGCGGAGGATGACGATATGAAGAAGTACCTTATTATAGTAGTGACTCTCATCACGATCCTGACACTCACCGGGTGCCGATCGACAGGCAATTCGATCACCCGGACGATCGAGGTGTCCGCAAGTGCCTCCGTCACGGTGGAACCGGACATCGCTTCGTTCTCGATCCGGGTGAGCGAGAAGGGGGAGACGACGAGCGAGGCTCAGCACAAGGCGAATCGGAAGATGCATGCGCTCCTTTCGACGCTGAAAGCGGCAAACATTGAAGAGAGGGACCTGAAGACCACGATGGTCAGTCTGTGGCCGAACTACGAGTATATCGACAACAGGCAGGTGATCACCGGCCAGGTCGCTTCCCAGTCGGTCCATGTGACGGTTCGGAATCTCTCGGCCCTGGGGTCGATCATCGATTCGCTGGGAGAGGTGAGCGGGATCACGCTCAATGCGATCTCCTTCGACAAGGAGGACAAGAGCGAAGCCGAGCGCGAGGCCCGGGAGAAAGCATTAACCAAAGCTCTGTCAAAAGCGGGGCAGTATGCCGGTCAAGTCGATATGAGGGCGACACTTCCGATCACGATCAGCGAGTATTCGGTTGCGTCCAATCCGTACAATCCCGGGATGAAGGCCATGGCCTATGAATCCTATGACATGGCGACGGAGATTTCGCCGGGTACGCTTACAATCACGGCGAGTGTGTCACTTGTCATGGAGATGGAGTGAGAAGCGCTATACGTTCAATCTAATTCATTATTTAGTAAATGAATAAAAATAATTTAACAAAGTACTGTACAAAGTTTCGGTTTGTTGATATAG
>SHOI01000248.1 GCA_004294855.1 Sphaerochaeta sp. | reverse complement strand
CGTGTACTGTGCCTCAAGAGAACCCTTGAAATCTCCAGCGACGAACTTATCGTAGATGGAACATACCAGCTTGGGAAGATAGTTCGCCGTGGAACACACCGCACCGACCGCTCCATGAGCAAGACCGGCAAAAATGAGGGTATCTTTTCCGCTTAGAACCCTGAACCCGACATCGCGGTTTCTGCGAATAAACTCCATCGTCTGCGTCATGTCCCCGCTGCTGTCCTTCATCCCCACGAGATTGGGGACGCTGTGCGCCAGCTCTTCAACGAGTTGTTGACTCATCCCGTACCCGCAGCGACCCGGGTTGTTGTACAACAGCACCGGCGTATCAGGTACCGAAGCGGCGATTGAGCGGATATGCTCCTTCAGCTCATCCTCGGTCGGTCTGAGAAACATCGGCTGGAGGATCGAGACTCCCTTAGCTCCATGCCGGACACCCATTTGAGCGTGCCGGATGCAGGTGCTTGTTCGAATCGCCCCTACACCCATATACAATGGTATCCTCCCGGCAACCTGATCGATCATGATCGCCAAGGCGTTTTCCATCTCTTCATCACTGAGCATATAGAACTCGCCGTTGGATCCGAATGCCAAAATCCCTGAACAGCCGCCTTCGATGATGAACTCGACGAGGCGGCGAAGTGCCGCTTCGTCAATCTTCTCATCGGCAGTAATCGGAGTCAAAATCGGGGGAATGATTCCTTTGATGAAGCTCGTATCCATGCCAATGCCTACTTCCCGATCCTCGTTCCGCTCAGCTTCGCATAGTAGCGAGCCAATGCGCTATGGTCATCCTGACCGAAGCCATCAGCATGAAGAGTCGACATCATCTCCCTGACCAGCGCGGTAAGGGGAAGCGGACTTCCGGTTTCGTGCCCTGTTTCAAGAGCGTTTATAAGATCTTTAATGTGCAAATCGATCTTGAAGCCGGGGGCGAAGTTCGAATCGATCATCATCGGAGCTTTCGCGTTGAGAACCGTCGAACCGGCCAATCCTCCCTTGATCGCATCAAAAACCAAAGAAGGCTCAACACCCGCTTTTCGAACAAGAGTGAACGCTTCGCTGATCGCAGCTATATTCAATGCGACGATGATCTGATTGGCCAGCTTCGTGGTGTTGCCCGCTCCGATCGGCCCACAGTGAACCGCCGAAGAGCCCAT
>SHOI01000099.1 GCA_004294855.1 Sphaerochaeta sp. | reverse complement strand
GCATCGTATTCTCCGGATATGCACCGCTGTATCCCCGGTGCGCATAAATCTTCATTGTACCTCTCCCCTTTGCTTCACCTTCATATTCTTCTGGCGGCTCAAAGCATGCGATTTAAAATTTAGGTTAAATCTTTATTATATTTAACTAATTTTAACCACTATTCTTCAACACCAAATTCTGAGGTTAGTATAGCTAATCCATTATTAAAAATCAACTTATATCAAGCTTAATTTTGTACTTGTACTCTCTCCTTTGAACCAGTATACTTCATGTATGGGAATGTTTGCAAAGGTTTATTTTAACCCGTGTTTTAATTGCTGAAAACGGCCCATTTTTGGAGGATGTCTATGAGAGCAATGCAGAGGAAGGGCGATGCTCCGAAAGTCTGGAAAGGGTTTCCCGGTGCCGTTGAACCTTACCTCTTTCTCGTCCCCTCGTTCATTATTTTCGGATTATTTCTTTTCTATCCTTTTTTCAGGACGATCTATTTGAGCGCTTTCCTGACGAACAAGACCGGGCAACCGAAGATTTTCGTACTCTTCACCGACATGGACAACTACCTCGCCCTTTTCCGGGATCCCTCATTCTGGAAAAGCGTCGGCGTCACGTTCCAGTTTGTATTCCTGGTCGCCTTTGGCGGATTGCTGGTCGGACTGACCACCAGTCTCCTTACGGAAAAAAAGTTTCCCGGATCCGATGCGGCCACCGCTGTCTACGCGATGCCAATCGCAATCGCATCCGCTGCGGCTTCCATGGCGTTCAAGATGATCCTCCATCCGACAAACGGACTGATCAACAATTTGCTGGGGACGCAGATCAACTTCACCGGGGATGTCCGGTATGCCCTCGCTTCCGTCGTCGGGGTGACGATCTGGCTGACCAGCGGGATCAACTTCATCTTCATCAGCGCCGGCTTGCGAAACGTGCCCGCCGAACTGTATGACAGCGCCTCCGTCGACGGCGCCGGGTATTGGCGGAAGGTCTGGAATGTGACGATACCGACGATCTCGCCCACCCTCTTTTTCCAGATCATCATCAACATCATCGGCGCGTTCCAATCGTTCAGCCAGATCAAGCTGCTCACCGAAGGAGGTCCTTCCAATACCACGAACGTCATGGTCTGGTCGATCTACCGGGACGCGTTCTTCAACTTCCGCTTCGGTTCCGCCGCCGCCCGATCGGTCATTCTCTTCCTCATCGTGTTGGGAATCACGATCATCCAGTTCCGGTTTGAGAAGAAAGGAGTTAACTACTGATGAAACAAACATTGGTTCGCCGCCATCAATTCCAGACCCTCCGAAGATTGCTGCTCAACATTCCGCTGATGGTGGTCATCTTGATACCTCTGCTCTATACGCTTTCCATCTCGGTGATGCAGCCGGATGAAATCTATACCAACCGGCTGATTCCCAGTTCGGTGAGTTTTGAAAACTACGTTCGGGCATTGTCTGGGTCGTACTACAACTTTCCGCGGATGATACTCAACTCGTTCATCGTCTCGACGTCCGTCATGCTTGGCCAGATGGTCACATGCAGCCTGGCCGCGTTCGCCTTCTCCTTTCTGGAGTTCAAAGGGAAGCGGGTGCTCTTTTTGGCGGTGCTCGCCACGATGATGGTTCCCGGCGAGGTGACGATCATCGCAAACTACCTGACGATGCTCCGCTGGGGATGGCTGGACTCCTACAGGGCTCTCACCTTCCCCTTCCTAACCAGCGCGATGGGAATCTTCCTGCTGAGGCAGTACTATCTGACATTTGCAAAAGAGCTGTATGAAGCGGCGAAGCTTGACGGTTGCAGCAACATTCGGTTTATGGGTAGCATCGTCGTTCCCCTCTCCCGTCCGGCGCTTGGGGCGCTGGGCGCGTACGTGTTCCTCAACACCTGGAACCAGTACATGTGGCCGCTGCTCGTTACGAATTCACGCCACTACCGGACGGTTCAGGTGGGAATCTCGATGCTGTATGACATCGATGCGTATTCGCTTGGATTGATGATGGCGGGAGTGATCATCGTCATCGTCCCCTCGTTGAGCATCTTCGTGTTCATGAACAAGCAATTGATTCATGGATTGATGGCCGGAGCAGTTAAGGGTTGACGGGAAAATCCATCATACCCTTATCCGATATAGACAGATGAAATGGATTCCATTTCAAGAAACCGAAAAGGAGAAAAAAATGAAAAGAACACTCAGTTTGTTTCTCGTGGTGCTCTTGCTCGCAGGTTCGGCCTTTGCCGCAGGCAAAACTGAAGCCGTAAAAGCGGAAGGTCCGGTCGAACTGACCTTCTGGCATGCGATGGGCGGGGTCAACGGCGAAGCAATCGCCCACATGGTTGACCAGTTCAACAAGCAGTACGAGGGAAAGATCCACGTCACGTATGAGTTCCAGGGCACCTATGATGATGAGTTTGCCAAGATTCAGGCATCCGGCGGAAACTACCCCTGTGACGTCATGCAGGTCTATGATATCGGAACCCGATATCTGATCGACTCGGGCTGGACCCTCCCGGTACAAAAATACATCGACAAGGACAAGTACGACATCAGCCAGATCGAGCCGAACATCGCCGCGTACTATACGGTCGAAGGAACCCTCCATTCAATGCCGTTCAACAGTTCCACCCCGCTCTTGTACTACAACAAGACCGCATTTGACGAAGCCGGCATCAAGAAGGTTCCCACGAGCTTTGAGGAGATCTACGAAGTCGCTGCCAAGCTGAAGCAGTACAATCCCGACGGGTCGGTGAAGCGCTACGGCTTCGGCATGGGCAACTATGGCTGGTTCTTCGAGCAATGGATCGGAAAGCAAGGCCTGCACTATGTCAACAACAACAACGGACGGGGCGATGCATATGCGACCGCTGTCGACTTTGACAGAAACGGCGGCGGCGTGAAGATCATGCGCGTCTGGGACAAGGTGCTCAAAGAGGATATCGCTCCCTATCTGAACCGGGGCAACAACGATGCGAAAGCCGCGTTCATCGCCGGCAATATCGCGATCACCCTCGAGTCCACCGCCGCATTGAAATCCCTGTTGCTGAACGTCGGCGACAAGTTCGAGATCGGCGTCGGATACTTCCCGAAGATCGACAAGAACGATGTCGGTGGCGTTTCCGTCGGTGGTGGCTCGCTGTGGATGATGAACACCGGAGATACTCGCCGCGAAGATGCTTCGTGGGAATTCCTGAAGTTCATGATCTCTCCTGACATGCAGGCATATTGGAATATGATGACTGGATATTTCCCGATCACGGTGAAAGCCGCCGAGACGGATGTGTTCAAGCAGAATATCGCCAAATATCCCCAGTTCCAGGTCGCGATCGACCAGCTTCATAGCTCGGCTCCCCAGTACGCCGGTGCTCTCCTCAGCGTCTTCAGCGAATCTCGGAAAATCGTCGAGGATTACACCGAGCGCCTGGCGAACCGTGAAGGTACCCCCGAAAGCGCTGTCGAAGGAATGGCGCGCGACATCAACCGCGCCATCACAAACTACAACCTGGTCAACTACTGATCAATAGGCGCAATCAAGAAAAGGCCGTCAGATATGGCGGTCTTTTCTTTTTGAAAATCCTTAACACGCTTTGGAAAAAAAGCTATACTGCACTGGAACATAACTCGATATATCTAAAAAGATTGATACGTTGAAACCACAGGGGGGAGAGATGCTTGCACCTGCTGAACACGCGAGGCTCACGGAGTTTGCGAAAGAGATACGGAAAAAGACCCTGTACACGATCGGGAACCTGGGGGTCGGTCATATCGGAGGAGCGCTTTCGATTGCGGAAGTGCTGGCCCTGCTCTACGGAAAGGTGATGAGGATCGATCCGAACAATCCTCAATGGGAAGACCGGGATTTCTTCATCCTCTCAAAAGGACATGCCGGCCCCGCCCTGTATGCCACCTTGGCGCTGAAAGGGTATTTCCCCCTTTCCGAACTCGATACGCTCAACCGGGGAGGCACGAACCTGCCCAGCCATTGCGACCACCTCCGAACCAAAGGGATCGATGTCACGACCGGCTCCCTGGGCCAGGGGCTTTCCGTCGGATGCGGAGTTGCGTATTCCCTCCTCCATGACGGGAAACAGCAGTATGTCTACGTGGTCATCGGAGACGGGGAGAGCCAGGAAGGACAAATCTGGGAAGCGGCGATGTTCGCCGCTCATTACAAGCTGAGGAACATGATCGTATTCACCGATTACAACAAGCTTCAGCTGGACGGCAAGATCGATGACGTGATGAGCCTCGGAGATCTGGCGGAAAAATGGAGAAGCTTCGGATGGGATACCCGGCAGGTGGACGGACACGACCTGAATGCGATCCATGAAGCCGTCATCAATGCCCAAAACCAACAGACTCGTCCGGCCATGATCATCCTCGATACGATCAAGGGAAAAGGAGCCGCCTTCTGCGAAGGGCTGGAAAGCAATCACAACATGAGCTTCTCGATGGAAACGGCCAAGCAGGCCATCGCCGAACTGGGGTAAAGGAGATGACATGAACCAAAAAGAAATGCGGACGGTATATGCGGAGACGTTGATCGAACTGGCTCACGAAGATCCGAGAATCATGGTTCTGGAAGCCGATCTCATGCGGGCCCACGGCACCCAGATCTTCAAGGACGTCTTCCCTCGGCGGACTGTCGGAGTCGGCGTCGCCGAGGCGAATCTTGTCGGAGTGAGCGCGGGATTAAGCGTCGCCGGGAAGATTCCCTTTGCGGCGACATTCGCCACCTTCGCTTCCCGACGGGCATTCGACCAGTTCTTCATCTCGGCCAACTATGCCGGGCTCAATGTGAAGCTCGTCGGAACCGATCCGGGAGTGAGTGCCGCTTTCAACGGCGGAACCCACATGCCGTTTGAAGACATCGGGCTGATGCGGATGATCCCCGACCTCGTGATCGTGGAGCCGGCCGATCCGACAAGCCTGAAGGAAATCATCAGGCTTTGCGCCGCACATCAGGGCAACACCTACCTTCGTCTTCATCGGAAGGCCCTTCCCCAAATCTATCAGGCAGGAGAACGCTTCGAGCTGGGGAAAGGAAAACTCCTTCACGACGGTGGCGACGTCACGCTTGTTGCAAGCGGAGGGCTCCTCGTGAATGAAGCGCTGAAGGCAAGGGAACTGCTTAAATCCCGGGGAATCAGCGCAGCGGTCATCGATATGCACACCATCAAGCCGCTTGATGAGCAGCTGATCCTTGAGTACGCCGAAAAAACGGGAGCGATCGTCACGGCGGAAAACCATCAGGTCGCAGGGGGCCTCGGCGCCGCTGTTTCACTCGTCCTCTCGACCCGGCATCCGATCCCGATGGAAATGGTCGGCATTCATGACCGGTTCGGACAGGTCGGAACCCAGGACTGGCTGATGCAGCATTACAAATTGACGGCAAACGAGATCGTTCAAAAGGCTTTTCTGGCAATCGAACGGAAAAACTAGTGATTTCCGGATGACGAAAGCACCGGAACGCACATTCCCCCGTCCCGAAGAACAAGGACCCGGGGGTCTCGGCGGTGCGCCGTTTGAAACTCCTCAACGACCCGATCAAACCATCGTTGAAGATCCCTAACCGGCTTGAGGAACAAGGATGAAACGCGCTCGTCGTCCAGATCGGTATAGGCATACAGGTTGATCCGCTTCGCTTCCAATGCGATCTTCGCCGCTTTGTGGTAGCCAAGCTTGTAGTGTTCATGAATCGCTGCGAGCGCCTGATCCGGAGATTCGCTGGAAGCGAGCAGATCGGCGAACGCCGCACCCCCCACCCCCTCCCGGCAGGAGGCGACCAGCAGGAGGAATCCTCCGTCACGAACGGCCAGAGCTCCGTTGTCGAGGGCTTTCTGCGCTTGATACAGGTTGATGTCCATCGGATGGTTCGCCACGGTGATCACGATGTCCATTGGTGAAGCGATCGGCGTTCCGAAGGTTTCTTCAGCTACCGGGATGCACTCAAGGAAACTCTCCGTCAGCGTGCCTCCGGCGAGATGGATCGGTCGATGATCCTTGTCAAGGACGCTCATCAGCGAAAAGATCGGCTGCTTGACGAACTCCACCACCTCCAGGAAATCCTCGTGCACCGGGTTGCCCTCCAGCGCAAGGGTGCGCGCGGCGCTACCG
>SHOI01000247.1 GCA_004294855.1 Sphaerochaeta sp. | reverse complement strand
TTGAAGAGGGTGGAGAAAAAGCTGGCTTCTTACAACCTTTCCATGGCTGAGATCAGGTATGTGTTTTTAACTCATGCTCATGATGATCATGCGGGATTCCTGGATGAACTGCTGAAGAACTATCCGGATATACAGGTGTTCATCAATCCGGCTTCGCTGCCGATGCTGAAAAGGGGCCAGAATCGCTTTGAAGGTGGCTGCAGCGGTGTGCTCGCCTCCTTGTTTTGCAAGGCGATGGCATTGGCGGGAAAAGGCCGACACCGATTCCCTCCGATCGAAGATGAATTTCTTGACCGCTTGATACACATTACGCCGGAAACCAAGGAACGGATAGGAAAAGATCTTGGCGGAAAGATACTCTTCACTCCGGGGCATACGAACGATTCGATCTCTCTGAACGTCGATGGACATGTCTTTTGTGGCGACGCGGCGATGAACGGGTTTCCAAGCATGAACAGAATCACGATCTGGGTCGAAGACACAAGAGAATTTCAAACATCATGGGAGCTGTTGATTGCCCAAGATGCAAAGATTCTGCTACCGTCACACGGATCTCCGTTTCCAAAGAGCGACTTGGAAAGATACATCCATGTCATATCAAAGATTCATTTGAGGAAGCTAAGACCTGCAGGTAAACCGGTACGGTCGGATCGTCGTACGATGTAGAAATAATATGACCGATTCATGGTATTCTTGGTTCGGGAGGATACTATGGACAATGAGGTGTATTTGCCAAGATTGATCGATAAGCAGGTTGCACTCGAACTGGAAAGCTTCGGGGCCGTCTGCATAGAAGGCGCCAAATGGTGCGGAAAGACGTGGACCTCAAGGCATCATTCCAACAGTGCTCTTTATTTAGGCGATCCCAGTGGAAATTTTCAAAATAGGGAGTTGATGAACCTTGCACCGGAAGTAGCTCTGGATGGAAAAGTTCCCCGATTGATCGACGAATGGCAAGAAGTGCCTTCGGTTTAGGATACGCTGAGACATGAAGTGGATAAAAGGGGAAAAAGGGCCAGTTCATTTTGACAGGTTCGTCAACTCCGGTGCAAAAAGGAATATTGCATAGTGGTGCCGGAAGAATCTCCACGATCAGGATGAGACCCATGTCCTTATTCGAATCGAAGGATTCATCGGGACAGGTTTCCTTGCTTTCTCTTTTCGATGGAAGAT
>SHOI01000098.1 GCA_004294855.1 Sphaerochaeta sp. | reverse complement strand
GTATAACTGAACTTCTTAAACAGATCGTCATCGGCGGTAAGGTTCAACACCTCCTCCAAGCTTAGGGCATCAGGGTAAGAGTCAGGCGCTTCTCCGACTTCCCAAATCTCCTTTTGGAACTGGTCGATGATGCCAAAGAGATCGGTGAACTCAAAGAATCCGATCGAATCCGGATTCGTCATATCATGAATTCCGTCGACACTTCCCCGAGCCCAATAGTTCGGATCAAGGAAGAGACCCTGCTGGGCGAACATCTGCATCAGCTGGTAGCCGTACGCATAGCTGAAGCGATCTATCAAGCTCATCTCGTCCATGGGACTCGGAAGAGGAATCCGGTTCTCTTCAATGATCGGGCTCACATACCGCATGGAATGGATGATCGAGTTGTCGACTACGACTTCAAGGTAATCACCGACAGCAATATCCTCGATCGGAAAGTTGGTGTCGGTGAAGATTCCGGTGTACAGCAGGTGTTCGGACCCGTCATCATCCTTCACGGAAAAGGCCGGCGTTCCTTCCGGAGACAAGACATTGATCACCCGGACAAGGAACGAGTTCGGGGCGGCTTCTTTTTTGCCGGCGGCAAATAATAAAGATCCGGAAACAATGCTGACAATCAGCAGCATAAGTATTATGGTTCTCAATTGTTTTCTATACATACCTGATCCTCATGAAATCTTATGGCCTCGGCCACGGTTCCTTTTACTGTACGAACCTTATGCCTCCTCGTCAATGTACCCTCACACAATTGCCACAAAACTTCACCTATGCTACGCTTTTTTTATGGTTCACCTGCCGTTTCTTCTGACCGAAGATGGAATTTGCCGCCTACAGGAAGGGCATCTCTTTATTCTTGATCGAAGACGGTATCCGTTTGAACGGGTCGAAGTTTCCTGCCGAAATGCCGAAGAGGTCGCAACCGCCCTCAAAGCGATGGTCACCCAAGGCGGCGGACCCTTGGAAGTCGCCTTGAAAACGATGATCATGGAAGCTCGCAACCATGAACGGCTTCCGCTCTTGAACCAAGTCCGACATCTTGAAGAAGCTGCCCGTCTGCTTGCCGATGCCCGACCGACCAATACGACGATGGCCCGCTCCCTGGATGAGGTGCTTTCAGAAGTGGAGCAGAGAAAGGATGAACCTCCGGTGAAGGTTGTTGAAGAGACCGTCCGCACGATCCTCGATCGTTTTGCGGGAATATACCACCGGATCGGGAAACTCGGTTCCACATTGATTGAGGACGGCGATCAGATCCTCACCACCTGTTTCGCCGAACACACCTTCCTGCTTTCCCTGCTCTATGCCAAGCAGGCGGGAAAGAACATCCGCGTGCTGGTCAGCGAAACAAGACCGTACCTGCAAGGCAGCCGGCTTACCGCTCCCTCGTTGGAAGAGGCGGGAATCCCGCTTAGGGTCATCACCGACAGCATGGGGCCGACGATGATCGCCTCCGGAAAGGTTCAACTCTACATGACTGCAGCGGATCTGGTGTGCCGGGACGGAACGGTGGTTAATAAAATCGGTACGTTGGCGAATGCGCTGGCGTGTTCCCGCTATGGAATCCCATACCATGTTCTGGCGATCAGTCCCGATCCGAACAAGAATACACGGGCGGATGTCACGATAGAAATGCGCGATCCGAAGGAAGTAACGGAGTGCATGGGGATAAAGACAACCCTTGATACGATCGAAGGAGTCTATCCGGCGTTTGATATCGTCGACCCGGAACTGGTCACTCGGATCATCACCCCGAAAGGAATTCTCAGACCCGGTGAAATGGAGGAAGATGGAATATGAAAGCGATTATCGGTGGAACCGGTTTTGACCGGCTTGAAGGATTGTCCTTGAAAAAGAGGCTCGTCGAGACACCCTATGGAGGAGTCGATCTCTTCCTCGGCCAAGGGGAGGATGAAGGCTTGGTCTTTCTTCCCCGCCACGGATCTTCCCACAGTGTCCCACCCCATAGGATCAACTATCGGGCCCACGCCCTCGCCCTGAAACAGATCGGGGTGGTTGAAGCGATCGCGATCTATGCGGTCGGGTCGATCGATGACACGCTCAAGCCGGGAGAGGTCGGCATCGTCAGCGATTTCGTCGACCATACCGGGCGCAGCCAGGAGCATACCCTCTTTGACCGGCCGGTCACCCACATCGAAGTCGACAAGCCGTTTGACGAGGAACTGAAAAAGCGGATGCTCGCCTTGAAACCCACACTGCTGGATGCCGGCGTCTATGTCACGACCAACGGCCCCCGCTTGGAGACGAAGGCGGAGATCGCGTTCTTCAAACGCGTCGGCTTCTCGGTTGTCGGGATGACCCTTGCAAGCGAAGTGACGGTGCTTTTGGAGGCGGGAATAAGGACACTTGCTCTGGCGTACTCGATCAACTGGGCCGCCGGGGTGCTTGAAGAGTTTTCCTTCCTGCCCGACAGCCAATTGGAGAGGCTCAAAACGGAGGTGACTCAGCTTTGCAGGTCCTGTCTGCTCAGTTGAGCAAGATCGTACGGGGTCGTCTGATAGACGTGGTAGTTGAGCCAGTTTGAAACAAGCAGATTGGCGTGGGCGCGCCAGCGGACGGTGACGGAACCGCCTTCATAGTAGTTCTTCGGTTCCTCCACCGGAAGTCCCGCTTGCGTGTCCCGCCGGTACTCGCTATCGAGGGTAAGCGCGTCATATTCGCCGTGCCCGGTGACGAACACGCGCCGCCCGCCGCTGCCAACCAGGAGGTATGTTCCCGCTTCTTCGCTTTCAGCGAGCACAATGAGATCTTCCTCTTTTCCGATCGCCTCTTCATCGATCGTCGTGTGCCGGCTGTGCGGAGCCCAGAAGAGGTCGTCAAAGCCGCGGATCAGGGTATGGGCAGGTTCCACCACTCGATGGCGGTATACGCCGCTGAGCTTTTTGTTCAGCGGTCGTTTACCGATTCCATAATAGTGGTAGAGGGCCGCCTGAGCCGCCCAGCAGATGAAATACGAGGAGAAGACGTTCTCATTCGCCCAATCGAGGATTTCAACCAGCTCCGCCCAATAGGCAACATCTTCAAAGGCCATATGTTCGACGGGGCTGCCGGTGATCATCAACGCGTCGTATCGTGAGTTTCTGATTTGATCAAACGTCTGATAGAACGTCTTCAGGTAGGACTTCGGGGTATTTTTCGATTGATAGGTCGCCGTCGTCAAAAAACTCACCTCGACCTGAAGGGCCGTGTTCCCCAAGAGCCGAAGGAGCTGTTGCTCCGTTACCGACTTATTGGGCATCAGATTGAGGATCAGGACCTTGAGGGGGCGGATATCCTGGGTTCGCGCCCGCTCTTCATCCATGAAGAAGAACGAGGAGTTCGCATCGACGGGGTAGGTTACTTTTACCGGCATCACACACCCCCCAGCGCTTGTTCAAGGTCGCTGATGATGTCATCGGGGTGTTCACACCCGATCGACAGCCGGATCGTGCTTTCCGTGATTCCCTGCTCCGCTTTTTCCGCATCACTCAGCTGGGCGTGAGTCGTGGAGGCGGGATGGATCACAAGGCTCTTCATATCGGCCACGTTCGCCAGCAGACTGAACAGCTTCAGCGAATCGATGAAGGAGCGGGCTGTTTCACCTTCACCGGCCAATTCTATCGTGAAGATGGAAACTCCGCCATCGGGGAAATAGCGCTGATAGAGGTGGTGCTGAGGGTGGGTGGGAATGCATGGGTGATTGATCTTCCGCACCTTCGGATGGTTCTGTAAATACGCAATCACCTTGGCGGTGTTCTCGCCATGGCGCTGAACCCTAAGAGCCAACGTTTCCAGTCCCAGAAGGAAGAGCCAGGCGTTCAGCGGGGCGATCGCCGAACCGGTATCCCGAAGCAGGAGGGTCCGGATCTTGGTGATATATGCAGCGTTTCCCGCCTGCTCGGTGAACGAAAAGCCATGGTAGGAGGGGTTGGGCTCGACAAGGGAAGGAAATTTGCCGCTCGCTTGCCAATCGAACGTTCCTCCGTCGACGATGACCCCGCCCAGAGAGGTTCCATGACCGCCGAGAAACTTCGTTGCCGAGTGCACCACGATATCCGCCCCGTGTTCGATCGGCCTAAGCAGGTATGGGGAGGCGAATGTATTGTCGACGATGAGCGGAATCTTATGGTCGTGGGCTATCGCGGCCAAGGCCTCGATGTCACAGAGCGTCGCATTGGGATTGCCGATCGTTTCGATGAAGAGCGCTTTGGTGTTCGCTTCGATCGCCTCCGTAACTTCCTTCAGATTGCCGGGATCGACGAACGTCGTGGAGATTCCCCACTCGACGAAGGTGTGAGCGAAGAGGTTGTAGGTTCCGCCGTAGATCGTCTTCGCCGAGACGATGTGGTCGCCCTGCTTCGCGAGACCCAGAATCGCGTAATTGATCGCCGCCATTCCACTGGCGACCGCGAGCGCTCCGACGCCCCCCTCCAATGCAGCAATCCGCGCCTCGAACGCATCCTGAGTCGGATTGTTCAGCCGGGTGTAGATGTGTCCCGAGCGCCTGAGGGCGAAGCGCTCCTCGGCATCGGCAGAATCGTCAAAGACGAACGAGGTGGATTGGTAGATCGGCACAGCCCGCGAGCCGGTCGCCGATTCCGGTTGTTCCTGGCCTGCATGTAATGCTTTTGTTTCAAAATGGTAGTTGTTCATATGTTTTTCCTTCTTTGGTGTAGTGATGATAAAGACCGAAGGAAGTCACATGTGATCGGCAACAGAGCCGCAACGAGGATGTATGTGATGTTTCATGGAAAGCTCCTTGGAGAGTGGTTACAATGCCATGCGGCACATGCAGGGGTCTGAACTGTCATTGCTTCGCATCATGATGTGCCTCCTCCAAGAAGATGCCCGGGCGACCTGCCCGGATTACGCAGAGTCTATCCACTTGGTGCCTGCCTGTCAACTGCATGCATGTAAAAATACCCTTACGGGCGATCGTAAGGGTATTTGAGGGGAGTCACAGACTAATGTTCATACCGGATCTTCTGCCATCGAGCGTTGTAGAGATCCAGGTGTTCACCGAGGTCATCGTTGAGGTCGCTGTTGGCCAAGTCCTTGTCGGTAAAGAAGAAGGCATCGTTCTTCATGTACTTCTCGGCTCCCGTATTCGTCGTCGGCGGGAAATCGAACTCGTCGAGGAAGATCGCATAGTTTTTCGGGTCATGGATGAAGTTCATGAACTTGTGGGCGTTTTCCACGTTTTTCGCTCCCTTGGGGATGACCATGTTGTCGATGTACATCATGCCGCCCTCGGGGGGAATGAAGAAGTCGACGCTCTCCCACATGTCGGCAGGCAGCTCGGCGAAGACGTTTTCCGGGTAGGAATGAACCACCCAGAACTCGCCGCGGCTGAACGCCTTTCCAAAGGACTCAGAGTCGAATTTGATGATGTTCGGTTTCCATTCGTTGATGATCAGGGCGGTGGCTTCATCCAATTCCCGTTCATCGGTCGTGTTTCCACTGTACCCGAGGTGCTTCAACGCCGCTCCCATCACCTCGCGCATGTCATCCAGAAAGGTCATTCTTCCCGCCAGGCGCTGATCGGCGAAGATGTCCCAGGTGCGCTCGTATTCGAAGGGAACTCGGGCTGTGTTGACGGCGATTCCGCTGGATCCCATGAAGTAGGGGACATGGTACTTGAGGCCGGGATCATAATCCGCTTTTTCCGTAACGGTGGGGGAGATGTATTTGAGGTTTGGCAAGAGGGAGTGGTCAAGTTCCCGAACCAAGTCATGGTTGATCATGATCGAGGTGTAGTCGCTGGAGGGGAAGATGATATCGTATCCTTCCGCACCGCCGGCCATCACTTTGGCGAACATCTCTTCGTTGGACGCGAAGTTGTCGATGATGATCTCGATTCCCGTTTCCTTTTTGAACTTCGCCACGAGTTCATCGGGAGTATAATAGGTCCAATTGTATAAGTAGAGCTTTTCGGCACTCTTGCTTGAACGATTACACGAGATCAGGGTGAAGCTTAGAAGCCCGATGAGCAGAACAATAAAGAAAAGACGAATGTGTTTCATGGTGTAAACCTCCATAGGTCGAGAGCAGCGTCAGGCACTGGCAGCTGCGGTCTTTAAGAAGCGACGGAACGTAAAGGCGATGAGCATCGTACCGAGAATCATCACAAAACTCAGTGCGTTGATTACCGGGGACACTCCATATCGAATCATCGAGTAAACGTACAACGGCAGGGTTCCGGAGCCGGGACCCGAAACAAAGAACGTAATGACGAAGTCTTCCAAGCTCATCGTCGTGCACATCAGAAAACTTGAGAGAAT
>SHOI01000097.1 GCA_004294855.1 Sphaerochaeta sp. | reverse complement strand
CCGGTTTCTTCTTCTTCCGGAAAGGCCATGACGATGCAGGAACCTGCATCATTAATTACAGGCAAGGAAACCCTTGCAGAGCAGGATGAATAGATGAAAACTATTTTTGTGAAACCGCTGACGATTCAGAAGAAATGGTATCTGATTGATGCAGAGGGAAAGGAGCTTGGCAGAGTGGCGGTAGCCGCGGCACGCATTCTCCGGGGGAAGAACAAAGCCGAGTACGCCCCCCTCCACGACCTTGGTGATTATGTGATCATCATCAACGCTGAAAAAGCGATTCTTACCGGAAACAAGTACAACGACAAGATGTACTACAGCCACTCGGGCTTCCCCGGCGGACTGCGCAAAACCAGCTATGCCGAGATGATCAAGCGCAAGCCGACGTTCCCGATGGAGCACGCAGTCAAAGGGATGCTGCCCAAGGGTCCGCTTGGCCGCAAGTTGTTCACCAACATGCGTGTCTATGCCGGTGCCGAGCATAAGCAAAGCGCCCAGCAACCGATTCCGGTCGAAATCTAAGGTAGGAGCGAATAATGGCAAAGAAAGAAGCTAATAAAGCAGTGAACCTTGGGCATGGCGTTGGTCGCCGCAAGACTGCGGTCGCTCGCGTCTATCTTCGTGAAGGCGAAGGCAAAATCATGATCAACGGTCGGGATGTCGATAGCTATTTCGGCAATCCGATGCTTACGTTCATCGTCAAACAACCGTTGGTAACCACCGAGACGGATGGCAAGTACGATATCCTCATCAACGTCAAGGGCGGTGGAGTCTCCGGCCAAGCCGGTGCATGCCGCCATGGAATCGCCCGCGCCCTCGCCATCCACGATGAAGCCTTCAGGCCCGCCCTTCGAGCCGCCGGGTTTATGACCCGTGACTCGCGAATGGTTGAGCGGAAAAAATACGGTCAGCCCGGCGCCCGCCGAAAGTTCCAGTTCTCCAAACGATAAGGTGTTTTACGCACGGATCGTCAGGGAGCCCAAGAAGGGAGGGTATCAACTCCTCCCTCAACAGGGTTCCCCTTTTTTTATCTCTTCGGACTTGTTCCGCACATATGGCTTGAAGGTGGATCAGGAAGTTGATGAAGAGCTTGCCGCCAAGCTCTTTCGGGAAAGCCAAAAACAGGGGTGCTACGCCCAAGGTCTTTCGTACCTCGCCCGAAGTGAGCATACCACGTTTCACCTCATTCAGAAGCTGACCCGGAAAGGATACTCCAAGGAGATCATCGATGATGCCGTTTCCCGACTCACAGACGAGGGGGCGCTGAGCGATCTGCGCTACGCCCGGCTGTTCATCGAACGCAGGCAGCGCAAGAATCCCGAAGGCCGCTTGCGTCTTGCCCAGCGTCTTGCCGATCGGAGAGTCAGGAACGATGCCGCCCTGCAGGCATTGGATGAACTCTTCACCGAAGAGCATATCGCCGCCTATGTCGCCAGAGCGGTGAATCGGGCCAAAACCAACCATCCGGATACGGATGTGCGGAATCTTCTCCGCGCATGGGGGTTTTCCTCCTATGAGATTCGGACGGGGCTTGAAAGGGCTTGCGCCGATGAATTATCGTAAAACCGTGACCAAGAGAATCCTTGTCCTGTTTGTAATCATAGCCGTCCTCTCGAATGGACTCTCCGCGCTCCGCTTCGAATATTCCGAAGACCTCGACCGAATCGGTGATGTGGGGATGTACGTGAGCCTGGCGCTTCCGGGAACCCTTCTCTTTGAAGCGGAAACGGAAGCGTATCCCTCCTTGGCGCTCAGCTATGGCTCTGTGATCGGTGCCGGCTATCTCGCCCGGACCGTTCTGAAAGAGGCGATAACCGCCCAAAGGCCCTATGTGGGATATCCCGACGCCCCGCCTCCAAGGAGCGACGATTACAAGAGCTTTCCCAGCGGACACGCCCTGATGACCTTCGCTTCCGCCGCGTACCTGCAGACAGCGGTGTGCCTGTGGCATCCGGATTCGACGCTGTTGAAATCGATGGCGGTCGCCAACTGGATCCTGGCGGCAGCCACCTCGACCCTTCGGGTCGTTGGAGGCTCCCACCATGTCCATGACGTCCTGGCCGGAGCGGCGATCGGGGGAGGTCTCGGCTTTCTCGGGCCTTTCATCACCGACAGACTGCAAAAGCGTGACAGACAAGCACCCCGGGTGCTCATCGGTCAGGCTACCGGGGTGCTTGTTTCCTATTGACAGGGACTACTTCGTCTTGATGTGGGCGAGGAACTCCTTGAATCCGTCCCGGCCGTTCTTTGCTTCCGGTTCATACTCTTCCAGCGGATAGTGCTCCAGCACGAAGTCGATATCCTTGTCCCCCCGGCCTGAAAGGTTTACCAGAATGACTTCGTTGGGACTCATCGTTTGAGCCAGCTTGATCGCATACGCCACGGCGTGGCTCGATTCCAGGGCGGGGATGATTCCTTCCATTCGGGAAAGGCCGTAGAACGCCTCCACCGCTTCGCGGTCGGTGATCGATTCATAGATCACCCGCTTGATCGAGTGTAGGAATGAGTGCTGCGGTCCGACGCCGGGGTAATCCAGGCCGCTGGCGATCGAATAGACGGGAAGAGCTTCCCCTTGTTCGTCCTGAAGAACGAGACTTTTGAAGCCGTGAAGGATTCCCACGCTTCCCTTGGTGATCGTCGCAGCGTGGTTGGGCGTGTCCAGTCCCTTTCCCGCCGGCTCGACTCCGTAGATCGCCACATCCGTGTCGTCCAGGAACGCGCTGAAGATTCCCATCGCATTCGACCCGCCGCCGACACATGCCACGATCGCCTCGGGCAGGCGCCCGATCATCTCTTGAATCTGTTCTTTCGCCTCAATGCCGACGATCGATTGGAAATCGCGGACCATCATCGGAAAGGGGTGGGGGCCGACTACCGAGCCGATGCAGTAGATCTGATCGACCGGATCGCCCAGATACGCTTCAAAGGCGGCATCAACAGCGTCTTTGAGGGATTGAGTTCCTCTTTCAACCTCGATGACCTTCGCACCGAGAATCTTCATCCGGCTGACGTTCGGCGCTTCTTTGCGGACATCGACGCTCCCCATGTAGATGTCACACTCCAGGCCCATCAACGCCGCTGCGGTGGCAAGGGCCACGCCATGCTGGCCGGCTCCGGTTTCGGCAATCACTTTCTTTTTGCCCATCGCTTTGGCAAGGAGGACTTCGCCGAGACAGTGGTTGATCTTATGGGCGCCGGTATGGTTGAGATCTTCCCGTTTCAGATAGATCTGCGCTCCTCCGACCGCTTCGCTGAGCCGTTTGGCATGATAGATCGGGGAGGGGCGCCCAACGTAGTGCTTGCGCAGGTCCATCAGCGCTTCAATGAAAGCGGGATCTTCGACAATCTTTCGATAGGCGCGGTCGATCTCCTTCATCACCCCTTCCAGGTTTGGAGGGAGATATGCTCCGCCATATTCGCCGAAGTACCCTTCGTTGTTTGGCAGGTCTTTCGTGTTGATTGTTTTCGTCAGTTGATTAGCCATGAGAAATCTCCTTGATAGCCGGGATGTTACTGCACATAGAAACACAATGTCAACAGATTTTTGAAAAAAGTTTCTATAAAAAGAAACATAAGTTTCTTACTTCTTTTATTGCAAAAAAATACCCCCACAAAAAAAGTGGGGGCATCGATAAGAGATAATCTTAAGCAAGCCCGACGGCTCGTTTCAGGGTGGCGCCGTCGCGGACGCCGATCGCTTTATTGACCACTTCGCCGTTTTTATAGATGAGCAGAGTCGGAATCGATTGGATTCCGTAAGCCATTGCAAGCTCACGCTCTTCATCGACGTTGACCTTGACGATCTTCAATTGGTCAGCTGTATATTGTTTCGCCAAATCCTCAAGAATCGGGGCCTGCATTCGGCAAGGTCCACACCAAGGTGCCCAGAAGTCGACGATAACCGGTGCCTTACTTTTGAGCACTTCACTTTCGTATGTGCTCTTGTTTACATGTTTAATCATTCCATTCTCCTATTACGTTGTGTACCATAGTAGTGTATTCATCTGCTACGACCAGTAAGATACTATATTTACTTGCTAACGACAACTACTTGGGGGCTTCACGGTGAACACTCCGGTTATCGACTTACACATCGACACGATCTATGCTCTTTTCAATCGGTATTCGAGCGGGGATCTTCGATCAAATACCGGTCATGTCGACCTCCAGCGAATGAAAACCCTGCAAGGAATAACGAGCTGTTTTGCCCTTTTTGTTGACGGGCAGGAGACTCCCGGGAAGTGGGATGCCGTGAGTGAACTGCATCAATCCTTTCTTGAGCAGATGCGGGGAAACGGGGAGACGATCGACCATGTTGCCACGGGTGAGAAAACGGAAGGATGCCACGCCCTTCTCAGCGTCGAGGAAGGAGGAGTCCTTGAAGGGGATCTTACCCGATTGGAGATTCTCCACTCATGGGGAGTGCGCCTGATGACAATCGGGTGGAATTGGGAAAACGAGCTTGGTTTTCCCCACTATCAGAAAGGGGCTCTCAAGCCCTTCGGGCATCAGGTCGTCAAGCGGATGGAGGAACTGAAGATCCTTGTCGACGTGTCCCACCTCAACGATGAGGGAATCAACGATATCGTCACGATTGCCAAACGGCCGGTCGTCGCCAGTCACTCCAACTGTCGAAAGGTGTGCAACCACAGCCGGAACCTCAGCGATGAGCTGATCGGAAAGATCGCTGAAACCGGCGGGGTGGTCGGACTGACGTTCTGTCCGCCTTTTGTAATACGGCAATCGACCCATACTTCAGTCGAAGCGCTTGCAGCCCACTGCAAGCATTTCTACAAGGTTGGCGGCTCCGAGATTCTGGCTCTCGGAACCGACTACGATGGATTTACCGGAACATGTGAGATTCGAGGATATCAGGATCTCCATATCCTCCATTCGGCTCTCGAGCGGGTTGGATTTTCTTCGTCCGTTCTGGACGGGTTTTGGTACAGGAACGCCCGGCGGGTGCTGGACGCCTGAACTCTACCACTTCATTGTCTTGAGGAAGCGGGCGAGGTTGTCGACCGTTTTGAGCAGGTCCGTTTTGGCTCGAAGCTTTGCTTCCTTGAAGGGAATCGCCAGGCGGTTGATCGAAAAGATCGCGCTGACTCCCTCTTCATACGCTCCGTCTGCGTCATCGGCGATATCGCCGACCAGCGCAATCACCGGAACACCGCTTTTCTTCGTTCGTCGGCCGACCCCGATCACCACTTTGCCGCGAAGGGATTGTCCGTCGATCTTCCCTTCCCCGGTGATGACCATATCCGTTTCTTTGAGCAGCCCGTCAAAGTGGACGGCATCGAGAACCGTTTCGATTCCCATTTGCAGTTCGCTGTCGAAGAACGCGGCCATTCCACCGCCCATGCCCCCGGCCGCTCCGCTGCCGGGAATCGCCTGCACATCGATTCCGATATCGGAGGCGATCACTTCGGCCAACGATCTGAGGTTCGCATCCAAGCGCTTCACCATTTCAGGGTCCGCACCCTTCTGAGGCCCGAAGATGTATGCCGCACCCGTCTCACCATAAAATGGGTTGTCGATGTCGCACATCGTGGTAATCGTCACCCGATCGAGGATCGGATTTCGCGTCGACGTATCGATCGAAACAACTTGGTTGAGCGTTCCGCCGGTGGGGATGAAGGCGTTGCCCTCTTTGTCCCGGAAGGTGACTCCGCAGGCCGCTGCGGCTCCGCATCCTCCATCGTTGGTCGCCGATCCTCCAAGGCCGACGATAATGCGTTTGCATCCTGCTTTCGCTGCTGCGAGAATCAGCTCGCCGACGCCGTACGTCGTCGTCAGATCCGGTCTCAGGGTATCACCGACAAGGGGAAGGCCCGCACACGCAGCCATTTCGATGACAGCGACGTTGCCGGGGAGCACCCCGTAGAAGCTTTCCATCGCTTTTCCGAACGGACCTTGCACGGTTAGGTGCTTCTTTTCGCCGCCGAGGGCTTGCAGGAAGGCATCGACACTGCCCTCACCGCCGTCGGCGACGGGAATCGAACGAACTTGGGCATCGGGATAATGGGTTTTGATGCCTGTTTCAACGATCGCGCAAATATCGGCGGAACTCATGGTTCCCTTGAAGGAATCGGGGATCAGAAGAAAGCGTTTCATATGAGGCTCCTTGCAATGATGATGCTGGAAGATATTGTACCGCTTCCGGAGAGGGAAAGAAAGAACGATCGCTACCGTTTCCAGAACGTCTTGGTGAAGAGAACGTACACGGTGAAGAGTTCAAGCCGGCCCACCCGACTTTTGCAGCCAGAAATTAAAAAAGCTCTCGTAACTCCTTTAGGGGGTAT
>SHOI01000246.1 GCA_004294855.1 Sphaerochaeta sp. | reverse complement strand
ACGATGGGCGTCTTCATCATGGCGGGAATCTTCTACGGCTCGGGGGCATTCCTTGAAGCGTTCCGAGCGAACGCCTCCGCGGGAACCGGTCAGGGCTATGAGCTTGACGCGATCGCCGCGTGTGTCGTCGGAGGGATCTCCTTCAACGGAGGAATCGGAAAGATCAGTGGAGCAGTCGTCGGTGTCATCATCTTCACCGGCCTCACCTACTGTCTGACCTTCCTAGGCATCGACACCAACCTGCAGTTTGTCTTCAAGGGGTTCATCATCATCACCGCCGTCGCACTGGACAGCGTGAAATACCTGAAGAAGAAATAAGCTTCAGCGCATCCGAATTCATCACAGGCCACCTTCGGGTGGTCTGTGGTGTGCTATCCGCTATTAGCGGTGCATACGTTAAAGATTCTGGAGCCAATATCCTTGAGATTCAGGAATGGCGTTAATCAACCTCATCCCATTTACGATCCATATCCTTGATGAGAGCGATTTGGTTTCGGGCACGATCGATATTATGAGTTGGTCTGTCGATTCGATAATATATGTCACCGTTAAGATAATCGGTAAAGAATCGAACCGCCATGATCTGAGTTATCGCCCTACCCGATTCTTTAAGAAGCGCTTGCTCTTCATTTGTGAGAAAATCTGCTTGGGAACGATACCCTACAAGAAGGGCGTCATAAAAAGCTGTATTGAAGCGTACCAGGGAAAGGTCGCTCTCATCTTCAGCTGCCGACGTTGTTGCGCTACGAATCATATCACCCGTGTCAAAAAGTATTGTCCCCGGCATCACCGTATCTAAATCAATGATACACAATCCTTCATTCATATCCTCACTGAACAACACATTTGAAATCTTGGTATCGTTGTGCGTCACCCGAAGTGGGAGCCGGTCCGCATTCAATAGATCGCTGATTATGCATCCTCGCTCCTTGTTGGAGTAGAGGAATTCCAATTCTTTTGAAACGCCCGATACCCGCCCTACCCTGTCCATCCGAACCGCCTCTTCCAATTGAGCGTACCTCACCCGCATATCGTGAAAATCTTTGATTGTCACGTGAAGGTCCGATCCGCTAAAATCTGAAAGCTGAGTCTGAAAAGTTCCCACAGCCTCGCCCAGCAGGAATGCTTCTTCTTCTCTTGTTACCGTCTGGATAGTTTTAACACGATCAATATATCGATACGTTCGCCAAACGCCTC
>SHOI01000245.1 GCA_004294855.1 Sphaerochaeta sp. | reverse complement strand
ACTGGTTCAACCTGATGAACGCCACCTTCCAATTCAGCGAGAAGGCGATCATGGCACTTCCGATGATCTTCATCATCATGTGCGGCGACATCGATATTTCAATCGCCTCGATCATCGCTCTCTGCGCGTACGCGGTGGGCAACGCAGCGGCCGGCGGGGCTTCGATTCCGACGCTGATCCTCATCGCTCTCGCTGTGGGTACGCTGGCGGGGTTTTTCAACGGATTCATGGTCACGTTCCTCGAGATGCCGGCGATCGCCGTGACGCTGGCGACGCAATCGATCTACCGGGGAATCGCGATTGGAATGCTCGGCGACCAGGCTCGAACGACGTTTCCGAAAACCTACGGGTTTTTCGGTCAGGAGTTCATCAAAGGCACCACGATCCCCTTCGAGTTCGTGCTCTACCTCGTGCTCATGGTGATCTTCGGCTTCATCCTCCACAAGACGACCTATGGAAGGCGGCTCTATGCGATCGGAAACAACGCCGAAGTCGCTCGGTTCAGCGGAATCAACGTCAAGCGGATTAGGATCATCAACTTCACGATCACCGGCTTCATAAGCGGCCTTACCGCCATTCTGTTGACATCCCGAGTCCTCTCGGTCCGCTCCAACATCGCCACCGGGTGGGATATGGAAATCATCACTCTGGTCGTGCTCGGCGGCGTTTCGATCACCGGTGGAAAGGGAACGGTGTGGGGCGTGTTCCTCGGATCGCTCCTCGTCGGGTATCTGAAGTTCGGGATGGGGTTGATGAAGATCTCGGGAACGTTGATGACGATCGTCATCGGATCGCTTCTGATCATCGCGGTTCTCCTTCCCCGCCTGCTCGATCTGTACAAAGCCAACCGCAAGCTGCGCAAGCAGCATGAGATGCGATAGGAGGGAGCCATGCGTGAAGCGTTCGTGATGTACCTGAAAAAGGGACATGAAGAGGAATATGAGCGACGACACAGCGAGATCTGGCCTGAACTGGCCGCATTGCTCAAAGAGAGCGGGGTGAGCGAGTATTCGATCTTCCTGGAGAAAGAAACCGGCAAACTCTTCGCGTTCCAGCACAACACCGGCCAAGGCTCTCAGGACCTTGGCCAAAACCCGATTGTCCAAAAGTGGTGGGCGTATATGGCGGATATCATGGAGACCAACGAGGACAACAGTCCCATCTCGATTCCGCTGAGGGAGGTGTTTTACCTGCCATAG
>SHOI01000244.1 GCA_004294855.1 Sphaerochaeta sp. | reverse complement strand
ATCATTCCGCTGAAGAGCAAGACCATGAGCCAGACAATCCGGTTCTTCGCCAAGGTAAACACTCCGGTTTTCAGGTACGGCTTTTCACTGGGAATCAACGCCCCCATCTTCTGGAAGTCCTCGGTGTTTTCCTCTTCGATGACATCGATGATGTCGTCGACGGTGATGATTCCGACCAGGCGGTTCTCATGATCGGTTACCGGAATGCTCAACAGGTCATATCGGCGGAAGAGATCTGCAACGTGTTCCTGGTCGTCCGTTGTCGTGACGGAGATGTAGTCGGGATCCATCAACGTTTCAAGAATCTGGTCATCGGAGGAAAGGAGCAAGGTTCGAACGGAGACGATTCCTTCAAGCATCCGATTCTGGGTAGTGACGTAACAGGTATAGATGGTTTCCTTGTTTTCACCGACCTTTCGGATATGAGCGATCGCCTGTCCGACGCTCATCTCCTTCTTCAGCTGGACGAACTCGGCGGTCATGATCGACCCTGCGGAGAACTCGGGGTAGAGGAGGAACTGGTTGATCAGGCTTCGGGTCTTTGGCGAGGTGTGGCGGAGAATCCGGTTGACAAGATTCGCCGGCAATTCGCCGATCATATCGACCGCATCGTCGATCATGAGCCCTTTCATCAGGTGCTGAAGCTCCTGATCGGTGATCGCGCCGATCAAGAGCTCCTGTTGATCGTTGCTGAAGTTCGCGAAGATCTCCGCTGCTACATCTTTTTCCAAAGCTCTGAAGACCAACAGCGCCAATTCGGCGGGAAGGCTTTCAATGAAGGCGGCTACGTCAATCTCCTGCATATGGGAGAGTTCTGCTTGCAGAACATGCCAATTGCGTGACGTCACAGAGTCACGAAGCTGTTCAAATGTTGCTTTCATCTTTTCATTGGAGACGAAGACCGGTGAGAAACTGTTGAGTATTAATGATGACGGTGCATGAACACACCAAAACTGAATCTTCTACTCAGAGGGTCATCAGATATACTTGCATGTTTGCCACATGTATCCACGACTCGCACCTCCTTGTAGTTATGATAGTGTTTATTCGCTAACAGGGTATCAAGTTGATTACGATTGTTCAACCCTCAATCAATATACTATTCTGAACAAGCCACTATCTGGTTGCTCATCCGTTAGATGTTCAGGAGCTTCTGGGCGATCGTAAAATAGAGGAACAGACTGAACGCATCGACGATCGTG
>SHOI01000243.1 GCA_004294855.1 Sphaerochaeta sp. | reverse complement strand
GGGATTGTCGATTCGGGCAGCCTCGTTGATGAGGATGTCATACACCTCGTTGGAGTATCGGCCACCGTTCATCGCGGTTCCCGTGATGAACATATCCAGGAAGGTGTTCGGATTCTGGTAGTCGCCAACCCAACCGGCGCGGGAGATCTGGAAGTTTCCGACGTTTCGGTTGTTCAGGTAGGTTCCCCATTCCTGATTCTCGAGAACGACGTTGATTCCGAGGTTCTTCTTCCACTCCTGCTGGATGAACTCGCCGATCTGCTTGTGTCCTTCGCTCGTGTTGTAGAGGATTGAAACGGTCGGGAAACCGGCACCGTTGGGATAACCGGCTTGAGCAAGCCACTTCTGGGCCTGTTCAACCGCCTCGTCCATCGAATCGAACGGGAACTCAAGCGCTTTGTAGCCGGCCATATCCGGGACGATACCCCAGGCGGGGATCTGTCCGGCCTTGGTGATGCCTTCGATCAGCGCCTCGCGGTCGACCGAATAGGCGAGAGCCTTCCGGACAAGGACGTTGTCCAACGGAGCCTTCTCGGTCTGGAAGACGTAGTAGTAGGTGGCAAGCTGCGGAGACTTGTGGAAGTCGTCCCGCATCTCGGCCGCTGCGATCTGGTCGGTCGGTACGTTGGTCGCCCAGTCGGTCTCACCGTTGAGGTACATATTGTAGTTCGTGGTGTCCGAATCGCTGGAGTAGAAGATGACCTTGTCCAGTCTCACATTGGCTTTGTCCCAGTAGGTCGGGCTCTTCGTGACGGTAATCGAGGTCTGGGGAACGCGGTCGGCAAGGATGAAGGGTCCGTTGCCAACGAAGTTCGCCGGCTCGGTCCACGCTGCGCCGTGCTTCTCGATCGCGTGCTTGGGCATGATCGCGAAGCTGTAGTGGGTCAGCGCGTCGATTGCGTACGGAAGCGGTCCGAGGAGGTCCATCTGGAAGGTATAGTCATCCAGAGCGCGGATTCCGACGGCACTCGCCGGGGCAAGCCCTGCGTTGTACTCTTCGGCTCCAACGAGGAACATCGCCGGGAACCAGGCGTACGGTCCGCCGGTTGCGGGATCGAGAATCCTCAGCCAGGACCAGACGACATCGTGGGCGGTGATCGCCTTGCCATCGGACCAGACTGCGTTCTTGCGCAGCTTGAAGGTCCACTGGGTGCCGTCTTCATTGCTTGTCCAGCTTTCCGCTACGCCGGGGATCGCATTACC
>SHOI01000242.1 GCA_004294855.1 Sphaerochaeta sp. | reverse complement strand
GTATGGACCCGGCGATCATGGCCGCCCCCCTGATCACCACGATCGTCGATGCGTTGAGTCTGTTCCTCTATTTTTCGATCGCCCAAAGGCTCCTGAACATCTAAGGTGCTTTACCAAACAGGAGGGCTATGATATTCCTTTAGACGCTGAGCCCTCAGTGTCTAAAGGATTATCCCATGCAAGCTATGCAAGAAAATAGAATGGGAGTGCGAGCGATTACACCTCTGGTACTCTCGATGTCTTTCCCCATCATGCTCAGCATGCTGGTTCAAGCGCTTTACAACGTGGTCGATTCGCTTTTTGTCGCCCACTACAGCCATAAAGCACTCACTGCAGTCTCCCTCGCATTCCCCCTTCAGTCATTGGTCATCGCATTGAGCGTCGGAACATCAATCGGTGTGAATTCCCTGCTCAGCCGAAAGCTCGGGGCGAAGGATCGGGAAGGGGCGAACAAGGCGGCGGGGAACGGAATCATTCTCTCCATTCTCGGGTGGGCGTTCTTCGCAATCTTGGCAATCCTCTTTTCCAAGCATTTCATCACCTTCTTCAGTGATGATCCCCAGCTCATCAGGATGGGTGGTCAATACCTCTTTGTCTGTCTCTTCTTCTCACTGGGAATCTTCATTGAAATCAACAACGAACGTGTCCTGCAATCGACAGGCGACACGATCCGTCCGATGCTCATCCAATTCTCCGGGGCGATCACCAACATCATCTTGGATCCGATTCTCATTTTCGGGCTCTTGGGGTTTCCCCGTCTCGGTGTTTTGGGAGCAGCGATCGCCACCGTGACCGGCCAACATGTTGCGGCGCTCCTTTCCATTTACTACGTGCGGAGAAACAAAGAAGTAACAATCGCCAAAAAGGATCTGAAACTCGATAAGCGGATCGTGCGGGACATCTACTTCGTAGGAGTCCCTGCGATCGTCATGCAGGGGATCGGCACCATATTGACCACCAGCCTCAACAAGATCCTCATCGCCTTCGGTACCGATGCGGTAGCGATTTATGGAATCTATTTCCGGCTCCAATCCTTCATCTTCATGCCGATCTTCGGCTTGAACAGTGGAATGATACCGATCATCGGATACAACTATGGAGCTCAAAGACCGAAGCGGATCATGAAAACAATCCGGGTGGGCATCACCGTCGCCTTGATCATCATGGCATTCGGAACCGCCCTCTTCACCTTTTTCCCTCACGTCCTGTTAGCT
>SHOI01000241.1 GCA_004294855.1 Sphaerochaeta sp. | reverse complement strand
TCTTCAAGCTCGCTCTCCGCCGCCCGCTCCAATACAACGTCCAAGATGGGGATTCCGTCGCGTTTCGAACCCTCGCTGAAGGCGGTTTTTGCGTATGAGGAGGGCAGAAGATCGCCGCTGATCGAATACTCCTCAAGCGAAAGCCCGATCGATCCCGGTCCGAGCGCATTGGAAAGGGCATACGGAAACTCGATCGAGACCTTCTTCAGCGCTTCTTCGACCTGAAGGACGAGATCCTGAGCGAGCGGCGGAATCTCAAGATCCAGAAAGAAGGTGATCACCCCTTCGCGTTTCATCGCCGCGTTCAGCGGGTCAAAGAACAGCTGCCCGGTTTCATGGCTGTTGAAGTACAGCGTGTCCTCATAGAGGGCGCCGAGCGCGTTGTAGGCTTCATACGTGGCGGATATCGAGGCATGCAGAACCCGGGGTGCCAGCAGCCGGGTTCGTCTTCGGAGTATGACCGTGGTTCGGGCGTACGAGCGTTCGCTTCGGGTCAGGAAGAACTCCAGCGGTTCGATATAGCGGATCGCTTCGGCGACCAGAACTTCCGGTTCATAGCGTTTTTCTCCCACCGGGCCGCTCGAGGCGACCATCGCCGCCTCCAGGTATCGGGTGATGGTCTTCGTGTCGTCGTTGGCCTTATACGCGAGATTCGCCTGCCGGAGCAGCTCCTCGATCTGATCGATGCGATCCTGCCGCTCCTTGGCCAGAGTTGTCCGCAGGCGGTCGACCAGCTCTTCGCTCGCCCGCGCCTGAAGAACGATCTCCTCGCCTGTTCGGTATTGGTTGGTGATCATCAGGCCAAGATCCTCAATGCGTCCGGTATCGATAAGCTCGCCGAGATACCGCCGGTCGAGCTCGGAACCGATCGCTTCCTCGATCCGGGCGAAGAGCGCGCGATAGGGATCGAGCCCCCGTCCCTCGCCGTGGAAGAACACCTGATTCGCCCTTCCTTCGACGGTATCCGTCCATGAAGGAGTTTGGAAAACCGAAAGCTCCTTTGCCGAGCGGCAGGAGACGAGTAGCAGAGAAATCATGATCATCAGGAGAAGTAGTCGCTTCTTCATACGCTAGAAAGTGTACGCCGTTCCCGCGGCAAAGAACAGCCCGTCATACAAGGCGGAGCCGAACGCCCGCACCCGCTCGCCCCCTCCGGCGAAGATGATCCATCGGCCGAGAACGTACTCCAGAAGGAAGATTCCCTGAACGGCCAGCCCCCATCCCTCGGAACGTGAAT
>SHOI01000240.1 GCA_004294855.1 Sphaerochaeta sp. | reverse complement strand
ACGAAGAAGAAAGAGCTTCCCCCCGAAGTGGTCCGGGATCTTCTCATCGGTCTGGTTACTCTCAAATATACCCAATCCAACTCGGTGTGCTACACCAAAGGGGGCCAGGCGATCGGAGTGGGAGCGGGACAGCAATCGCGAATTGCCTGCACCCGTCTTGCAGGGGAAAAAGCGGATCTCTTCCATCTCCGCTTTCACCCCAAGCTGCAGGATCTCAAGCCGGACACGTCCGCCACCAGGCAAGGCCGGCATCTCTTCATCGAAGAGGGAATTCGAAACGGGACGCTGCTTTCAAAAGCGGAGCAGCGATCCTGTCTGAAGGGCATTTCCGGGGTAAGCCTGACCAGCGACGCGTTCTTTCCCTTCAGAGACAACATCGACCGAGCGGCCGAAAGCGGTGTTGCGTACATCGCCCAGAGTGGCGGTTCCACCCGGGACGAGGAGGTCATCCGGGCGGCGGATGAGCACAACATGGTGATGTGCATGACGGGGATTCGGCTGTTTCATCATTGAGTTGGGTCATGAAGAACCAAAAAAGGGTCTTTATAGCCCAAGTGTGTCGTTTTGATTCAAATATGCCGCATTTCTTTCTTCTTCAAGGATAGTTTCCTGTTTGTTTCATATCTCTTTTTTCGGAAAAAGCAATATAAATCATTATATAGTAATAGTTTAAATATAACATAACGATTTATTCGCCGAGGTTGGCACGCCATTTGCATGATATTGAGTAGAACAACAATGCACAGTGGAGGTGCCTTATGAAATACTACGTAACCTATAATCGAAACAACCCGGTATCGAGCTTCAAGTCCTTGTTCAACGACCTTTGGGGCGACTGGGAGTCCGGCAGTGCCCGGATTCCTCCGGTGGATATCTATGAGACCGAGAAGAGCTATGTCATCGAAGCGGAGCTTGCCGGCTACAAGCAGGATGAAGTCAAAGTCAACGTTGACAAGCACATTCTGACAATCTCCAGCGACAAGGAGAGCCTCAAGGACGTCGATGGAAAGAAGAGCCTTGTCCGGGAGCGAATCTATCGGAAGTTCGAGCGTTCCTTCAGCCTGCCCGAGGGAATCGATGAGAACAAGATCGAAGGCGAGTTCACCGACGGTGTCTTGACGCTCACCCTTCCCAAGAAGAAGGAAGTCCTTCCCAAGACGATCGAAGTGAAGATCAAGTAAGAAAAAACGAATCAGCTTTGTACATTCAGGCAGCCGGGAGGCTGCCTGAAACCATTTCTCCCTAC
>SHOI01000096.1 GCA_004294855.1 Sphaerochaeta sp. | reverse complement strand
GGTTCCGACGATCGGGGAGATGATGACCTCCAGGTCATCCGCCTTCTTCTTCGGTTCCGAGGAGACCGCCGGCACCACGGAATCATCCCTGCCCATGCGGGCGAAGCGGACCGAATCTTCCCCCGTCTTCACTTCAAGCTCGGTGAGGGAGGAGGCTTCAAACAGTTCCAACAACTGCCGGACGGTCATATCAGCAAGATTCTTCATAGCTGGCTTGAGATTATACAATATAGCCATTATGTGTCAATATTGACAATATTCATTTTTTTGTAATACTAATTGGCCATAGGTGGAATCTACCGGAGGAGCAGTCATTCAGTGAAGATGAGGAATGTAACGATCACCGCAATCGGGTCATACCTTCCCCCACGGATCATGACCAATGATGAACTCGCCGCAATCGTCGACACGAGCGACGAGTGGATCACCTCCCATACCGGGATCAGGACTCGGCACCTCGCCGAGGGGGAGACGACCTCGGAGATGGCGATCAAGGCGACGGAAAACCTCATCAAGCGATTCAAGACGGATCCGAAACGGATCGACGGCGTCATCGTCGCCACCGCGACAAGCGATTACCCCGGCTTCCCCTCCACGGCGAACCTCGTCAGCCGGCACTTCAAAACGAGCGGAGGGGCGTTCGACGTGGCGGCGGGGTGCACCGGCTTCATCTACGCCCTTGATGTCGCCCGGTCGATGATCCTTTCAGGAACGCTGAAGAACGCCCTCGTGATCGGCTCGGAAACCCTCTCCACCGTGATCGATTGGGAAGATCGAAACACATGCGTCCTCTTTGGCGACGGTGCTGCTGCGGTTCTCCTCGAGCAGGCTGCCGCCGGCGGCCTCGCCCCCGCCCTGCTGAGGAGCGAGGCTATGTTGGCGGAAAGCCTCACGATCGACCCCGCCTCCCGGCACATCACGATGGACGGGAAGGCGGTCTACCGGTTCGCCGTCCGGGCGATCGGCGAGATCGTCACCGACGTGCTGAAAGCCAACAACCTTTCGATCCCCGAGATCGATTGGATCGTTCCCCATCAGGCGAACCGGAGGATCATCAGTGCGACGAGCAAGCGCTACGGAATCCCCGAAGAACTCTTTTATCTGAACATTGAGCGCGTCGCAAACACGAGCGCCGCCTCGATTCCCCTTGCCCTTTCCGAGATGGAGACAGGCGGCCTGTTGAAGGAAGGGCAGAAGATCCTGCTCGTCGGCTTCGGAGCGGGCCTGACCTACGGAGGGAGTCTCGTCACATGGCACCGATCATAGCCCTCTACCCCGGCCAAGGCTCTCAGGAGCCGAAGATGGCCCTCGATCTCCACCAAGCCAGCTCCCGGGTCAGGGAGCTCTTCACCCTCGCCAGCGACATCTCCCATGTGAACCTTCGAAACCTCCTGGAGAACGGCGGCAGGGAGGAGCTTCAACGGACCAAAAACACCCAGCTTGCGGTAACCCTCGCCAGCCGGAGCGCCCATGTCCGCCTGACCGAACTCGGCCATGCTTTTGCAGCGCACAGCGGCTTCAGCCTCGGGGAGCTTTCCGCCTATGCGGGAAGCGGGATCATCAGCGACGAAACGCTCTTCGAACTTGTTGCAATCCGCGCCGCTCTGATGGAACAGGAAGCCCGAAGAATCCAAGCGGCTCTCGGGGAGGTGGGCATGGCTGCCGTCATCGGCCTTCCGTATGATGCCGTTTCCGAGCTCATCAAAGACCGCAACGATGTATACGCCGCAAACGACAACTCGCCCGTTCAGGTCGTCATTTCAGGTACGTTGAAGGCGATCGAAGAGGTTCAAGAACGTTTGAAAGAACATGGAGCGAAACGAATCATCCCGCTTCGGGTCTCCGGCCCCTTCCACACCCCGCTTATGGAAGGAGCGATCCCCTGCTTCGAAGCGGCGATCGGAAGCCTGCCGTTCCATGATCCCCGGGAACTCGTCATCTCCTCCGTCACCGGCATGCCCGTCACCAGTGCAACCCAGGCAAAAAGAACGCTCATCACGCAGCTCTCGAAGCCGGTCAGGTGGACAAAGGCGGTGAACACCATCACCTCAGTAAAAGATTCGGACTCGATCGTTGGCGAGGTCGGCCATGGAGAGGTCCTCGCCAAGCTCGTCCGGGACCGGCTCTCCGTTCTCCCCCTGGGAAGCGAAGAGCGGATCCGGGCATTTCATAAAGGAACCAGGCAATGAACACGAAAAAGCATGCCCTCGTAACGGGGGGTTCGCGGGGAATCGGATCGGCGATCATCCGGGAACTCCTCGGTCTACACTACGAAGTGTGGTATCTCAGCCGCACGAAGAACGAAGAATTGGACAATGAAAGTCTCCACCACATCCCCTGCGACATCGCCGACCGGGAAGAGGTGGAACGTACTCTCAAAGCGATTATCGAAGAAGCCAGCGAGATCGACCTGCTTGTCAACAACGCCGGCATCACCCGGGACGGCCTCATCATGCGGATGAAGGATGAAGCGTGGGACGATGTGCTCGCTGTGAACCTGAGCAGCGTCTTTCTCACCTGTCGGGCGGTGAGCCGGATCATGGCCAGACAGCGCTCCGGGGCGATCGTCAACATCTCCAGCGTGGTGGGCATCATGGGAAACGGCGGCCAGACCAACTACGCCGCCTCGAAGGCCGGGATCATCGGGTTCTCCAAGGCTTTGGCCCGGGAGCTCGCCGCCCGGAACGTCCGGGTCAACGTGGTTGCCCCCGGGTTCATCGACACCTCGATGACGGAGACCCTCGCCGAGGAGGCCAAGGAGCTGATCAAAACCCAAATTCCCTTGGGCCGGATGGGGATGGCAAGCGAAGTCGCCAAAGCCGTCGCATTCCTGGCGTCGGAGGATGCCTCCTACATCACCGGGGCGGTCCTGCCGGTCGACGGCGGGATGGCGATCTGAGGAGGAAGCGATGAGACGAGTCGTAGTAACCGGAATGGGAACGGTGAACCCACTGGCCCACAACGTCGAAGAGTTCTGGAGCAGGATCAAGGCGGGAGAAAGCGGGATCGGCCCCCTCACCAAGTTCGACGCCTCCGCCTACCCTGCGCAGATTGCCGGAGAAGTGAAGGAGTTCGATCCTTCAACGCTGGTGGACAAGCGGGCGCTCCGCTCGATGGCGGATTTCACGAAGTTCGCCGCCTATTCGGCGGTTCAGGCGATGAATCAGGCAAACCTGAAAGAAGGGTCGTTCGACCCCCATCGAAGCGGCGTCTTCTTAGGCAACGGGATCGGTGGCTTCGAGGTCGTCGAGGAGAACCTCGCCAAGCTCTTTGAAGGAGGACCCTCCCGGGTCGCCCCCTTGACGATTCCCAAGCTTATCAGCAATGAGGCGGCGGGAAACCTGGCGATCCTCTTCGGCTTCAAAGGCCCCGCCCATACGGTCGTAACCGCCTGCGCCTCCGGCACCGATGCGATCGGGGAAGCGTTCAACCGGATTCGCTTCGGCTTGGTGGACGTCGCCCTCACCGGGGGCACGGAAGCGGCGATCACCCAACTCGCGGTGGCCGGGTTCTGCCGCCTCCAGGCCCTCACCACCAAGTACAACGACGACCCCAAGGCATCAAGCAGGCCGTTCGACAAGGATCGGAGCGGCTTCGTAATGGGTGAAGGAGCGGGTATCCTCGTTCTCGAGTCGCTGGAGCACGCCCGGAAGCGGGGAGCTCGGATTCTGGGTGAAGTGGTCGGGTATTCGATGACCTGTGACGCGTTCCACCTCACCGCTCCCGATCCCGAGGGCTCCGGGGCGGTTCGGGCGATGGCGGACGCGCTTTCGATGAGCGGAGCGAAAATCGATGAGATCGACTACATCAACGCCCACGGGACCTCGACGCAGGCGAACGACATCATGGAGACCAATGCGATCAAATCGGTCTTCGGCGAGCATGCCTACAGGTTGAGCGTCTCGTCGACGAAGAGCATGACCAGCCACCTCATCGCGGCCGCCGGGGCGGTGGAAGCGATCATCTGCCTCCTCGCCCTGCGCGACCAGTACCTTCCGCCGACGATCAACCTCGACGAGCCGGATGAGGGAATGGATTTGGACTATGTACCGAACCATGGCCGGAGTGGTAGGATACGCTATGCGATGAGCAACTCCCTCGGCTTCGGAGGCCACAACGGCGTGCTTGTCTTTACCACATACAAGGAGTGAATATAGTGAAACTGAGTCCTCAAGAGATATTGCCCCACCGCGATCCGTTCCTCTTCGTCGACGAGATCCTCGAAGCGGATGAGTCCCACACGGTGGCAAAGCGGGTCTTCACCCCCGATCATTTCTTCTTCAAAGGGCATTTCCCCGACTACCCGGTCGTCCCCGGAGTGCTCCTCATCGAGACGATGGCCCAAGCGGGCGGAGCGGGGCTGGGCCAAGCGGGGATCATTCCCCTGGGCTCCCTCTTCGTCCTCGCCACAATCGAAAAGGCGAAGTTCCGCTCGCAGGTAAGACCGGGGGACGAGGCGGTCATCACCGTCGAAAACGTCCGGATCTCTCAGATGGTTCTTCGCCAGAAGGGGACGATCACGGTCAACGGAACCGTCGCCGCCGAGGCGTCCTGGATGTGCATCCTCGTCAAAGGAGAGGAATGAGATGGTCATCACCAGAAAAGTGCTGAGAAACGTTTCGCTGACCGCCCACCCCGTGGGGTGCCGCCGCCATGTCGAGGATCAGATCGCCTGGGTCAAAAACCCGAAAGGATCTTTGTACTCCCCCGCTCCGAACAGGATGCCCGCCCGGGTGCTCGTCATCGGGGGGTCCACCGGCTACGGCCTCTCCTCCCGGATCGTCGCCGCCTTCGGAGGCGGGGCGGATACGATCAACGTCTCCTTCGAGCGGGAACCGGGCGAGAAGAAGACCGCCACCCCGGGTTGGTACAACACCAAGGTGTTTGAAGAGCACGCCCGAAAAAGCAATCTGAGGGCGTTCAGCGTCTTCGGCGATGCGTTCAGCGACGAAGTGAAGGAGGAGACGGCGGATCTCATCGAGAAGGAGTTCGGACAGGTCGACCTCATCGTCTACTCGCTGGCAAGTCCCGTCCGAATCGACCCCAAGACCGGGGCGACCTACCGCTCGGTCTTAAAACCGATCGGTAAGCCCTACTCCGCCTTGTCGGTGAACCTGGACGACCCCACGATCACGAAGGAGACGATCGAGCCCGCCACGGTCGAGCAGACGGAAGAGACGGTCAAGGTGATGGGGGGCGAGGACTGGAAGCTCTGGATCGATCTTCTTGACGGAAGAGACCTCCTTGCCGAAGGAGCGGTCACCGTCGCCTTCTCCTATATCGGACCGGAGATGACCTACCCCGTCTACCGGGAAGGGACAATCGGGAAAGCGAAGGAAGACCTGGAAAAGACCGCCGGGGCGCTTTCCAAGACCCTGAGGGCGTATGTCTCGGTGAACAAAGCGCTGGTGACCCGGGCGTCGGCGGTGATTCCCGTCGTTCCGCTCTATATGGCGCTCCTCTATGCGGTGATGAGTGAGCAGGGCATCCACGAGCAGTGCACCGAGCAGATCTGGCGGCTTTTCACCGACCGGCTCTATGCCGGCATCCCCGTTCCGACCGACAAAGAAGGACGGATCCGCCTCGATGACTGGGAAATGGATCCCCTAATCCAGGCGGCGGTGCAAAGACGCTGGGAGATGCAACGAGAAGGAAAACCTCTGAAAGGAGGGAATCTCGCCCTCGTCCGGCAGGAGTATGACCGGATCCACGGCTTCGGGTATGAGGAGATCGATTACGAGGCGGATGTCGATCCCCGGGTGGTATAGACCAGCACCCGGGGAACCGGGCGCTCCGCCTCCTCGTCCGAGGGATGGCGGTCGGAGATCTTCAGCTGCCGTTTTCCATCGATCAGGATCTGGGCCGAGCCCCCTCCGTCCAGGTTGACGATGTTCCCATACCCTTCCTCTTCACAGAAGCGGGCAAGCTCAAGCAGAGAAGCGCCGCTGCTGCCCGCCCCCGGCACATGCCGGATCTTGCTCGCCCCTTCCGCCCAAAGCAGGATCGGCTTGCCTTCGTTGTTCGTTCCAAGGGCGATCCGGGCGGCCCTGCCGGCATCGAAGTCTAGGGGATAGACGGTGGGAGGAAAGGCCGTGTCATTGGACTTCGGATCGTAGAAGGAGCAATCAAAGGAATCGATGATCCTCCCCTCGTCCATCATCGACGGACCCACCTGGATTGCGAAGAGGATGTCCTCATATCCTGTGTAGGTGACGATCCCTTCATGGATCTCCACCGGTTCGTCCACCGTGACCACGAACCCCGCCATGGGGATGACGGTGTTCCCTCCCGTCGAAACCCCGACCACCCGTCTACCGACGATGATGATCTCCTGGTTATCGGAGGGCGGAGTCGATCGGCCTTCCCTTCGGGTGTGGATCGTTCCTTTAAGGGGAATCCCGTCGACCTCGATCGTCAGATCGGAAAGCTTCGGCACTTCGATCCATGTCTCACCGGCCTTGCTTACGAACAGCGCCGGCCGTTCATTCAGCGGCGGAAGCTCCACAAGTCCCTGATGAACCGAAAGTCCATAGGGAGAACCGAGGGTGCAGAACGGAGAATCAAGGTCGGAAGAGTCCATCAGGAAGAAGTGGGAGTTCACCACAAGAGCTCCTTCTACTGATGAAGCGAACCCCAGCTCGTCGGAGATCGGTATGAAGCGCAGGGAAGCGGCCGTTCC
>SHOI01000095.1 GCA_004294855.1 Sphaerochaeta sp. | reverse complement strand
GGCTGGGCGATCGTCGTCAGACGGGGGGAGACGAAGGATGCAAGCTCGATGTTGTCGAAGCCCACGACGGAGAGATCTTCAGGGATTTTCAATCCCCGATCCTGAAAGTATCGGATCGCCCCGATCGCCAGCTCATCGGTGATCGCGAACACCGCGGTAAAGGTGTTGCTCCGCTCGCTGAGATGCCGGGCGGCCTCATAGCCGCTTTGCATGCTGTAGGTCTCGGAGTAGACGATATTCCGCTCATCCAATGCGATGTTCGCTGCGGCGAGCGCGTTCCTGTATCCGGCGAGGCGCCGGGTGGAAAAGGTGAACTGGCGGCCGGCGATCACGGCGATATCCCGATGTCCTTTGTTGATCAGGTGCCGAACCGCGACGGCGGCGGCTTCCTCCTCGCTGATGTGAATCGCCGGGGCGTTCCAGGACGGCGCCCTGAAGGTCGCAAGAACCGTCGGGATGTTTTGGACAGTGAGGTATTCATTGAATCCGGGCCGGGTAAGCTCGTGAAGAATGATGATTCCATCAAGGCGATCCGCCTTGATCCGATTCAGGCACTTCAGCTCGTCTTTTGCTTCGGTTGAAGCGTAGTAGAAGCCGGTGTGGTAGGAGTGCTCCTCCAATTGGCGGGCGACGATGCTGAAAATCTGGCGTTGGAAGTTGTTGAAGGTCTCCGGCATGACGATTCCGACCGTGGTGGCGTGCTTGGCCACCATCTCCCGGGCTGCGCGGTTCGGCACATACCCGGTTTTCTCGATCGCTTCGAGAATCCTCGCCCGGGTCTCCGCTTTCACATACGACTGTTGGTTGAACACCCGTGAAACGGTTGATACCGAAACGCCCGCCAGCTTCGCCACTTCTTTGATATTTGCCATGACCTCTGTACCGCTTCCTTCCAGTATATACTACATACCCTGAAACCCCAATGAGTACAATATCACTTTACATTGGGGTTCTTTGGTGTATACTACACATATCTGGGAACGTTTTCATATCACTGAAAAAGGAAAGAACCATGGCTGTATTGCGTATCGGTATTTTAGGGGCGGGGCGAATCGGAAAAGTCCACGCCGAGAACATCACGAGGTTCGTGAAGGGTGTGGAGATCGTCGGGATTGCCGATCCCCTGATTGATCATAAAACGACGGAATGGGCGAACGGGCTGGGGATCAAGGTCGTCACCAAGGATTCGATGCAGCTCATCAACAATCCTGAAATCGATGCGATCATGGTGTGCAGCTCGACGGACACCCACGCCGATTTCATCATGGCCGCGGCCAATGCGAAGAAGCACGTTTTTTGCGAAAAACCGATCGACCTCAGCGTGCTGAAGGGAAAGGAGGCGATCGAAACGGCCAAGGACAAGGGGGTGAAGCTTCAGCTCGGGTTCAACCGGCGCTTCGACCATAACTTCAAGCGGATTCGCGAGCTCACTGAAGACGGAAGCATCGGAGATGTCCACCTCGTCAAGATCACCAGCCGCGATCCCGCACCTCCGAGTGCCGCCTACGCCGCGGTCTCAGGGGGCATTTTTCTGGACATGATGATCCACGACTTCGACATGGCCCGGTATCAGGCGGGGTGCGAGGTGGTTTCCGTCGATGCCCACGGGGCGGTTCTGATTGATCCCGAGATCGGCAAGGCGGGCGATGTGGACACCGCGATCGTCACCCTCGTCTTTGAGAATGGAGCCCTCGGAGTCATCGACAACTCCAGAAAAGCGGTCTACGGCTATGACCAGCGGGTAGAGGTGTTCGGTTCCAAAGGATGCGCCATCGCGGCGAACGACCAGCCTAACCGGGTGACGCTCTTTGGCGGAGAGAACGTCAGTCAGGACAAGCCCCTCTATTTCTTCCTGGAGCGGTATAAGGATGCGTTCGTCGATGAGGTTGCCGCCTTTGTCGAGGCGATCCGAACGGACGGGGAGGTTCCGGTTGACGGAACCGACGGGCTTGAAGCGATGGTCGTCGCCCTTGCCGCAGGCAAGAGCCTCAAAGAGGGGCGCCGGGTGACGATCGCCGAGATGAAAAAGGAGCTGGGGCTTTGAACAAAACGATCCGACTGACGATGGCGCAGGCGTTGCTGCGCTTTCTGGACAACCAATATGTGAGCGTGGATGGAGTCGAGCACAAGTTCGTGCGCGGAGTGTTCGGGATCTTCGGACACGGATGCGTCGTCGGGATCGGCGAAGCGCTGGCAAGCGAAGAAAACGCACTTCCGTTCTATCAGGCGAAAAACGAGCAGGGCGCCGTCCATGCGGCGATCGGGTTTGCCAAGGAACATAACCGTCATGCGATGATGGCGGTAACCTCCTCGATCGGACCGGGGGCGATGAACATGGTGACCGGGGCCGCCACGGCCACGGCGAACCATATCCCCGTTCTCCTTCTGCCCGGAGATGTGTTCGCCTGCCGCCAGCCCGATCCCGTGCTGCAGCAGGTCGAGATTCCCCACGACTACACCAACACCGCCAACGACGCGTTTCGGGCGGTGAGCAGGCTGTGGGACCGGATCAACCGGCCGGAGCAGCTGATGAGCGCTATGATCAATGCGATGCGGGTTCTTGCCGACCCGGCGGAAACGGGGGCGGTGACAATCGCGTTGCCCCAGGATGTCCAAGGAGAGGCGTACGAGTATCCCGTCGAGTTCTTTAAGAAGCGAGTCCACTACATCGAACGGCGAATCCCCACCGTAGGACAGCTCGACCGCTTGGCGAAGCTCATCAAGACGGGGAAGAAACCGCTTGTGATCGCCGGAGGCGGCATCCGCTACAGCGCTGCGGGGGCGGCGCTGGCCACCTTCTGTGAAACCTTCCATATTCCCTTTGGGGAAACGCAGGCGGGAAAGGGGACGATCGTCTGGGATCATCCCTACAACCTCTCGGGGATCGGCACCACCGGTTCGCTTGCGGCGAATCGGTTGGCCAAGGAGGCGGATCTGATCATCGGGGCGGGCACCCGGTTCGGGGACTTCACCACATGTTCAAAATGGCTTTTCCAAAACCCTCAAGCCTCCTTCGTTTCGATCAACGTCGCTTCGTTCGACGGATACAAACTCAATGCGGAACCGATCATCGCCGATGCGAAACTGACGCTGGAGGCGATCGTCCGCCACCCCGAATTGAGATCCTATCGAAGCGAATGGGGGAACCGCATCCGGGAAGAGAAAGCGGTCTGGGATCGGGAGGTCGAGCGGCTCTACCATGAGGAGCTTGAAGGGACGCTCTCTCAAGCGAGAGTTCTCGGAGAACTGAACGACCGCCTGCTGCCGCCCGATGCGATCGTCCTCTCCGCTTCCGGCTCGATCCCCAGCGATATGCAGCGGGTGTGGCGGACACGGGTTCCCGGCACCTATCACATGGAGTATGCGTTCTCCACGATGGGGTATGAGATCGCGGCGGCGCTCGGAGCGAAGATCGCCCATCCCGAACGGGAGGTGGTCGCCCTCGTCGGCGACGGCGCCTATACGATGCTCCACACCGAATTGCTCACGTCAATCCAGGAAGGGAAGAAAATCATCGTCGTGGTCTTCGACAACGCGGGCTTCCACTGCATTGATAATCTTCAGACAAGCCAGGGCATCGTTCGTTACGGCAATGAGTGGCGGAAGCGCGAGGAGCAAAGCGGCCGCTTGAGCGGACAGAGCCTCGTCGTCGATTACGCCCTGAATGCCCAAAGCTGGGGTGCGGTTGGCCTCCGGGCGACGACGATCGAAGGCCTTGCCGAGGCGGTACAGCAGGCGCTGAAGGAAGAGGTCTCCACGGTGATCCACTGTCTCGTCGCGCCCAAGTCGATGACCGGGAATTACGAAGGGTGGTGGCGGGTCGGCACGGCGGAAGTCTCCTCTCGGAAAGAGGTCGTTGAAGCCTGGGAAGCGTTACAAGTCGAACTTGATAAGGTTCGGCAATTTTAGGAGGAGCAATGAGCAACACTCGGATCAAGCTGGCAATCGCCCCGATCGGCTGGACGAATGACGATCTGCCCCAGCTCGGCGGCGAGATTCCCTTTGAACAGTGCGTCAGCGAGATGGCGCTGGCCGGCTTCGAAGGAAGCGAGGTGGGAAACAAATATCCGAAAGATCCCGCGGTTCTGCGCCCGGCGCTCGAGCTGCGGGGCCTTCGGATCTGCAACGCCTGGTTCAGCACATACCTGACGACCAGGCCCTATGAGGAGGTTGAACGGGCATTTGTCGAGCATTGCACGTTCCTTCAGGCGATGGGCGCCAAGATCGTCGGGGTGGCGGAACAGGGCAACTCGATTCAAGGCGATCCGGACATTCCGGTTTTTGACGGCAAGCCGGTCAACAGCGAGCGAGAGTGGAGCCTGCTTACGAGCGGGCTCGACAAGCTCGGCAAGAAAGCGCGGGAGTTCGGCCTTCGGCTGACCTACCACCACCACATGGGCACCGGCGTCCAGACCAACGGGGAGATCGACCGCCTGATGGAGGAAACCGACGCGGACTTGGTAGGCCTGCTCTACGACACCGGCCACCTCGTCTTCAGCGGCGAAGACCCGATGGTTCCGCTTAGGAAGTGGTTCGACCGGATTTGGCACGTCCACCTGAAGGATGTGCGGGCCGCAAAACGCCAACAGGCGATCAAAGAGAAGTGGTCGTTCCTCAAGGGAGTTCTGGAAGGGGTGTTCACGGTACCGGGGGACGGAATGATCGATTTCAGGCCGATCGTCGAGCATCTGCTGGCCAACGGGTATGAGGGCTGGTGGGTGGTGGAAGCGGAACAGGATCCGAAGATCGCCAATCCGCTTGAGTATGCAATGAAGGCGCGGAAGTACATCCGTGACATCGCAAAGATTTGATAAAGGTACGATAAATGAGCAAACGTGTTAAAGTCGGAGTAGTCGGATACGGCGTGATCGGACAGCGGTTGGCCGATGGAGTTGCCCTTCAAGGGGATATGGAGCTTGTCGGGGTGGCGGATGTGGGGCCGACCCTCTCGATCAGAGCGCTCAGGGAACGGGGAATGCCCTTTGATTTCTATTTGGCAAATCCGGCGAATCGAGGGGTTCTGGAGGAGCTTGGGGTGCCGGTCACGGGAAGCCTTGAAGATCTGGTTCAAACGTGCGACATCATTCTGGACGCAACCAGCGCGGGCGTCGGGCTGAAGAACAAGGAGCTGTACGAGAAGCATAGGAAAAAAGCGGTTTTCCAGGGCGGTGAAAAGAACGCCATCGCCGACGTGTTCTTTCACGGCTATGCAAACTATGAGCAGGGAGTGGGCCAGTCGTATCTGAAGCTGACGAGCTGCAACACCACCGGCCTGATCCGGGCGGTCGACTGCTTCGACCGGGCGGTCGGAGTCGAGAAGGTCGCCATCACGATCATTCGGCGGGTCGCCGACCCCGGCGATTATCACCGCGGCCTGACGAACGCCCTTCAGATGGACAAGGCTCCGAGCCATCAGGCGGTGGATCTGATGACGATCATGCCTCATATCGAGGCGACGGGCATTCTTGTGCACACCCCGGTGACCCACGGGCATATCATCACGGTGGTACTCACGCCGAAGAAGGATCTCTCGGTCGAAGAAGCGGTCGCCCACCTGAAAGCCCATCCGAGGATTCGGGTCGTCTCGATCAATGAAGGATTCTTGGGCAACGCCAGCCTCTTCCGATACGCCCGCGATCTGGGCAATCCGCGGGGCGACATGTATGAGATCGCCGTATGGAAGGATTCGGTGGTCAAGAGCGGGAAGGACATCATGTTCGCCATCAACATTCCTCAGGAAGCGGTGGTGATCCCCGAATCGATCGATGCGATCCGCTCTGCTCTGAAGCTGCAGACAACGCGGGAAGAGGGAACTTCCAAGACGAATGAATACTTAGGCATCGGCAGGTGGAATCGATGATGAAGAGCATTGAAGGGGTGGATGTCCGTTCCAAACGGGTGCTGTTCAGACCGGACATCAACAGTCCGATCGATCAAAAGACGAAGAGGATCGTCAACACGAACCGCCTTGAGAAGGCCGCGGTCACCCTCAAGCTGCTGCTTGAGGGGGGCGCCAAGGTCGCGATCATCGCCCATCAGGGTGATACGATGGATTACCGGAACATCATTCCGATGGCCGAACACGCCGAGATCCTCAAGAACCTTACCGGCTTTCCCGTGTCCTACATCGATGACGTATGCGGTCCGGCCGCTCAGGAAGCGATTGAATCGCTTTCCGAAAGCGAGGCGATCCTGCTGGGAAACGTCCGCTACCTGAGCGAGGAGATCACCGCCTTCGAGAAGGAGGTGAAGCTCACCCCGACCGAGATGCAATCGACCTATCTGATCCGGTCGCTGAAGGATCATTTCGATCTCTACGTGAACGACGCCTTCTCCGCCGCCCATCGCAGCACTCCGTCGATGGTCGCCTTCCAGGAGTTTCTGCCCACCTATGCCGGCCGGCAATTGATGGACGAGTACTCCGCCTTGAGCCGGATCTCCGAAGGGACGGCCCATCCGAGGGTCTTCCTGCTCGGAGGGGGCAAGATCAGCGATGCGTTCGGCATGATGGATCATGTCCTCTCCACCGGAAGCGCCGACGCGGTTCTCACCGGCGGTCTGACCGGACAGGTGATCGCGCTCGCTTCCGGAGTGAAGCTGGGGAGCGCTACCGAAGCGTTCCTTGCGGAGAAGGATTTCATCCGGTTCATCGCTCCGGCGAAGAAGCTGCTTGAGGAGTTTCCGAAGAAGGTACTCTTCCCCCTTGATTTCGCCTTTGAACAAGACGGAGAGCGGGCGGAATGCACCCATGAGGAGGTTGAAG
>SHOI01000011.1 GCA_004294855.1 Sphaerochaeta sp. | reverse complement strand
AATAAAAACAGAAACACCCCCCGTATGTGCTGGGAAGACAAAGCTTCTAAAGCTTCTTGGAAGCATCAATCGTATCTGCCGAGACTTTGATATTAAAACGGGAATTAGCCATCTTTTCCCTCTTCGGAAAAAAGATGTTACAAAGATTATTGTTTAATAAAAGATAAAAGCAAGGAGAAGCACAATGGCTAATCCCCAAACAGGGAAAGAAACAATGAGGAAAGCGATAAGAGCCATTTTTTTCTCATCTTCTTTGTTGATCCAGAACATAACAGCCCTCCTTCCAATTCAATTTTACCACAGCCCTTTTTCTTCTTCAATAAAATCACAGTCGGCGAGAAAATCCAACTGTTGCAATTTGTTGCATTTTACGTTGACTTCTCGGCAAACTCCTATAAAATGAAAGGTGGCTACAGCCCAAAAGGAGTGAGATATGTCGGACATTATGCGACCCGTTCCATTTGTCGAGCTCTTACACAGAATCGTCAATGAATATCGCAATCATGGCTCTATCTTCAGCATCAGTGAAGATCTCTTCTATCATGATAAGGGAGAGAAGCAGCTCGGTATCTTCGGCCAGACGTGCAGCACCGCCCTTGGTCCCGCTGCAGGGCCCCACACCCAATTAGCCCAGAACATCGTTGCAAGCTATTTGGTCGGCGGCCGCTTCATCGAACTGAAGACCGTTCAGATCTTGGATACCCTCGAGGTGGACAAGCCCTGCATCGATGCCCGGGATGAAGGCTACAACGTCGAGTGGTCGACCGAGTTCACCTTGCCCAAAGCGGCGGATGAATACATCAAGGCGTGGTACATCCTGCATGTGCTCGATGCGACGCTCAACGATCGGGAGTTCGGCAAGCCTTCCTTCATCTTCAACATGTCCGTCGGGTACAACCTGGAAGGGATCAAGACTCCCCGGATGCAGGCGTTCATCGACACGATGATCGACGCCGGCAAGGATGAGCGGTTTGCCCGCTACCGGAACGAGCTTGAAACCCTGCTCAAGGAAGGACTCTTCGAAGGCACCCCCTGGGAAGGGAAAGAGGAAAGACTGCTTCGCACGATCGACAAGATTAGCCCGAATCTGACTCCGTCCGTTACTCTTTCGACGATGCACGGATGTCCGCCGGCCGAGATTGAAGCGATCTGTTCCTATATGCTTACGGAAAAGCGCCTCAACACATTTGTAAAGCTTAATCCGACCCTGTTGGGATATGAGAACGTCCGAAGAATCCTGGACAATCTGGGATATGACTACATCACCTTGAAACAGGAAAGCTTCGACAATGACCTCCAATACCCCGATGCGGTCAAGATGCTGCATCGGCTCGTGGACCTGGCGAAGGAGAAAGGCCTCGGTTTCGGTGTGAAGCTCACCAACACCCTCGGTTCGGTGAACGACCAGGAGCAGCTGCCCGGGGAAGAGATGTATATGTCCGGTCGGGCGCTTCTTCCCTTGTCCACCAATGTCGGCTTGCTTCTTTCCAAGGAGTTTGACGGCAAGCTTCCAATCTCCTACAGCGGGGGAGCTACCGCCGTGAACGTCAAGGCGCTCTTTGAGTGCGGAATCCACCCGATCACTCTCGCCACCGATATGCTCAAGCCGGGTGGATACACCCGCCTGAAGCAGATGGTCGAGATTCTTGAATCCAGTGACGGATGGAAGCGGGAAACCATCGATGTTCCCGCGTTGGAAAAGCTCGTTGCCGATATCCAGGATGGACTCTATACGGCAACGACGAAAGAGTTCAGAGGAACCGATTCGATTAAGATTCATGAACAGCTTCCGCTGGTTGACTGCTACGTCGCCCCCTGTGTGAACGCCTGTGCGATTCATCAGGATATCCCCGAGTATGTCCAGCTCGTCGGCGAAGGCCGCTACGGGGAAGCGCTTTCGGTGATCTACGAGAAGAACGCGCTTCCTGCGATCACCAGCCACATCTGTGATCATCAGTGCCAGCTCCACTGCACCCGGATGGACTACGAGGGGGCGGTGAAGATCCGCGATATGAAGCGGATCGCCGTCGAGCGCGGCTTTGCCGACTATCTGCAGCTCTGGGAGGGCGCGACCGAAAAAACCGAATACCGCGCCGCGGTGATCGGAGCGGGCCCCGGCGGCCTGTCCGCCGCCTACTTCCTCGCCAGGGCGGGATTCGATACCACCGTCTATGAACGGGAGGAGTCCGCCGGAGGAGTCGTGCGGCACGTCATTCCCGGCTTCCGCCTGCCCGTTGAAGCGATCGAAAGCGACGTCGAGTTCATCAAGGCCCACGGAGTTGAGTTCCACTTCGGGGTGGATACCAAAAAGCTCACCGTCGAAACCCTGAAAAAGCAGGGGTTCACCCACATCTTCTATGCGATCGGAAGCGAGATCGACAATGAACTGACCCTGGTCGGTGATCGGACCCGGGTGATCACCTCGCTGGATTTCCTCGGTCAATTCCGAAAGGATCCCTCCAAGTGCACCCTCGGCAAGCATGTCGTGATCGTAGGCGGAGGAAACACCGCGATGGACGGAGCGCGTGCGGCCTTGAGGATTCCCGGCGTCGAGCATGTCTCGGTCATCTACCGCCGAACCCGGGCGGAGATGCCCGCCGACCATGAGGAGTTCGAGAACGCCCGGGCGGAAGGAGCCGAGTTCATCTATCTGGCGAATCCCGAAGGGTTTGAAGGGAACATGCTGACCGTCCGCAAGATGGTCCTCGGTGAAAAGGACGCAAGCGGTCGAAGACGGCCGATTCCCTCCGATGAGACGTTCACCATCCGGGCGGACACGATGATCACCGCGATCGGGGAAAAAGTGGACGGGGAGATCTTCTCCTGGTACGGTGTTCCCCTCAACGAGAAAGGGTGGGCGATCACCGATCAGAAGAGCAAGGCCTCGGCGATCGACGGCGTCTACGTCATCGGAGACGCGCAGAGCGGACCTTCGACGGTCGTCCGCTGCATCGCCAGCGCCCGCGATGCCGTCGAGGATGCGATTGATCGGATCCTCGAAGCGGAAGGGGTTGAGATCGATGAGGATGAAGAGCACATCCACGATGAGGAAGATCAGCCCATCGAAGAGCTGGTAGCGGAGGAGGATGAGTATTTCGGAGAGCTGGAACTCAGGAAATCCCGGATTCTCTTCTCGAAGCTTTTCGGGGAGCAAGGGTTTGCCCGACGCGAAGCGGATCGCTGCATGGAATGCTCCTACATCTGCAACAAGTGCGTCGACGTCTGCCCCAACCGGGCGAACGTTCCGATCGATCTTCGCAATACCGGTCTGTTCGACAATCCTTTCCAGATTCTTCACCTTGATGCCTTCTGCAACGAGTGTGGAAACTGTGAAACGTTCTGCCCGTATGACGGCGGACCCTATAAGAAGAAGTTCACCCTTTTCAGTCGCCGGGACGACTTTGAGAACTCCACCAACAGCGGCCTCCTCGTCGAAGACGGTACGATCCTGATCCGGGTCGACGGCAGGCTCTATCCGTGTGAACTGGATAAGGACGGAGTGCTCGTCGGTGAAGAGGAAGGCCTCAGTGATGAAGTCGCCGCGATCGTCGAGGAGGTGTTTGCCTCCTACAGCTACCTCCTGGGAGAGGTTGAGGAGTAAGAAATGGCAGATCTCGTAATCAAGAATACCCGAATCATGCAGACCGAGCCCCCGTTCCACGTTTTGGAGGGCGTCGATATCGTCATCGATGGAAACACCATCACCAAGGTCGGCAAGGATGCCGCCAAGGGGGTTGCCGCCAAGAAGGTGATCGACGGAACCGATAAGACGGTGATGCCGGGCAACGTCTGTTCGCACCACCACTATTACAGCGGACTTTCACGGGGAATGCTGATCCAGGCCGGACCCCAAAGGGACTTCATCCAAGTTCTCAAGGAGTGGTGGTGGCGCTTGGACCGCGGATTGGATGAGGAGGCGTGCTACTACAGCTCCCTGATCTGTTCGCTCGATGCGATCATGGCGGGGACGACCACCGCGATCGACCACCACGCCAGCCCCTCCTATATCGCCGGCTCTCTGGACACGATCGCCAAGGGGATGGAGGAGGTCGGAATCCGCGGATCCACCTGCTATGAAATCACCGACCGCAACGGCGGAATGGCCGAGGTCGAGGCGGGGGTGGAGGAAAGCCGCCGCTTCATCGAGCGTTCGAAGAAGAGCAGCCTCGTCAAGGCGATGATCGGGGGACACGCCCCCTTCACGATCCCCAATGAGGGATTGAAGCTGATGGGCGACCTCGTTGAGAAGACGAAGGTGGGAATCCACCTCCACGTCGCCGAGGATCGGTACGACGTGGCCCACAGCCACCACCGGTACGGGATGGACATCGTCGACCGGCTCGACGAGTATGGGCTCCTGACGGATAACGCCCTCTTGGTTCACGGCCTCTATCTGAATGAGGACGAGATCAGGAAGATCAATGAACGAGGGGTGTTCTTCGCCCACAACCCCCGATCGAACATGAACAACCACGTCGGCTACTGCTCCCACATTCAGGATGTGAAGAACCTTCTGATCGGAACGGACGGCTGCGGTGGGAATATGTTCGAGGAGCTGAAGATCGGATTCTTCAAGCACAAGGACGAAGGACTCTCCTGGTGGCCGCCGCAGTACGTCGAGGCGCTGAACCGGGGCTATCGGCTGGTGGAGAAATACTTCGACGGCTCCTTCGGGCGGGTCGAGGCGGGAATGGTCGCCGATCTGGTCATCACCGATTACCACAACCCGACCCCGCTCGTTCAGGAGAATGCCGCCAGTCACTTCATCTGGGGGATGAGCAGCAACTGCGTCGAGAGCGTCATCGTCGATGGGAAGGTCGTGATGGAGAATCGAACATTCGCCCATCTCGATGTGGATGAGATCTACCGCGAGGCGGCGAAGGTCGCCAAGCGAGTATGGAAAGAAGTGGACACTATCGCCCCGTAACAAGGCGAAGAATATATACGAAAAGGAAGGTAGGTACAACGATGAACATGCATGAAAAGATCAAAGCTCGAGCGAAAGAACTCCGCTCCTACACCGCTGAGAACCTCTCGAAAATGGTGAAGACGAAGAGCTACAGCTCCCAAGAGGAAGATGTAGCCCGCCTGATTGTTACCCTGCTGGAGGAAGCCGGCTTTGATGAGGTATACATCGACGGCCTCGGCTCGGTGATCGGCCGAGTGGGAAACGGGCCGAAGAAGCTGGCCTTTGATGCTCATATCGACACCGTTGAAGTGGGAAACCCCGATCTGTGGAACTTTGATCCGTTCAGCGGGGAGATCAAGGACGGTATCGTCTATGGACGAGGTGCATCCGACCAGAAGGGCGGGGCGGCTTCAATGATCACCGCCGGCCGGATCCTCAAGGAGCTGGGCTACGGCGGCGAGTATACCGTGTACTTCACCTTCACCGTGATGGAGGAAGACTGTGACGGAATGTGCTGGAAGTATCTGATCGAAGAGGAAGGCCTCAAGCCCGATCTGGTCGTTTCCACCGAGCCGACGAGCTGCCGCCTCTATCGCGGACACCGCGGAAGAATGGAGATCCGGGTCATCTTGAGCGGGATCTCCTGTCACGGCTCCGCCCCCGAGCGCGGAGTGAGCGCCGCCTACAAGGCAGCCCGCGCCGCCCTTGCGATGGAGCAGCTGAACAAGGATCTCCAGCCGGATGAGGACGGCTTCCTCGGAAAGGGAACGATCACCGTCAGCGTGATGGATGTCAAGGGACCTTCCCAGTGCGCCGTCGCCGACTATGCGATGCTCTATCTGGACCGCCGCCTGACGTGGGGTGAAGATGCCGACATGGCGATCGCTCAGGTTCGGGAGTACATCTCCAAAGCCACCGGCGACGCTCCCGATTCCTTCATCGTCGAGATGCCCAACTACGAGAAGATCGGTTGGACGAAGAAGGAGTATTCGCAGGAGCTCTATTTCCCGACGTGGAAGCTTGATGAGGATCACTTCCTCGTTCAGAGCGGAATCGATGCGTATAAGACGCTCTTCGGGAAAAAGCCGGTCGTCGACAAGTGGACGTTCTCCACGAACCTCGTGGCGACCACCGGCCGGCACAAGATTCCGGCGATCGGTTTCGGCCCCGGTGACGAGAATCAGGCTCACGCACCGAACGAGATCAACCGGGTGGATGACCTTGAGATCTGTGCGGCGTTCTATGCGATGCTGCCGTACTCCCTTGAGGCACGAGGAAAATAACCTCTTTGATTTTTGGCAATCGGCAACCACAGGGCTTCGGTCTTGTGGTTGTCTTATGAGAAGACCCCATTATCAATCATTTTAGATAATGGAATCCACGGGGAGCCGCATTGGGCGGGCGTGGAAATCAAGGTGCTGAAGGACTCCTCACCCCATCACCTTCCTTGCGCAGCAGCGCATGCCGCTACGACCACGACTCTATAGGGAGAAATGGCATGAGTTCCTCGCTTTTGTTGAAAAACATTTACACCCTTCAAACGAGCTTCGACAAGGAGGCCCTCCACGGCGCCGATCTGCTTATCATCGACAACAAAGTAGGCAGGATCGATCCTGCGGGAAAGATCTCCTCCAAGGGCGTCGATCGGGTGATCGACTGTTCGAAGCACGTCGTTCTGCCGGGGCTTGTAAACACCCACCACCACTTTTATCAAACCTTGACCCGAAACCATCCGGCGGTTCAGAACGCCAAGCTCTTCGATTGGCTGACGTTCCTCTACGATGTCTGGAAATATCTTGATGAAGAGGGCATCTATTACTCCTCGCTTCTGGCAATGGCGGAGTTGATGAGGACGGGGTGCACCCTCACCACCGACCATCACTACGTCTATCCTCACCACGTTCAGGGCGACCCCATGGCGATCCAGTTCGAGGCGGCCGAAACGCTCGGAATGCGTTTCAGCCCCACCCGGGGTTCGATGAGCCTGTCAAAGAAGGACGGGGGACTTCCGCCTGATACCGTGGTGCAGACCGAAGAGCAGATCCTTCGCCACAGCGAAGACTCGATCCGGCGTTTCCACGACAGTAGCGCCGATGCGATGCGGAAAGTCGCCCTCGCTCCCTGCAGCCCCTTTTCGGTTACAAAGGAACTGATGAAAGAAACGGCGGCCTTGGCGAGGAAGTACGGAGCCAGACTTCATACCCACCTGTGCGAGACCGCCGATGAGAATGATTTCTGCCTCCAGATGTACGGGATGAGACCCGTCGAACTGATGCAGGAGTGCGACCTGATCGGTGAAGACGTGTATTACGCCCACGGGATCTACTTCAACGACGAGGAGCTGAAGATCATCGCTGACACGGGCAGCCACATCGCCCACTGCCCCTCATCCAACATGCGCCTGGGAAGCGGCATCTGCCGGGTCGCCGAGATGCTTCCGATGGGGATCAACATCGGCATCGCCGTCGACGGATCCGCTTCGAACGATTCATCCGACATGCTCGCCGAAGTACGCCAGGCGCTGCTGCTGCAGCGGGTTCGCTACGGAAGCGATGCGCTTACCGCAAAAGAAGCGTTCACGATGGGAACAATCAACGGGGCGAAGATGCTGAACTTCACCAACGTCGGCAAGCTTGAAGAGGGGTGGGCCGCCGATGCCGCGATCTGGGATCTCTCGACTGCGGCGTATGCCGGAGCTCAAAGTGACCCCGTTGCGGCTCTTCTCTTCTGCGGCGACAGCCATTACACTGATTATACGATCATCAACGGCAAGGTGGTGGTCGACCGGGGAACCCTGGTCGGATTCGATGAAGCGCTACTGGCCGAAAAAGCGAATGCGATCAGCAAGCGAATGCTTGATCGAGCAGCGCGAAAGGAGGCGTTATGATGAAGAAATTCCTCGTAGCACAAAGTAAAGAGGAAGCGTTGAGCCTGAAACGCTTACATGCAAAGAGTGTGTTCTACGCCGGAGGGACGGAGATCAACCGCCTGGAATCCGCTGTGCAGGCGGAGGTGGCGATCGATCTTTCCAAGCTTGGATTGAACAGGATTGAAGAGAAAAAAGATGAGATCATCATCGGTTCGATGGCGACCCTGCAGACGATCGCGACCAGTTCGGCGGTTCCCGCCTGGTTGAAGGAGGCTGCGCTCTTCTGCGGATCCTTCACCCGGCGGAACATGGCGACGATCGGGGGAAACTTCGCGTTGATGCTCGGTCGCTCGTATGTCGGACCGGTTCTGCTGGCAAGCAGGGCGATCCTCCTGATCGCTACAATTAATGAAAAGGGCAAGTACGCCGAGGATGAAGTGCCGGCTTGTGAGTACCACGAGCACTTCGCCTCCTATCAGGGAGCCCTGATCCTGGGATTCAAGATCAGGAAAAGCGACCGGTTCGTCGGGACGCTCCGCTTTGCGGTGAGCAGCCAGAACCGGGCTTCGGTCACGGTGGGCTTCGGAGCGGAGAAGGATCTTTCGAAGGTCCGCGTGTACGCCGCGGTCTACACCGTCGGAGTGTTGCGGCTCAAGGAGACCGAGAGCAGGATCGAGAAAGGTGAAATCACCACCGAAGAGGAGATCGCCAAGTCGGTTGCGGCGGAAGTAACGGTGAAGAGCGACTACACCGGCAGCGGCGAGTACAAGCGCTATATCGCCGGTGAAGGAGTCGCGATGCTCTATGGTGAATTTCTCAAAGGAGGCCAACGATGACCATTCAATTCACGGTAAACGGAAAAAGACACAGGGTTGACGTTGATGGCTCTGAAACATTGCGGGCGATGCTGGTTCGCCTCGGATATACCAACGTCCGCGACAGCGATGACGGGGACGGATTTGCCGGCAGCGATACGATCATCTTCAACGATCTGCCCGTGTACGCAAACCTGATGAATGCGGTTCAGGCGGACGGAGGAGAGATCCTCACCGCCGATTCGATGGGAAACAGCCGGAACCTGAATCCCGTCCAACGGGCGATGATCGATGCGGGAGTCGTCCAGAGCGCCTACAACGCCCCTCAGGCGGCGTTGCTGCTGACCTGGCTTCTGAAGCATGAACCCAATCCCACCCGCGAGCGGATCAAAGAAGTCTTAAGCGGCATCTTCATCCGGGATGCGGGATACGAACATTACTATCTTGCGGTCCAGCTGGCCCGCGAGCTGATCGAATTCGGGAAGTACAAGACCCCGATCAGCCCCACGTTCCGCGATCATCTCACGTATGTCGGAAAGCCGAAAGGGAAAGTCGACGGACCGACCCTCGTCGCCGGAGAGGCGGCGTTCGTGGAAGACCGGCTTCAGGCGGGCTACTATTCGATGGCGATTCTTCGAAGCCCCCATGCGATGGCGTACATCACCGAGATCGACACCGCCAAAGCGGAGGCGCTGGAGGGGGTGGTGGCGGTCATCACCCACAAGAACGTGCCGGATGTGTACTATATGCAGGCCGGCCAGGGGAACCCCGAACCCAGCCCGTACGACCGCAAGCTGATGAACAGGAAGGTTCGCCACGTCGGCGACCGGGTCGCCGCGGTCGTTGCGGAAACCATTGAAATCGCCCGCGAAGCGCTGAAGCTGATCAAGGTCACGTACGAAGTGCTCAAGCCGGTGTTCACCGTCGAGGAGGCGATGGCCGAGGGAGCGAGTCTGGTGCACAACTCGGTCGTCGAATACGTCGTCGGCGCTCCCGAGGGGCTTGATGAGTACAACAAGGGCGCCGATCCCCGGGATGGCAAGGTGATCTATCAGTTCCCGCTTCACGGGGACATCCGACGGAACATCGCCAGCGCCGCCCACGGGGAGATCGGGGATGTCGAGAAGGGGTTCAAGGAAGCGGATCTCGTGATCGAGCGCACCTACCAGACCAACCAGATCCAATGCACGCCGTTGGAGCCGCACGTCTGCTACGCTAAGATTGATGGAGGAAGACTGGTTCTTCACGCCTCAACGCAGGTTCCCTACCACGTCCGGCGGATTGTCGCCCGGGTGTGCGAGATTCCCGAACACAAGGTGCGGGTGATCAAGGAACGGGTCGGCGGCGGGTATGGTTCCAAGCAGGATATTCTCGTTGAAGATCTCGTCGGGTATGCGACTTGGCTGACCGGCAAACCCGTCTACTATCGGAATACCCGGGAAGAGGAGTTCATTGCAAACTCCACCCGGCACCCGATGCGGATCACGATGAAGCTTGGAGCGAAGAAGGATGGAACGCTCACCGGAGTATACATGGATGTCCGGGCGAACACCGGTCCGTATGGAAACCACTGTCTGACCGTTCCGATGAACGCCTGTTCGAAGACGCTGCCGCTCCTTAAGTGCGACAACATGAAATTCGACGTCTACACCTATTACACCAACATCCCGCCGACCGGAGCATATCAGGGCTATGGCGCCCCTAAAGGCACCTATGCCATGATGACCGCTCTTGCGGAATTGGCGGATGGGCTTGGGATCGATTACTACGATCTGGTGGACAAGAACAAAATCGAGTCGGGCTATATGCTTGAAATCCTCCGCGGCCTCGGTGAAGGCCGGGAAGGCAAGGTCGTTCCCGTCGGCTCCTGCGGTCTTGGTGAAGCGCTTGCCAAGGGTGCGAAGATGATCGACTGGGGCAAGAAGGAAAAGGGTCCCGGAGGGGATTGGAAGATCGGTAAAGGCTTTGCCATCATTCAGCAGGGTAGCGGTCTTCCGGGTCTCGACCACAGCAATGCATGGGCGAAACTGCTTCCCGACGGGAACATCCAGCTCTTTTCCGGCGGAGCGGATATCGGAACCGGTCTGGATACGATTCACGCCAAGATCGCTGCCGAAGGCCTCTTCGTCACCCTTGACCAAGTCAACGTTACCAGCGGTGATACGGACAGCTGTCCCTTCGATACCGGAGCATATGCATCTTCGGGGACGTACTTCAGCGGCAATGCCACCTACTATGCGATCGAAGATCTGAAGCGGAACATCCTCGATGAAGCCGCCCACCAGCTCGGCGAGCAGGCCGAAGATCTCGCGCTTCGTGCCCCGGGGGAGGTGTACTCGACCAAAACGGGAGCATCGGTCTCCTATGCCACGCTGGGGTATAATGCGTTGCAGGGCGACGGTCGCGGCCAGGTGATGGGCAAGGGTTCCTTCGTTACGGAACACAACTCGATTCCGTACGGAGCTCATTTTGTCCAGGTCGCGGTCAACACCCGAACCGGGCAGATCAAGGTCGAGAAGTACTACGCCCTTCAGGACGCGGGAACCCCGATCAATCCGGAGATGGCGCTCTGCCAGATGTACGGAGCGGCGTTGAAGTCGATCGGGCATACCCTCTATGAGGATATGACGATCGATGAAAAGGGGTATATCCAGAACGTCCGCCTGGGCGACTATGGCGTGCCGATGATCACCGAGCAGCCGGAGGATTTCAAGGCGATCCTGATCGACGTCGATGACGAGGTCGGGCCCTATGGAGCGAAATCGATCAGTGAGATTTCGACCAACGGGGCAGCCCCGGCGATCGCGGTTGCAATTCATGATGCAGTAGGAGTTTGGATGAGGTCATGGCCCTTCACTCCCGAGAAGTTACTCAGGGAGATGGGCAAGCTCTGATCCCCTTGAATGCAACAAACTGCAACAAATTTCTGGACAATAATATTCCGCTGTGGTAGAGTATTATTGTCCGGATTTTTTTCGGAACATTACCACGGAGGCTGCATGAATGAAAGACAAAACCGCCATTAAAACAATGATCGAGAAGCTCAAAACGCTGAAGAGCGAAGGGATGTATCTCGACGACTTCTTCCTTACCTGGGACAAAACCGATGATGAACTTGCCGCAGTGTTTCAAGTCGCCGAAATTCTTCGCGCGATGCGGGAAGCGAACATCTCGCCGAAAGTGTTTTCAAGCGGTCTTGGAATTTCCAACTTCCGCGATAATTCAACGCGAACCCGGTTCAGCTTTGCAAGCGCCTGTAACCTGCTTGGCCTGGAGGTTCAGGATCTGAATGAAGAGCAGAGCCAGATCGCCCACGGCGAGACCGTTCGGGAAACCGCCAACATGATCAGCTTCATGGCGGATGTGATCGGGATCCGGGATGACATGTACATCGGCAAAGGCCACACCTATATGAAGGAAGTCGCCTCCGCCGTCCAGGAAGGGTTCGACCAGGGGGTGCTGGAACAGCGGCCGACGCTGGTGAACCTCCAATGCGACATCGACCACCCGACGCAGACGATGGCGGACATGCTCCATGTAATCAACCACTTCGGTGGCGTGGAGAACCTCAAGGGCAAGAAAGTGGCGATGACCTGGGCGTACAGCCCCTCCTACGGCAAGCCGCTCTCCGTTCCTCAGGGAGTCATCGGGCTCTTCACCCGCTTCGGGATGGATGTCGTGCTCGCTCACCCCGAAGGGTACAACGTGATGAGCGAGGTCGAGGAAGTCGCCAGAAAGAACGCCGAATCCAACGGTGGATCGTACAAGCGGGTCGACACGATGGCCGAAGCGTTCAAGGATGCCGACATCGTCTATCCGAAGAGCTGGGCGCCGTTCGCGGTGATGGAAGAGCGGACCGAGATCGTCGAGCACAACGACCAGGCCGGGCTGAAGGAACTGGAGCAGCGCTGCCTGCTGAACAACGCCAAGTTCAAGGATTGGACCTGCACCGAAGAGCTGATGGCCACCACCAAAGACGGCAAGGCGCTCTACATGCACTGTCTGCCCGCCGACATCACCGGCGTCTCCTGCAAGGAAGGGGAGGTCGAAGCATCGGTGTTCGATCGATACATCGTCGACCTCTACAAGGAAGCGAGCTACAAGCCCTACGTCATCGCGGCGATGATCTTCCTTGCCCGCTTCAAAGACCCGGCGGCCAAGCTTGAGCAAATCCTTGAAAAGGGAAAGCAGCGCATCAAATAAGCGCAACGATTCAACGTTATCGACCGACAAGGAGCCGAAAGGCTCCTTGTTCTACGCTATCGATTTCTTATTTTTTCTTTTTCCTATCGTCCGAGCAGCCAGATACGCGGTACTGCATGCCGCCTGAATGTTAAAGCCGCCGCTTTCTCCGTCATAGTCGAGAACCTCCCCGCAGAAGAAGAGGCCGGGGGTTAGCCTCGATTCCATCGTTTTTCTGTTGACCTCGGAAAGCTCGACTCCGCCGGAGGTCGCCATCGCCTGCTTGAACCCTTTGGTGGTGTTCACCTTGTAAGTTAATGCACCCGCTGTTTTACACAGGAGCTTCCGCTCCTCTTTTCGGAGCGTGCCGGCATTCCGGTCGGATTCAAGGTGGGATCGCTCGCAGATCTCCCTTGCCAACGATGCGGGTACTCCCAATGTCCTGATGATCGTTGAGACCCGTTTTTGGGGAAAGGACAGGAGGTTCTCTTCAAGGAGAGAGGAATCAAGAACGGCAATTGTCACCGGATCGCCTTTACTCACCGCTCGTGAAAGATTGAGGATGACCGGTCTGCTGAGCCCGTCACGGGTGAAGAGAAGATCGCCGGTTGCAGTGGATTGTCTATGGGTAATGGAGACGTTGGACAGCGAAATGCCGCTGAGGTGAGCTGTCTGTTCACAGGTGACAATCGGGGTGAGGGCCGGCTTTGGCGGGACGATCGTGTGACCGAGCGCCTTCGCCAAGGCGTATCCGCTGCCATCGCTGCCGGTTGAGGGGTAGCTCATTCCTCCGGTGGCCAGGCAAACGGACCGGGTGACAAACGATCCCTCGGATGAGTGGATCGTAAACGATTCTTCTTCGTTGATGATCGCTGCAACCGTGCAAGCGGTGCGAATATCCGCATGGATGTGGGAAAGGAGAGCATCGCGTATCGTTCGGGCATCGAGGGAGGAGGGAAACACATGTCCATCCGCTCTGACTATGAGCTCGACTCCTCGATTCTCGAACCAATTCATCAGATCCGAAGGAGTGAGACTCAGCAGGGAAGGGGCGAGAAAGTTCCGCATCGCTTTCGTCGGAAAGTGGGCAAGCATTTCTTTTGCCGAGAGGTCATTGGTGATGTTGGCCCTCCCTCCTCCGGTGATCAGAAGCTTTTTGCCCACCGATTTGGCATGGTCAAGAATCAGTACCTTTCGATCGGGGAGGTTTGCAGCGAGGAAGAGACCGGCAACGCCCCCTCCAACCACGATCACGTCATACATTTTTAAACGTTGTAATAAGAACGATACCACGCAACGAAGGAAGCAAGTCCCTCTTCGATCGGGGTGTTGATGGTGATGCCGAAATCCCGCTGGAGATCGGAGATGTCGGCATACGTTTGGTAGACATCCCCGTCCTGCATCGGCAGGAAGTTTTTGTTTGCCTTCTTGCCGATAACCTCTTCAAGCGCTTCGATGAAGCGCAAGAGGCGGATCGGGTTGTTGTTTCCGATATTGTAGATGACCGGATCGGTTGGAACACGTGGGATGATATGCTCCAGAGCATTGATCACATCATCGATGTAGGTGAAGTCCCGCCACATGTCACCGTTGTTGTACACGTCGATCGTTTCGTTATTCAGAATTTTCTTGGTAAAAGAGTAGTACGCCATATCGGGCCGACCCCAGGGGCCATAGACGGTGAAGAAGCGGACCCCCGTCGTTTTGATCGAATAGAGGTGCTGGTAGGTGTGGGCGAAGAGTTCGTTGGCTTTCTTGGTTGCCGCATACAAGCTCACCGGCTCGTCGGTCCGGTCATGGATCGAGTAGGGGATTTTCGTGTTTTTTCCATATACCGAGGAGGAGGATGCATACACGAGATGTTCGACCGGGTGGGTGCGGATCGCTTCCAGAACGTTCAGAAACCCCTGAATGTTTGAATCGATATAGGCATCGGGATGGTCGATCGAATAGCGCACTCCCGCCTGCGCTGCGAGGTTGACCACGTGGGTGATCGGATGACGTTGAAAGATCGTTTCAAGCTTCTTCTTATCGGTCAGGTCGGCATGATAAAAGGTGAAGCGTTCACAACCGAGCAGCTTCAGCCGCTCGCGCTTGAGCCGGACATCATAATAGGAGTTGAGGTTATCAAGGCCGATGACTTTACAGCCTTGTTTGAGCAGGGATGACGCAAGATGAAAGCCGATAAATCCGGCAACTCCCGTAACGAAATATTCTTTTGTGGAATCAAGCGGTGTCATGGGCTCATTGTAGCCAAGAATACATATTGATGAAAGACGCTAAGAGGCAAAAAAAGGTGGACCGATCGGTCCACCTGAATGTGTTGTTGAGGTGATCAGCTTCCAAGAGCACCAAAGAAGATCTTCGCTACGAAGAGCGCGAAGACGACCCATGTCATTCCGCCGATTTCCTTGCCTTTCTTGGAGAAGAGCTTCAGAAGGACGTAGGAGATGATACCGAACATGATGCCTTCGGCGATCGAGTATGCAACGATCATGAAGAGAAGGGTCAAGAATGCGGGAATCGCTTCCGTCATGTCGTCCCAGTCGATATCGACAACCGGGGTGATCATGAAGACTCCGACGATGATCAGGGCCGGGGCGGTCGCAACACTCGGAATCGAGCTGAAGAGCGGTACGAGGAAGAGGGAGAGAAGGAAGAGAATGGCGGTCGTGAGAGCGGTCAATCCGGTTCGTCCTCCTTCGACGACACCCGCCGAAGATTCGACGAACGTCGTAACGGTGGAGGTTCCGAGAATGGCACCGACAGTGGTTCCGACCGCGTCGGCGAACAGCGCTTCCTTGACGTTCGGAATCGAGCCGTCTTTCTGAATCATATCCGCTTTCGTTGCACATCCGATCAGCGTTCCGACCGTGTCGAACATGTCGACGAAGAGGAAGGTGAACATGACGACGACGAAGTCAAGACTGAAGACCGCTTTCGAGAACTCGAACTGGAAGAAATATGGCGCAGGGGGAATATACTTGCCGCCGGCATATTGGGTGATGCCGAAGGGGATGCCGATGATGGTTGTGATGATGATACCGATCAAGAGAGCGCCCCTGACCTTGAATGCAAGGAGGACTCCGGTGATCAGGAGTCCGAGCATCGCCAAGCCCGGACCGCCCTTGAACCATCCCGGGTTGAGAGCAACGAGAGTCGCATCGTTGTTGATGATGATTCCGGCGTTCTGCAAGCCGATGAAGGCGATGAAGAGTCCAATACCGACCCCGATCGCTTTTTTCAGGTTTGCGGGAATGCTGTTGACAATCGCCTCCCGGATGTTTACGAAGGTCAGGATGATGAAGATGATACCTTCAACGAAGACCGCCGTGAGGGCGAACTGCCAAGAATACCCCATGCCGAGGACGACGCTGAAGGCAAAGAACGCGTTCAGTCCCATTCCGGGAGCCAAGGCGAAGGGAAGGTTTGCCATCAATGCCATGATCAGCGTGGCGATGGCGGATGAAATTGCCGTCGCTGAAAATACTTTCTCAAACGACATTCCAGTGGCAGACAGAATGCCCGGATTGACCACCAGAATGTAAGCCATGGTGAGGAACGTTGTAATTCCTGCGATGACTTCCGTTTTGACGGTCGATTTTCGTTCTGTAATTTTAAAGAACTTGTCCATCTATTCGCTCCTTGCAGATGTTTTGATACCTCCATTCTACCTCATTAGCGGGAATAAATACAGATAAATCATCAAAATTGTCGTAAATTTCGCATAAATTGGGGAATTCGGAGGTATGTTGACAGAAATTGAGAAATAGTTGATTTTGACACTTCACAACGATTGGTTTACACAAGGTCAAGTCTCGTAAAACGGTAAAAATCCGCAACAAATATGTTGTATTTGAATACATGAAATAAAAAATACTGCAACAGATACAACAAAAACCGGGCGTTCTCACGTTAAGAAAGATGTGAAAAAACATGGTTTTGCCTTGAAGATGACCGGCGACGTGGTACACTGTAAGGAACCATGAAGGAGGTTCCGATGGATAAAAAGAAGTTGCAAAACCTCATTGCTGCCAGTGCGCGGAGAAAGAGCGCGGATCTGTGCATCACAAACGCACATATTCTCGATGTATTCAATAAAGAATGGTTTGAAGCAGACCTCATAATCAGCGAGGGCCATATCGCCGGCTTCGCACCTCCCGGTAAGGGGAAAGCGAAGAAGATCGTCGATGGGGGAGGCCGCTTTCTCATCCCGGGGCTGATCGACAGCCATGTCCACATCGAATCGAGTCATACCACCCCTGAGGAGTTTTCCAATCTCGTCGTTCCTCACGGAACGACCACGGTGATCGCCGACCCGCATGAAATCTGCAATGTTGCCGGGCTTGACGGATTGCACTATATGCTTGAAGCGAGCAAAGAGAGCGCGTTGCAGATGTTTTTTGTCGTTCCCTCCTGTGTCCCCGCGGTGAGTTTTGAACACGCCGGGGCGGTAATCACCGCTGAAGACATCAGAAGCGTCATGGACCATGAGCGCATTGTCGGACTTGGTGAGATGATGGATTATCCCGGAGTGATCGCAGGAAAAGATCTGGTGATCGACAAGATCATGGTTGCAAAAGAAGCGGAAAAAGTCATCGACGGACACAGTCCGGCGGTCTATGACGCGGATTTGGATGCGTACAGCGCAAGCGGAATCAAAACGGACCATGAATGTGAAACTCCCGCTGAATTGAGAGATCGGGTCCGAAGAGGGATGTACGTGCACCTTCGGGAAGGCTCGGCGTGCAACAACGTCATCGGGCTGCTGGGAGGAGTCGATTCGAAGAACAGCCGCCGCTGCTGTTTCTGCACCGATGATCGACAGCCGGTCAGCATCCTTGAAGAAGGCCATATCAACAACAATCTCCGCATCGCCGTTCATGAAGGTCTCGACCCGATTGAAGCGATCTGCATGGCGACGATCAACTCCGGCGAGTGCTACAATCTGACCGATCGCGGGGCGATCGCCCCCGGAAGACGGGCGGACTTCTGCCTTGCTGATGATCTTGTTGAATTCAAGATGCACCAAGTATATGTGGGTGGAGTTCTTGTCGCTCAGGAAGGAAAGATGCTCAAGCCATCAAAAGCGAAGAAGGATCAGCGCGTTGCATCGAAGATGAACATCAAAGATTTTTCCGTTGAGCGTCTTGATCTTCGGTTGAAGCACAACCGGGTGCGGGTCATCGACATCGTCCCGGGCGGAGTGGTAACGGAACAGGGCGAGGCGTTCGTCAAGCTGGAGAAGGGTGTGTGGGTCCACGATCCCAACCAGGATGTGGTCAAGCTTGCGGTCATCGAGCGGCACAAGGGACTGGGAACGGTCGGAGTCGGATTAATCCGCGGATTCGGACTGCGCAAAGGAGCGATTGCTTCAACGGTCGGACATGATTCGCATAACCTCATCGTCGCCGGCGACAACGATGCGGATATGGCCAAAGCCGTCGAACACTTGATCGAAACGGGCGGCGGAATGACCGTCATTCAAAACGGAAAGGCGCTTTCCACTCTGGAGATGCCGGTAGCCGGCCTCATCAGCTATGAGAAGGGCGAGGTGGTCGCAGAGAAGCTGCAACACCTCCACGACATGGCGATTGAAAAGCTCTCGGTGAAACCCGGCATCGATGCGTTCACCACGCTGAGCTTCATGGCGCTGCCGGTTATTCCGACGTATAAGCTGACCGACATGGGCCTCTTTGACGTCGGAACGTTCAGCTTCGTCGATTTGGAGCTGGATCAATAGATGATGGTCCGACCGTCGATCTCGGTTACGGTTAGTTGCGTATCGTACAACGTGGTCAGAAGTTCGCTTTTGACCACGTCTTCTTTCTTGCCGTAGCCGAGCAACGTGCCGCCTTTCAGCAAAGCGATATCGCTTGATAGCTCATACGCAAAGTTTGCGTCATGGGTCGTGAAGATGAGTGTTTTCCCCTCGGAGTGGAGCTGTTTGAGCAGGGTGAGAATCCGTTTCCGATTCGCCGGATCCAGGCTGGAGGTCGGTTCGTCGAGCAGCAGGATCTCCGATTCCTGGGCGATCGCCCGGGCGATGATGAGGAGCTGCTGCTCTCCTCCGGAAAGAGCGGTGATGCTCCGGTTTTCAAAGCCGCCGAGGCCGACTTTCGCCAACGCTTCATAGGCGATCAGGTTATCGCTGCTCGTGGGGATGCCCATCGGGGAAAGGTATGGAGCCCGACCGAAGAGGGTGTAATCGAGGAGGGTGTAGGCGAAAGAGAACTGCTCCTTTTGGGGGACAAGAGCGATGAGCCGACCGAGCTCCTTCCGGCCATACGTCGAAAGCGGTTTGCCATAAAGAGAAACCGAAGTGCTCGGTTTGTATCCTAAAAGTATATCGAGCAACGTTGATTTTCCCGCCCCGTTGGATCCGAGGATCGCTACTGAGGAGCCTTTGTCAATTGAAAGCGTAACGGATTGAAGCGCATTGATTCCATTGGGGTATTGATAGGAGAGTTTTTCTATCGACAGGAACATCATGCCTTGCCCTCCTGGCTTTTGCCGGAAAGGATGAGGACGAAGATCAACGCGCCGAAGAGACTGGTCAATAACCCGATGGGTATTTCCGTCGGAAGAATCGTTCTTCCGAACGAATCACATAAAAGCAGGAAGAAGGCACCCATGACCATCGAGGCGGGAAGGGCGTGGGTCGCTTCGCTGCCGAAGGTCTTTCGGGCGATATGAGGGGTGATCAGCCCGACCCATCCGATGAGGCCGGTCACGCTGATTGTGAACGTTGTTCCCACCGTGGCGACGACGAGCAGGATGACTCGCTGACGTTTTGGATTGAGACCCAGGGAAAAAGAAGTTTTTTCATTGATTGAAAGAAGATTGAGGGTGAAACGATTCATATGGAGGATCGTCAACGCGATCGCTATTACGACCAAAGTCGGAATGATAGAACCCCAGGAAGCGTTCCAGAGTCCACCCATCATCCAAAAGGTGATGTCCTGAAGATCCTTCGTCGGTTCGGCTACAAGCTTGATCACCCCCAAGCCGCTGGAGAAGAAGGCCGAGACGGCGATCCCCGCCAAGACGAGGCGCAACAATGGTCCTCCAAAACGAAATCGAGTGGAAAGATAATAGGAAAATACCAATCCCAGGAGTCCGAAGAACATCGCTGAAAGCTGGATGGAGAGCGAAGATGCGCCGGCGAAGATGATCATCAGGGCCGCTCCGAACGCTGCTCCCTGGCTTACTCCGAGGAAGCCAGACTCAACGAGCGGGTTGGAGAAGAGCAATTGAAAGGTGAAGCCGCTTGCCCCGAGCATCGCTCCGGAAGCGAGCGCCAAGACGACCCGAGGAAGCCGGATTTTGGTAAGAATCGTCCGGGCGACTGAATCGGTATAAAACAGAACGGGCGAAGTAAACCCCGCTTTCGGATACCGGCCGAGAAACAACGAGAGGATGCCAAAGAGCACGCTCAAGGCGAGGAGAACCGTGAGCGTGATCATCTTTTGGCGTTTTTGCTTTTCGTACTCGCTCATCGATTGTTCACCACCGACTTTTCAAAGCGCGAAACGAATTCGTCGAGCAGCGTCATGTCGGTGATCCCGTAGAAATCCGTGTAGAAGCTGCGGATTTCGGCATCCATGTCCAGATCGGAAAAGAGCTCAGGATGGATCGTCTTTGCCAGCCATTGGGCGCCGAGGATCCACGATGCCACCGGTTGAATGTAGTTCATCAGATCGGAGGGGCTTGCATACACCTTGCCGGTTCGTACCGCGGCGAGCTTCTTCCACACCGGCGAGTCAAGGATCGCATCCTGATATATGGAAGCGGGGGTGTTGTAGCTGATGGTAACAATGAGATCGGGATCCCATGCTGCGATCTGCTCGAAGGTCACCACCGACCAGCCGCTTGCCGCTTTGTTGGATCCCTTCCAGACCGGGTTTCCTCCGACCAATTCGACGACCCAGGTCTGGAGCCACGAATCGGGAGCGATTTTAAAGGAATAGGCATTGTCGCTCCGAGCTCCCTGGAGAAGAAGGACGTCGGGCTTTTGGTCATCCGGCAAGCCGGCAACCCGCTGTTTAAGTGCAGCGATACGTTTTTCATATACGTCAAGGACGTGTCGGGCGCGCTCTTCCGAACCCAGCAGTTTTCCGAGCTGGATCAGTTCGGCCTGCCATTCATCCCAGGTCTCCAGGCTCATCGTGAAGTTCTTGACTCCGACCTGATCGAGCTTTTTCCCCATGCTTTCATAGTGGGTCGCTTTCAACAGGATGAGATCGCTTTGCTTCGTGATCAGCTCCTCGACGCTTGCGTTCTGGTCGAGCCTTCCGCCGGGATTGATGTGCGGCCAGACGAGGGGAAAGAAATCCCCGAGCCCCTGATCGGTCTTGGAGAGGCTGATCTCCATCTCCTGCGCTTCCGGGAACAAAAAGAGCGCATGGGCCGGCATGAGGGCGGCTTTTGCGGCGACAAGAACCTTTTCCGGTTTGCCGTCGAGGGTGATGGTCCTCCCGCTTGCATCGGTGGCGCTGTAGGAAAGAGTCTTCGGTGCCGCTTCGCTTGCAGGCAGTGCAATGAGGGCTGCGGCCAGCAACAGGCCGGTTGCGATAAGCAATAGACGTTTCATGGTTCCTCCTCGGTATTCTGCCAGCGTATCATTATGTATTCAAAAATACAAACGGATTATCCCATTTTATAATTGACTGTATAATGGCAGGCGATTAGACTTGGGTGTATGGCTCTTTCCCTCTTTGATGAACTCGGAACCCTCATTGAATCGCTTTCCGCCAGACGAATCGCCGTCACCGGAAGCGGCGGGAAGACAAGCATCATCATCGGTTTGGCGGACCAATTCAAGGAAGAGGGGGTACTCATCACAACGACGACCCATCTGGCTTCGCCGCGCGATATGGAGTACCCGTTCGATGAGATCGCAATCGATCCGAACAATCCGCCGAAGGTGGGGCCCGGTCGTCGGGTGCTCTGGGCGGCACCCGATTCGGACAAGCTCGGGAGCGTGGATCCCGATCTGCTCGAAAAGACGAGCAAGCTGGCGGGATATACGCTCATCGAAGCGGACGGGGCGCGGAGAAGACCGTTCAAATTTCACAATGAGGGAGAACCGGTAATTCCTCCATGGGTCGATTGCGTCATCGCCGTCGTCGGACTGAGCGGAATCGGGAAGCGGCTGGACGAGGAGACCTTCCATCGCGTGGGGGAATATCGCGCTGCCACAGGCTCGAAGGAAGCGTGGATCACCCTCGATACGCTTGATGTCCTGCTTGACCATCCCGACGGGATTCTGAAAGGAACCTCGGCACATCCGGTCATCCTGGTCTATAATCAAAGCGATGCCGCACGTGACGAGGTCGTCGCCGAAGCCCTTCGTCTGGGTCGAACCAAAAAACGAATTACAGCAGTCCTTGCCGGGACCTGTCGAGGTGAAGTATGAACATATTTGAACAAGCAGCTGCTCTGCAGGATCGGAATATCCCGTTCGCCTTCGTGTCGATCACCAAAAGCGTCGGCTCCACACCGCGGAGCAACGCCCACATGATCGTCAAAAAAGATGGGAGTACGATCGGAACCGTCGGCGGGGGGATCGCCGAGTTCACCGTGACCAAGGAAGCGGTCGCCGCGATCGCTGAAGGAAAAAGCACCCATGTGGATGTCTCGCTGGCCGTCACCGACGGTCATGCCTGCGGTGGAACGCTTGAGTTTTTCGTCGACGTGATTGCAAGCAAGCGCCGCCTGCTGTTGTTTGGCGGGGGGCATGTGAATGAACAGATCGCCCGCCTCGGAGCGGGATGCGGGTTCAGGATCGAAGTGATCGAAACCCGGGCGGAGTATGCGACCGGCGAACGCTTTCCCGATGCCGGGGCGTTCCATGTGGGGGAGACGGTCGAGGAGGCGATGAAGAGCCTTGAGATCGATCGGGATTGCGCCATCGTCATAGCGACCCACGGCCTGGATAAATCCGTATTGGAAGCGGTCATCACCAGCGACGCCGCCTACATCGGAATGCTGGGTTCCCGGACCAAAGTGAACACCTATCGAAGAGCCCTGGAGGGTGAGCGAAACATTTCCATCGAACGCTTGGACCATTTCTACAGCCCGGTCGGTCTGGATATCGGATCCGAGACCCCTCATGAGATCGCGATCGCCGTGATGGCCGAGGTGATGATGGTGCTCCATGACCGATCCGGCCAGAGTCTCAGCAGGAAAGCGGAAAACCTCGTCGTGGTCCGCGGGGCGGGGGATCTGGCCACCGGCGTGATCGTCCGGCTTGCCAAGGCGGGATACCGGGTATGCGCCCTTGAAATCGAGCAGCCGACGACGATCCGCCGAACCGTCGCCTTCAGCGAAGCGGTGTACACCGGGGAAGTGGCGCTTGAAACGGTAGTCTGCCGAAGGGCCGAGAGCGACCAGGAGGCGAAGACGCTGCTCGATCAGGGGATCGTCGCACTGATGGTCGACCCGAGCGCTTCGATGATCGAACGTCTTCGACCCTTCGCGGTCGTCGATGCGATCATCGCCAAGAAGAACCTGGGAACTCACAAAGGGATGGCGCCGCTGGTCATCGCCCTCGGACCCGGCTTTGAAGCGGGGGTCGATTGCGATTACGTGATCGAAACGAAGCGGGGGCATGACCTCGGGAAGGTCATCAGTCGGGGATTCGCCGAACCGAATACCGGAATTCCGGGGAAGATCGGCGGCTTTGCTGAGGAACGAGTTCTGCATTCTGCGAGCGCAGGCACGTTTGTCGGCCATAAGAAGATCGGTGACTTGGTCAAACAGGGCGACGTGATCGCAGCGGTCGGAACGGATGAGATCATCGCTCCGATCGACGGGGTGGTCCGGGGGATGCTGCACGACGGAATCGTCGTTCCAACGAACTTCAAGGTGGCGGATATAGACCCGCGCGGCATCGCATCATACTGCGAGACGATCAGTGACAAGGCCCGGGCCCTCGGTGGATCGGTATTGGAGGTCATCGACGGGATGCGGGCAAAAGCATTTCGGAGGATTTCATGAAAAAAGAAGTACAATTGACAGCATTTTCCAAGTTCGCCGGCTGTGGGGCGAAAGTGACCCCCGCCATGCTTGACAAAGCGCTCTGCGGGCTTGTCCAGCCGTATAATCCCAATGTTCTCAGCGATTTCAATCACGCCGAGGATGCGGGGGTGTATAAGCTCAGTGACGATCTTGCGATCGTCCAGACGGTGGATTTCTTTCCGCCGGTGTGCGACGATCCCTTCTTCTTCGGCAAGATCGCCGCCACCAACGCCATCAGCGACATCTATGCGATGGGCGGCGTGCCGATCACGGCGGTGAGCATCGTCAGCTTTCCCGAAGAGAAGCTTGACAGCTCTTACCTTACCAAAATCCTTGAAGGCGCTCTTGATGCCTTGAAGGAAAGCGGGGCCGCCCTTGTCGGCGGACACAGCATCAGAGATGAACAGCTGACGTTCGGCCTCTGCGTCGTCGGAACCGTTCATCCCAAGAAGATGTGGTCAAACAACCGGGCTCAGGACGGGGATCTTCTTCTGTTTACAAAACCGCTGGGTTCGGGAATCCTGCAGAACGCGGTGAAAGCGCAGGTCGCCGGGGAGGGGGATGAGGAACGCCTCTTGAAGGTGATGAGCACCCTCAACAAGGATGCGGCCGAGATTTTCAAGCAGTTCGATGTCCATGCATGCACCGACGTCACCGGCTTCGGCCTGCTCGGACACCTCAGCGAGATGGCGATCGACAATCCCAACGGGTTTGAAATTGTCATGAAGGACGTCCCGTTGATGGAGGGAGTCCGGCTCTATGCCGAGCAGGGCTTCATCCCCGGGGGCAGCTATACCAACCGGGATCACCGCAAGCACCTGATCTCCAACCTGGATGAGCTTGATGAAACCGGGCAGCTGCTTCTCTTCGATCCGCAGACCTCTGGGGGCCTGCTCGCCGCTCTGAGCGCCGGGGAGGCGCATGAAGCATTGAAGGTCATGCGTAAGACCGGCATCGAAGCGGCGATCATCGGGCGGGTCTCCAAGGAGATCGAGGGAATCGTCGTCCGAGTTTAAAAGGGGAAAACAACGCAGGCTGCCTTGATACCGATGGCTCCTTCCGGGTAATCTAGCGTAAGGAGCACGAGTATGATGAGTCACAGCGTGAAGGCGCGGATCAAGGCGCTGAAAGAAAGTTCCCGAGTCCTCGGCGTAAGCACGAACGAAGAGCGGATCGATCTGCTCGGGAAGGTAGCCGCAGGGTTGAGGCGGGATTGGCCGACGATCCGAAAAGCCAACGAGCAGGATGTCGCTGAAGCGAAGGAGCAACAGATCGGCGCCGCCTTGATCAAACGTCTGGTCTTTGACGAACAGAAGCTCAACGAGGTCGTCCTCGGCCTTGAGCAGGTAGCCGCTTTGGCCGACCCGGTCGGCAAGGTTCTCCAACGGTGTCTGCTGGATGACGGACTGATCCTGGAGCAGATCTCCGTTCCGATCGGAGTGATCGGAATGATCTTCGAGTCGCGGCCCGATGCGCTGGTCCAGATCGTCGGTCTGTGCATCAAAAGCGGGAACGCGATCATCCTCAAGGGCGGCAGCGAAGCGAAACGAACCAACCTCGCTCTGGTGGAGTCGATCAAACAAAGCAGCCGGGGATCCTCCCTCGGGGATGGCTATGTCACCCTGCTTGAAAGCCACGGCGACGTCAAAGAGATGCTGAAGATGAACGATGAGATCGATCTGCTCATCCCCCGCGGATCCAATGCGTTCGTCACCTACGTGATGGAAAACACCTCGATTCCCGTCCTCGGCCACAGCGACGGGATCTGCCACCTCTACATCGACGAGCAGGCGGATCTGAAGAAGGCGCTTCCCGTCATCATCGATGCAAAAACGCAATATCCGGCGGCGTGCAACGCAATTGAAACCCTGCTGGTTCATGCTTCGCTTGTCGATGAGTTCCTGCCGGAGGTCGGCAAGGCGCTCAAGGAAGCAAACGTTACGATTCACGGTGATGAGCGGACGCAAGCGGCGATTGAGTGCATCCCGCTTGAAGAAGGCGATTATTTCAACGAATACCTTTCATTGGAGCTGAATATCCGGGTTGTCGATTCCTTGGAAGAGGCGATCGGGCATATCGAAACATATGGGTCCCACCACACCGATGCGATCGTCAGCGAGAATCCCGAGGCGGTCAGGAGATTTTTCACCGAAGTCGATTCGGCGGACGTGTTTGCGAACTGTTCGACCCGCTTCGCCGACGGGTTCCGGTTCGGCTTCGGGGCGGAGGTGGGAATCTCCACAACGAAGATCCACGCCCGCGGCCCGGTCGGCTTGGATGGGCTGATGAGCACGAAGTTCCTCCTTGCCGGTTCGGGTCAGATCGTGGCTGCCTACAGCGGCAAGGATGCAAAACGATACCTCCACAAGAATCTTTCCGTCGATGCTCCTTCCCTGGTGCAAGGAGGATCGGTGTGAAGCGCGACCTTCCTCAAGTCAAACGAGTCGTCGTAAAAGTCGGTACGAATCTGCTCTCCACGAAGGCGGGGATCGACGAGGCGTATATCGATACGATCGCCGCCCAGATCGCCGCATTGATGGAGAAGGGGTATCAGGTGCTGCTTGTCTCCTCCGGCGCGATCGGGATGGGGGCGAAGGAGCTTCGCTTGAAAGGACCGGTGAAACAGACCGCCCTCCGTCAGGCGTGCGCCTCGATCGGGAACCCATTGCTGATGAGCTCTTACCGGCGAGCATTCAAAGCCCACAATCTGATCTGCTCGCAGATCCTCCTTACCCGCCTGGATGTAAACAATCGGCGCACATACGTGAACCTCCGCAACAGCGTTTCGACCCTTCTGGAATTGGGGGTGGTTCCCATCTTCAATGAGAATGACGTCGTTTCCATCGATTCGCTCGGCTCCGCGTTCGGGGACAACGATCGAATGAGCGCATTCATCGCGAGCAAAATCGACGCCGAGCTGCTGATCATTCTCACCGACATCGACGGCCTCTATGATGCGGATCCCAAAAAGGATCCCGAGGCGAACCTGTTGAGCGAGATCGACACCCTTGATTCGACGATCCTCTCCTATGCTTCCGGTGCCGGTTCGACGTACGCCACCGGCGGGATGAAAACCAAGCTCCTTGCGGCGAAGATCGCTTCGTTCGCCGGGTGCGGGACGATCATCGCCAGCGGATATGAATCCGATATCATGGTGCGGATTCTGGATGGTGAACAATTGGGAACGTACATCCACCCGGCGAAAGCGCTCAGCCAACGCCAGCGATGGATCCTGAACAACTCCTTTCAGGGGGCGATCGTGATCGACGAGGGAGCGAAGAACGCTCTGTTGAGAAAGAAAAGTCTGCTGCCCAAGGGGGTGGTGAAGGTGGACGGCACCTTCGCTGAAGGGGCGATCATTGAAGTGCGGACGCCCGATGGTTCTCCTTTCGCAAGGGCGGTGTCCTCGTTTTCTTCCACCGATCTGAGGCAGGTCGCCGGTCATGACTCGTCGGAGTTTACCGCCATTTTGGGCAACTCGCACAAAGGGGTGATCTTCCGACCGGAAGATATGGTATTCTTGGAGCATGACGACTAACTATCGAATCTATTCCGCCCGTGATATGCACACCTCCTACGGCGTTGACCAGCTGGCGATCGCCCTGATCGACAGCGGGAGCGCTGAAGAACTCATAGAATCGATTGAACTCTACCAGCGGAGCATGCCAAGAGTTCCCTTGTTCGTCATCACTCAGGACGGGCGGTTTGACTTCCCCCGGCTCCAGGAACTCTACCGCCGGATCTCGTTGATCGTGTTTTCCGGCAATACCTACATCGGAGAGAAGGTGAACGCCGTCGCTTCGGTGTGCAACACCAACTATTTTCTTCTTCTTCGCACCGACGCCGTCGTGGTAACCTTCGAATACGACCGGCTTTTGAGTCTGATGAGTCGAAGCAACCACCCGGTTGTCGCTTCGGCAATCATCGCGAATGCGTACCGCGAGATCGTCCCCTGTCTGCGAACACCGACCCCCTTTGAAAAAATCCTCGATCCCGGCTCCGACTTTCCCTCAATGGATCCGGACAAACCCGATCATACCCTCTATCCCGTGATGGGGCTCGGCTTTTATGACCGCGCCCTCTTTCAACGGCTTCGCGGCTATGACGAGCTGATTCACAGTGATTTCTTTCAACTGATGGATCTGGGCCTGCGCAGCTATCTGTTCGGATATCGGATAACCCTCAGCCCCGATTTGCTGATTCAATTTCCCAATCGGGAATCGATTATCGAAGATCGAAGCGAGCGCACCGGATTTGAGCGCTGTTATACGAAGAACCTCTCGATCCGGCGGGTGAAAGGGAAGAACAAAGTGCGAAAACCACCGGCCAACTACGATCGCTCCTCCTACCGGGGGGAAGTGAGGGAGCGGCATCAGTGGTTGCAGAAGATCGACTATGACGGGTTGGTTACCGCGTGGCAAAAATAGTTCGAACAATCATTCTGCTGATGTGTCTCATTGCCGTACCGCTCTTTTCGGTGGATAATCCCTTCGCCCTTCCGCTCGGCACGATCGTCATCGACGCCGGTCACGGCGGGCACGACCCCGGAGCGATCCGATCTTTTGAAGGTTCGCTGATCGTCGAACGGGAGCTGACGCTGGATATCGCCCTCCGTCTGGAACGGTTGCTGAATGAGGCCCATCCGTCCCTGAATGTGGTGATGACCCGGAGGGACGACCGGTTTCTTACTCTGGAAGAGCGGGGGAGGATCGCCTATCAGACGGTTCTTCCCCCGAAGACGAGCGCCCTGCTGCTTTCGATCCACATCAACAGCGCCGAGCACCCCGCCGCCCAAGGGTTCGAGGTCTTCACCAAGCTCAAGGAGAAGGAGGTTCCCATCCTTGATTCCACAACCCCCAAAGAGCATATCGCACTCTTTTCAAAGCACAATAAAAAAGAGCTCAACATCCTCCTCTTTGATGAGGCGAGGAAGGTGGCGACCGTGGTCAGCAGTGCGTTGGTCAAAGGCCTGCCAATGCAAGTAAACCGCGGGATCAAAGAGCTGGATTTGTGGGTGCTCAACGCCGCCCGGATGCCGGCGGTTCTGGTCGAGGCGGGCTTTCTTTCCAACGACAAGGAGTTGGCCCTGCTCCTCGATCCGCAGTATCGACAGACGATCGCCCTTGCGCTGTTTCATGCAATCGAGGCGCTTCTTTCTACGTGATCTTGGCGGCTTTCCTTCGGTGCGAGACAAGAATCTCGATCTTCAGCGCTTTGAGTTTCTCCGAGAGGCTCACCTTGTAGATGTGGGGATTGATCTGCCTCAAATACGTTTTATGAATCGTATCCAGGCTTCGGATTCCCCGTTCTTGCAGGGTTTTCAGATTCGGCTTCTCGCCAAGGCGTTTTCCATGTTTCATCACGGGATTGAGCAATGCTTCAATTCGAACGTACCGCTCTTTCTTCATCTCGAAGAATTCGGTTTCGGCGAACGGGTGGTAGAAGACATAGTCGTTTCCGACCGAAATTTCTTCGTCAAAACAGGTGACCAGATCGGCGATCGCTCCTCCTTCAGCGTCGTAGAAGCGGTAGAGCTGCTTGATTCCGGGATTGGTCGTCTTTTCGAAGGAGTTGGAGATCTTCATCGTCGGAAGATAGCTCCCATCTTGAAACTCCTTGGCGGCGAGCTTGTAGACTCCGTTCAGGGATGCCTGAATGCCGCCGGTGACGAGGTGGGTTCCGATTCCCCAGCTGTCGATGGGAACCCCGTCATGCACCAGCGTCTGGATGATCTCTTCCGTCAGATCGTTGGAAACGACGATGAACGCATCCTCAAGACCGGCGTCATCCAGCCGCTTGCGGATCACCCTTGGCAGGTAGGAGAGGTCGCCGCTGTCGATCCGGACACCGATGGTGTTTCCCTTTTCCTTCTCCTCGAGGCCGACGATGATTGCGTTTTCGATTCCGCTGCCGAGGGTGTCGTAGGTGTCGATCAAGAGGATCGTGGAACCGGGGTAAAGCTTGGCATACGCCCTAAACGATTCAAGTTCCGAATCAAACGCCATCACCCATGAATGGGCCATCGTTCCCGAGACGGGAATATCATAGAGCTTTCCCGCCAAGGTGTGGCTGGTAAACTGGCATCCGCCGATAAACGCCGCCCTGCTTGCCGAAAGCGCCCCGTCGGGACCTTGGGCTCGGCGCAGGCCGAACTCGAAGACCGACCCGCGCTTGGCGGCAAGAGAGACGCGGGAAGCTTTGGTGGCGATGAGGCTTTGGAAGTTAAGGGTGTTGAGCAGGATTCCCTCGATCAGGCTGGCATCGATCATCGTCGTGTGAACGCGCATGAGCGGTTCACCGGGGAACACGACCGTTCCCTCTTCAACCGAGTAGATGTCACCGGTGAAGCGGTACTTGGAGAGATACTCCAGGAACTCTTTTGTGAAGATGCCCAGACCTGAAAGGTATGCGATATCTTCCGGGCTGAAACGAAAGGCTTCAAGCTTGTCGATCAGATCGTGCAAGCCGGCAAAGAGGACGTATCCGCCTCCAAACGGGTTGGTTCGATAAAACATCTCAAAGACGACATTTGGATTGTTCCGCTCCAGAAAATATCCTTGAGCCATCGTCAGTTCATAGAAATCGGTACTGAGCGCTGAGCGATGAAACATCCGTTAACCTCCAATCCGGTCGAAACCGGTGTACGGAACGAGAACCGCCGGGATTCGGATCGAGCCGTCCTCCTCCTGAAAGTTTTCCAGGATGGCGACAATCGCCCGGCTGGTAGCCACCGCAGTTCCGTTCAAGGTGTGAACATATTGGTTTTGCCCATCGGCATCCTTGTAGCGAACCCGCAGGGAGCGGCTTTGATAGTCGGTGCAGTTGCTTGTCGAGGTGACTTCCCCGTATTCGCCGTTCTCGCCGCGGCCGGGCATCCATGCCTCGATGTCAAATTTCCGGTACGCCGGGGCACCGAGATCCCCGGTACAGGTATCCACCACCTGATAGGCGAGACCCAGGCCGGAGAAGATCTCCTCTTCGATCGCAAGAAGCTGCTCGTGAATCGCATCCGATTCTTCGGGAAGACAGTAGATGAACATCTCGACCTTCGAGAACTGGTGAACCCGGTAGAGGCCTTTGGAGAATTGGCCGGCCGAACCCGCCTCGCGGCGGAAGCAGTGCGAGAGACCGGCCATCTTGATCGGGAGGCGATTGATGTCGAGAATCTCCTCGGCGTGATAACCGCCCAAGGTGATCTCGGCGGTGCCGACCAACGCCGTTCCCGTGCCTTCCAAGGTATAGATGTTGGACTCCGGTCCCCGCGGATTGAATCCGATCCCTTCCAGGATCTCTTCCTTGGCGATGTCGGGGGTGATGTAAGGAGAAAAACCGTGTTTGATGAGAATGTCCAAAGCATAGCGCTCAAGAGCCATCTGAAGGATCACCGCTTCATTCTTGAGGAAGTAAAACTTCGGTCCGGTCACCTTCGTCCCCGCCTCGAAGTCGATGAGATCAAGCTTCTCGCCGAGTTCGACGTGATCCAGCGGTTTGAAGGTGAAGGTCGGAGGAGTTCCGACCCGTTTGAGGATGAGGTTGTCGGTATCTTCTTTGCCCACGGGGGCGGAAGGGTGGGCGTAGTTGGGAATCTGCCGGCCGAGAAGAAGGTATTCCTGTTCAACCCGGTTGAAGCGTTCTTCCGTTTCGGCGATCTTCGCCTTCAGATTCTTTCCCTCTTCGATCAGGCGGGCGCGGGTTTCCTGATCGAGCTTGCCTTTCATCTTTTGAGCGTTTTCGTTGCGCTCGTAGCGGAGGGACTCAACCTCCTGAAGCAGGCTGCTTCGCTGATCCTGCAAGGCGATGATCGCATCAAGGTCGATCTTCATCGAGCGGTTCTTGATATTCGTGATAATTTCGTCATAGCGACTTTTCAGTTCCCGTAGGTCAATCATGGTATCCTCATTTCCTCTCTGTATGGTTTAATGCTGCTTCTTCAAGCTCTCTCGATCGTTGGGCGGTTTTTCTGACCGCATCCATGACGGTCGCCTGCAGGTTTCCGTCATTCAGGGCTTTGATGCCTTCAACCGTCGTTCCCCCTGCGCTGGAAACGCGATTGATCAGATCCCGGGGCTGCAACCCGCTTTCTTCAATCAGGGTGACGGCGCTCTCGGCGGTTTGGGCGGCTATCGTCAGACCGAGGGGATAGGCGAGTCCTTCGTCCGCTCCGCCCTGAGCGAGGGAATCCAGAAACTTGATGATGAAGGCGACCGCCGAACCGCTGATCGCGGTGAATCCGTCAAACAGTCGTTCATCAAGAACATGGACACGCCCGAAACCGAGAGCGATCGTCTTCGCCTCCTCCAGCAGCTCTCTGCCCGCCTCGGGGTGAGCGGCGACGGCAGTAACGGATTGCTTGTATCGGGCGGCGATGTTCGGCATATACCGAACGACTTCGGTGGTGCCGAGATTTTCGGCAAGCGTCGAAGTGGAGACTCCCGCAGCGATGCTGATCCAGCGTTTATCCTTTGAGCCGGCCTGTACGAGGGTGGGGAAAATACTTGAAAGAGTCTGTGGCTTGACCGCCAAGATGAGGAGATCGCACTTTTTGACCACAGTCTCCAATGTTTCCGCCACCTGAAACCTTGTTCCGTCGGCCAGAGCACGGGCGCGCTCGGGATCGATATCATACACGAATCCTTCATCTTGGAGGGTGCGGGTGATAGCGCTGCCCATCACGCCACAGCCGATCATTCCGACTCTTCTCATGCTTGCGACTCCCATTGACGGTGGTGAAGCGCTCCCGCTTTCACTAACGTTTCAAACCCTTTCTGCCGGTAATACTCATAGACGATTACCGCTACGGCATTCGAGAGGTTGAGGCTCCGCGCTTCACGAACCATCGGCAGGCGGATGCACCTCGATCGGTTCTTCGCCAGGAGCTCCTCATCCAGCCCGAGTGTTTCCTTACCGAAGAGAAAGAAACACTCATCACCATAGGCGATGTCGGCATAGGTTCGTTCCGCCTTCGTTGTAACGTAGTATAACTCTTTTTTTTCGTGTTGGTCAAAAAAAGCGGCGATATCGGGATACTCGACCAGCTCAAGGTATTTCCAGTAATCCAAGCCTGCCCGTTTCACGTGTTTCTCCGTGATCGTGAACCCCAAGGGATGAACCAAATGCAGACTGGTGTGCGTCGCCGCACAGGTCCGGGAGATGTTCCCGGTATTCTGTGGTATTTCCGGTTCAACCAACACAATGTTCAATCCCATAGGGCGACTGTATCATTTGAACGGAGTGTCGACAAGACGGCTTGCCGTCCTCAAGGGATTCAACTAGACTGCCACAAGGAGTGTCAATGACCGATATCATCTCATCGATTCTCCTTGGAATCGTCCAGGGAATCACCGAATGGCTGCCGATCAGCTCGACCGCCCACCTGCTGCTTGCGGAGCCGTATCTTCCACTTGCTCTTTCAGCAAGCGCCAAAGAGTTCTTTTTCGTCGGAATCCAGTTCTTTTCCATCCTTGCGGTGGGGGTGCTCTATTTCAAGGATCTGAACCCGTTTACAAGGGATAAGACGAAACAATTAGCGAGCTTGAACCTGTGGGGGAAGATCATCGTCGCCACGATTCCCGCCGGTGTCATGGGAGTTCTGTTTGATGATATGATCGTTGCCCGTCTTCAAGGCCCGATGGTGATCGCTTCAGCCCTGGCGTTCTACGGTTTGCTCTACATCATCCTGGAGAAGAGGCATGCAAGGAGGACGAGCTTCAGAGTCACCGATTCGATCGAGTCGTTGACATACAGGCATGCGTTCCTGCTTGGACTGTTTCAGGTTCTTGCCCTCATTCCGGGGACGTCCCGCAGCGGTTCCACCGTGTTGGGCGGACTGATCATCGGTCTTTCCCGGCCGCTTTCCGCCAACTTCTCCTTTTTCATGGCGATTCCCGTGATCGCCGGGGCAACCCTCCTGAAAATGTTGAAGCTCGGCCTGAGCTATTCCGCCAATGAGTGGATGATCATGCTCGCCGGGGGCATGACGGCGTTCCTGGTCTCTCTGATTGTAATGAAACGCCTGCGCTCGTTCCTGAAGACCCATACGTTCATCGGCTTTGGGTACTATCGAATCGCCTTAGCCGTGCTGATCATCATCGCCGAGGGGGTGTTTGCCTAGGTTGGCCGCCTTGATGAGCCTGTGCCCCTCTTTCTGGAGGGCGAGGACGACTTCTTCCAGCTTCCGCTTCTTTTCGTGTTCACTTTCAAAGAGCTCGCCTTGGATTGGGGAAGCGCCGTCGTACAGCTGATACAACCCGACGCCGATCAGGCGGACCTTCATGCCCGATCGCCATTTCCGGGCGAGGAGCTCCTTTGCGAGCGCATAGACCTGCTCGGCGCTGAGGATCGCTGCGGCGGGAGTGGTTTGAACGGTGGAAGTCGAGAAGTCGGAAAGTCGGATTTTTATTCCGATTGTTCGAGCGATCTTCCGTTCGTCCAGCGAGCGGAACATCACTTCATGGCTCATCGAAAGAAGCGTTTCCTCCAACACCTCACGGTCGCCGACATCCTCGAGGAAGGTGTGCTCCGTTGAGATCGACCGGCTTTTCGCTTCGCCGAAGATTCCCGGGTCGATTCCCCGGACGACGTGATGGAGGAAGGAGCCCATCGAGTTGCCGAAGAGCTTTTTCAGGCGCTCAATCGGAATCGCTCGAAGCTCCTCCGTCGTGGTGATCCGATGCCGCTTCAGCTCCTCCTGAGTCGCCTTTCCAACCCCCCAAAGTTTTTTCAACCCAACCGCGTCGATGAAGAGCTCCTTCTTCGATTCGGAAACCTTGCACAGTCCATCCGGCTTGTTGTAGTCGCTGGCCATCTTGGCGATCAGCCGGTTGGGGCCGATCCCCACGCTGATCGTCATCCCGGTTTCCTCGTGCACCCGCTCTTTCAGCTTCAGGGCGGCCTCGCGGGGCCGACCCCACAGGCGCTCCGTCCCGCTCATGTCAAGGAACGCCTCGTCGATCGAGATCTGGTGGACGTCGGAAGAAAACTCCCGAAGAATCCCCATCACCCGGGCGGAGACCTCGCTGTAGCGGGCATGGCGGGCGGGAACCACCGTGGCATGGGGGCAGAGGCGGAGGGCCTGAATCATCGGCATCGCCGAGTGGATTCCGTACTTCCGCGCTTCATAGCTTGCCGTGGACACGACGCCGCGCTTGGAAAAGCCGCCGACGATCAGGGGTTTTTCCGCCAAGTCGGGGTTGTCGAGAATCTCGACCGCGGCGAAGAACGCATCGATGTCGACGTGGAAGATGACGGTCTCAATCATGGCTCGTCCTCAGATTCCATCTTCGATCGAAATCTGAGATCGCCTGCTCCAGAAGGAGGTCGACGACGCGCTCAATCGAATACCCGCCATATTGAAGAAGCTTCGGCCAATGACTGGTTGCCGTCAACCCGGGCAGTGTATTGATCTCATTGAGGATCGGCCTTTCGTCGACGAGGAAGAAGTCCACCCGGGCATATCCATTGCCCTTGATCGCCTCGAACGCCCGAACCGCCAGGGTGCGAATCTCCTCTTCGACTTCATCACTCAACCCGGAGGGAAGCTCAAGGTACGCTCCGCCTTGAAGGGTATACTTCTGGCTGTAGGAGAGGAACGTTTCTTTCTTCGGGTTTTTGATCACCCCCGGTCCGCAAGCGATGATTCCTTGTTCGGGATCTTCAAAGACGGCGCATTCCGCTTCGATCACTTCAGGGTAATAGGGCTGAACCAACGTCCGCTCACTGTAGGAGAGGGCCAGGCGAAGGGCCCGGGCAAGGCTTGGCAGATCGGCTTCGATGAGAACGGTGATCCCCACCGACGATCCGGCGTTCTCCGGCTTTACGAAGAGACTCGAACCAAGGCTTTGTCGAAGCTCCTCCAGAAGCGAGTCGGTGACCGGCATCGCTTCGGTGACGATGATCGTCGGAATCGTAGGTATGCCGGCCCGATCGAAGATCGATTGGGCCAACGCCTTATGCATCCCGACCGCCGAGGAGACGGTATCGCAGCCAGCCAAAGGGATTTTGGCAAGGGTGCAAAGCCCTTGAAGGTTTCCATCCTCGCCGCCCCGGCCGTGAGTGGTGGGAAAGCCTACATCGATCG
>SHOI01000239.1 GCA_004294855.1 Sphaerochaeta sp. | reverse complement strand
AACCGGAAAAACTCATTCCATCCCAATCGAGCACCATTGCCATCAAACCGAACCTCGTCGTGGCGGATAAGCCGGAAGGCGGAGCAACAACCCACCCCGAGATCGTTATCGCGATCATCGAATACCTCAAGGAACGGGGATTCCACAATATTTCAATCGTTGAAAGCGCCTGGGTCGCGGACTCCACCAAACGGGCGTTTGAGGTCAACGGGTACTATGGAATCAGCAGCAAGTATGATGTTCGCCTTGTAGATGTGAAAGACGATGCCTACGTTACCAAAACGATCCATGGGGTTCCCGTCGAGTTCAGCAAGACGATCATGGAGACCGACTTCCTCATCTCCCTTCCCGTTCTCAAGGGACACTGCCAGACATCAATGACCTGCGCCCTCAAGAATATGAAAGGGTGCATCTCCGACCGGTCAAAGCGTCACTCCCATACGTTGGGAATCCATAAGCCGATCGCCGCCCTGAACGCGATACGAAGCGCTGACCTGATCATCGTCGACAGTCTGAACGGTGATCTGGACTTTGAAGAGGGCGGCAACCCCGTGCGAACCGATCGGATCTTCGCTTGCCGGGACTCCGTCCTCTGCGACGCCTATGGCGCTTCGCTGATGGGTTTTGAGACGGAAGAGATCGAATACATCCGATTGGCTGAACAGTTCGGGGTAGGAACGAAGAACCTCGATTTTGCACATATCATCTTTCTTAATGAACCGAGCGAAATAGCCCCTCCGCCCCGTCCCACCGGAAAGGCCATCTACCTCAACCAATACATCGACAGCCGAAGCGCCTGCTCGGCGTGTCACGGATCTCTGGTCCATGCGTTGAAACGGCTTGATGAAGCCAATCAGCTTGCCGGCAGGTTCGATCAAAAGATCTGTGTCGGACAGGAGTTCAAAACCGTCCAGGATCCTGATCGGATCGGGGTCGGTATATGCACCAGAGGACTCGGCAAGAGCATGCCGGGGTGCCCGCCGACCGCGTTGGCGATGCTGGAGTTCCTGAAAAGCCTGAATATGCACAAGAGCCCGTGACGGGCTCTCGATCCTTTATATATGAATGCCGTTGGTGATCAGCGCGCCAGCAGGCTTTGCAGTTTGCGGGTGAACGCAACCGGATCCTTCGGCATCACCCCTTCGGAGAGAAGGGCCTGATCCAAAAGCACCGAGGAAAGATCCTCGATATACTCCTTATCATCGCTCGCTTCGATCTTCCTGATGATCGGATCATCAAGGTTGATCTCAAGGATCGGAAGAATC
>SHOI01000094.1 GCA_004294855.1 Sphaerochaeta sp. | reverse complement strand
AGTATGATTTCTACTGTTTTCGAGTTTCGACCAGCTGCCTGATCGTTTGATCCAGAACCGAGGCAAGACTCCGGGCGCCGGTCTCATCATCACCGAACAGACACGAGGCCATATGGGAAGGAATTGAGCGGGCTTCTTCTTCCAGCGCCTTTCCCCGCTCGGTCAGAGAGACCATAACCGTTCGCTCATCGCTGACGAGTCGGCGCTTGGCAACAAGGCCATTCACTTCCATCCGCTTCAAGAGCGGCGAGACGGTTCCCGTGTCCAGGCCGAGAGCGTTGCATAGCTGACCTACCGTCGCCTCCTCGTACTCCCAGAGATAGAGCAGGGTGATGTACTGAGGGTAGGTCACCCCGAGCTCGTCAAGCAACGGCCGGTAGGCAGCCATCAGCTCCCGATGAAGCGCATAGATTTTGAAGCAGAGTTGGTGTTCCAGCTTCAGTTCTTCATATGCCATTGCCCGACACTCCCCCATGAGGTGATGATGCCCGCCTCCTTGGGAAGGCGGGCATTATGTTGTGTACAATGTAACAGAGGCCAACAAATCCGTCAAGGTTTCCTAGCGTTTAGCCCAGATATTGATGTCTCCGTCCGTCGCATACTGATCGATCATCCGCAACTCATCGGCGGTGAACTCAAGGTGATCCAAGGCAGCCACGTTTTCAACGATCTGCTCCGCCGAGCTTGCTCCAATCAGGACACTGGTTACTTCCTTTCGTCGAAGGACCCAGGCAAGCGCCATTTGAGCAAGGCTCTGATTGCGCTTCTTGGCGATCTCGTTGAGAAAGCGGATCTTATCGAGGTTCTCCTTGCTGAGCATCGACTTCTTCAAGGAAAGGTCTTTCGCCGCCCGACTGGTCGGCGGAATCTCCTTAAGGTACTTGTCGGTGAGCATCCCTTGGGCAAGAGGTGAGAAACAGATCGCCCCGACCCCCAGCTCCTCCAAAGTGGAAAGCAACTCGGGCTCGACCCATCGATTCAACATTGAGTAGGAGGGTTGATGGATCAACAAGGGAACACCCATATCTTTCAGAATAGCGTATGCTTTTCGAGTCTGTTCCGCTGTGTAGGAGGAGATCCCCACATAGAGCGCCTTGCCGCTCCTATACGCACTGACCAAAGCCCCCATCGTCTCCTCCAAGGGAGTATTGGGATCGAAGCGGTGGGAGTAGAAGATATCCACGTACTCAAGCCCCATCCGTTTCAAGCTTGCATCCAGACTTGAAAGAAGGTATTTCCGGCTCCCCCACTCCCCGTAAGGACCTGGCCACATATAGTATCCGGCTTTCGTGGAGATGATGAGCTCATCCCGATACGGGGCGAAGTCCTGTTTCAGGATCTTGCCAAAGTTCTCCTCCGCCGAGCCGGCGGGCGGTCCGTAGTTGTTGGCCAGATCGAAGTGGTTGATCCCCAGATCAAAAGCGGTTCGAAGCATCGCTCTCCCGTTGGAAATCGGGTATGCATCACCGTAGTTGTGCCAAAGTCCGAGCGAAATCCGGGGAAGCTTGAGCCCGCTGTTTCCCGTTCGAGCGTACTGCATCTTTTCATATCGTTGCTCATTTGCTGAATATACCATGACTGTTCTCCTTCTCTGTCAGTATACACCACCGAAGAAACGGGAGCTACCGCAGCTCCTTCAACCTTCGCCGCCCTCCACGAGGCTGACGAATCCCCCCGGGCGGGTGGTTGTCTCATACCAGAGGGTGAGATTGATCACGAGCTTTCTTCCCCCGTCGTACACGTGGGCAAAAAGCGGTCTGTCCGCCCCCCGCTGTTCGATCCCCACGATCGTAACCCAGTGCCAGGGATCGAGGTTTTCCACCTTTCCGTTGTTCAGATTCAAAAACGCTACCGGCTGATCGGCTTCCAAACGGGAAACGAGGAATTCACGAACTTGTGCGAACGAAGGACGATTGGCTCGATCGATCGGCACCGACAGGGCGGCAATCTCAAAGCCCAAGTGTTTTTTGACAAGATATTCCCTCAATCCCCGGGTGAAGTGGGCGACTGTGTGGACGCCCATGATTCCGGGAGTGACAAAGCTCCAAAGCTCCTCCATCAGCCGGATCGAGGACGCTTTCGAGTTGCTTTTGTTTCGTTTTGCATTGTAGCGGATCAGAGTGCTTGCGGTCGTCGGCCCGCACCCCGCTCTTCGCTGCCAAAGCTTGGAGTACCATTCCTGATCGAAACCGTGATAGATTGTCCCGTCATCTACAACTGTCAGCTCATCCAAACGCTTCAGGACAATCACTCGATGCATGCTCTTTCCCTACTTCACCAAATCATACCGCCAAAACATCAAACCACCCATATCGCGAACGTTTGTATACCCCAACGCTTTCAGTTTCCTCCTGGCGATGCCGCTGCGGGCTCCGCTCTGGCAATATACGATGATCGGAGCATCGAGATCACTCAACAATGCAGGTTTTTCCGCTCCGATGTCATATAGGGAAAGATGAATCGCTCCATCGATATGTCCGCTGTAATACTCACCCTCAGTCCGGACATCCACCAGGATCACCTCTTCATCGCTCTGAAGCAGTGCATAGACATCCTTGGCGGAGATTCGAGCTCCCCCACCCACTTTTTTGACGATGAGGAAGAGAATCATCAATATGAGCGCGTAGAGAATTATTCTGTTCATTGCTGAAAAACTCCTGTGTGTAAAGATTGCAAAAAACCACCACCAACGTCAACGTTCAGTGGTGGTCGATTCACTCGATTGCTTTCCCTAGTCGACTTTCTCCAGTTGGCCTTGCAAATATGTTTCCAGCACGTCCGCCTTGATTGCATCGGCTAAGGCTTTTCGCTCAAGCTCCTCGGCTTGAAGGCGATACGCCTCTTTGAGGTTTTTTACCGGATAGGAAGCCAGCACATAGACCGTTCCGTCATCCCGGATCCATCGATCGACGATCTCCACCCCCCGCAGGGCGATGTTCACGGTCTGAATGGAAAGGTTTTGAAGCACCTCCAAGACTTGCTTGGTCCTCAGGGTTTCACCCGCTTCTTCAATGAAGGTGATCACCGAAGCATCGATCGAGGTTTCCGCCCATCTTCCGATCATGTCTTTCGCCGCGCTTTCCGCCCGGAGCACGCTCAACGCTTCCGTCGATTGCTTTGCCGAAGCTACGGCATAGTAGGTGGTTCGCGTCCTCTTGGGAGTGTGGTTCGTCCAATAAGGCGAACCGTCCTTATTGAACTTGGGGGTCGTTGCGCATCCGGCTAGAAGGAAGAACAGAACAAGTATGAAAACTGTCCGTTTCATCATCAATCTCCTTTCAGCAGCTTGGCAAACGCCTCTTTCATCTTGGCATTCGCCGCTTCGGCGGCCGCGCTCGGAGTGAACGTCTCAACCACCGCTTCGGCGGCCGGCTCGAACGCATACTGGATATTGGCCAGAGGAATCGACGCCAGCACCCAGACGCCCCCCTCCTTGTCAACCCACACGTCTTCGGTCGTAACTCCGACCAATGTCGCCTCTGCGACCTGTTTGCTGATCACCTCCATCGCATCAAGGGCCTGGCGGTCACCGAGACTTCCCGCATCATTGAGATACGTTACCACCACCTCCTTAACGTTCGTGGAGATCCAGCCGGCGATCTTGTTCCTCGCCTCCGTTTCCGCCCGCTTTATCGAATTCTGGCGGTTGCTCATCAGCCCATACCCGCTTTCAAAGTGCCGATCACCCGCGGTCGGGGTTTTGTATACCCAATCCGGTTGGATGAACCCTTCAGCTCCGACAACGACCTTGGCCGCCGGAACGGGGGGTGTGACGACGGCTGCTTTTTTGCTCGTGGCACACGAAGTACCAACCATGAGGATTGTTGCCATTGCGACAAGAAGGACGATTTTTTTCATAACGCTGTACCTCCATTTTTACTGGCTTAAAAGTCCAATGAGTGTTTCGATTCCATCGTTCAGGGCGCTTTGAAGCGCTTTGGTCTTGGCATCCCCCTGATGAAGGGCGGCTATCCGCTCGCTCAGGCTGAAGGATCGAACCACCTTATCGTTCCGCCCGAGGGTAACGCTCAGCTGATAGCGTTCGTAGGCATAGGGGCTGGCTTCAAAGAGGATCGGCTCCGAATCATAGGTGACCGTCAGGGCATAGTCGCCGCCGCCTTGAACAAACCCCAGATTCTGAAGCGCCCCTTCGAATCCCGCTTTCAGGAAATGCGGATCGGTTTCGCTGTTGACAATGACCTCGACCGAGATCGACCGAGCGAGGGTGCGCAGTTCCGATGCGAGGGCCCCGAGGTGGTCTGGATTGATCTCTTTGGTCAACACCCAGATTCGATCGGCAATCTGTCCCGCCTCCTGCGCCACCGGATACGCGGAAAGCAGGAAGCGATAGCGCTCCAATCGATCGGCGGATGTTTGGGAGCGGATCTTCGCAAGCTCCTTCGTCAATTCAGCCAATCGGGTTTGAAGAAATCGGGCGCTCTCTTGGCGCTCGACCGCGAGGCGGACGTAGGTCTGGCCCATCTCGTCGGTAAAGGAGGAAACGACCTCCGATCCGACAAGATCCTCGACGTTCGAAGAGACCGTCCCCTGCTCAAAGAGCGCATCGAAGCTCCCGCCCTCGCTCGAATCGATCGTGGTGATCCGGGTAACGGCTTCCACTTGGGAGGAAAACACCGAGGCGAGGTTGATCCGGGCGTTTTCAACCGCTTTCTGATAGGAGGAGCCGCTGCCTACGACCAGCAGATATTTATCCTCCGGATACTTCCCGTCATAGGGTCTGCCGATCCAGGCAGGCCGCTGATTTGGAATCGACATGCAGGAAACAAGAAAAGGAATGAGAAAAAAAAGAAGAACGCCTTTTCTCATCATCACCATCCTTTAGAGGGTATACCGAGCCTGCTGAATCACTTTCTTGATCGTTTCCTCGCCAACCCAAACTTTTAGGTTTGTTTCAATATCGATCAGTTCAGCGGATACGTAATAGGTTCGAACCCGAGTGTTTCCCCGTTGATCCAGAACGCTCCTCACCGCGCCTTGGAGCAGGAAATCGGCTCCGATCTCCCGGCCAAGCGCTTTTGCACTCTCCTCACTGGCGAAATACTGTTGCTCTTCCCGCTCCTGACGAACCGAAGCTCGGAAGTTTTGGTCGGCGACCATGTCGACTTTGCCGCTGTTGATCAGCTCCATCTCATACCGCTTGGCGATGATCGCCGTGTCGATGTGCTCACTGGACCGGTTGAAGAATGTCCCGACGATGACCACCGGGTTTCGCCCGACGTTTTTCATCCTGAATTGATTGATCCACCCACTTTTCAAGGAGGATTCAACCAATGCCTTGGAAACAAGGCGAATATCCGTGTCATTCCAGTTCCCGCTGAGATCCAGATCCTTGTCGCTGCTCACTCTCGACACCAAATAGGAGTTTTGACAGGCGGTAAGAAGAGCGAGGGAAAGAAGCGTGATGATACTGATAATGATAATTCCGCTACGGCGCATACGATCCTCCTGCTTCTAGAAGTGTAGCAGAAGAACGGCGGATTGGATAGAATCCTATCATAAATAAATTGCACCCATCCGCCGGCGATGGTACAGTTGAGTGCAAGGAGGAGCGTTGGATATCCGAAAGATCATACCCGTTTTGCTTGCCATCATCCTTGCAACCTCGTGTGTCTCCTATGTCGATCTGTCATCGACCGACGCATACTTGAAGCGCGGTCAATACACCAAAGCGTATGATTCCCTGCAAAAAACCATCGGGCACCTCGCCACCGCTCAGGGACCCCTGATCGCGAGCTATGACCTGGGGATGCTTGCCCGGCTCACCGGGGATTGGAAGCATTCCAATGAACTGCTCAGCGATGCGGAGAGGCGAATCCAAGATGCGTATACGAAATCGATCACCGCATCACTTGCCTCCTTCATCGTCAATGACAACACCAAAGAGTATGGCGGTGAAAGCTATGAGGATATCTATCTCAACCTCTTCAAAGCGCTGAACTATCTCCATCTCGGTCAGTATGAGTCGAGTTTGGTCGAGATTCGGCGGATGATCGAAAAGCAGAGCGTGCTGCAGGATCGCTACGAAAAGCAGGCGGATCAGGTGCGCCGTTATGCGTCAACCAACCATATCCGCCAAACCGATCTGCCCGCTCAGGCCACCTCGTTCACCACCAGTGCGCTCGCCAACTACCTCGGGGTGATCATCGCCGCCCATCTCGGTGAACAGTCCACCCTCGATTACTCCTTCAATCAGATTCACCATGCGTTCGAAACCCAAACGAAGCTCTACCCCTTCCCCATTCCCGAAAGTGTCGAGCCGCTCAAGAGCGAAGGTCGGGATTCCGTCCACCTGATCGCCTTCACCGGACGCTTTCCCGTCAAGGAGGAGCGGATGGATTTTATCAGTATCTCCCCCACCAACGTCACCCGAATCGCCTACCCGGTTCTCCGACCGGTTCCTTCGGCGATCACTTCAATCCGGGTCCGGGTTGACGGAAAGGTCATTACCACCTTGGAAAAAATAGAATCATTCTCCCTCGTCGCCGAGGATGCGTTTCAATCAAAAAGCGGTCTGCTCTACGCCAAAGCGACCATGCGGGCGATCTCCAAAGAGCTGGGCATCGGCATCTGGGACGCCATCTCGAAGGACAAGGACGGCAAGCGGAGCGCCTTTGCCGAGGTCCTCGGCTTTGCATTCCGAGTGGGCAAAGAGCTGAGCGAATCGGCGGATCTTCGTTCGACGCACTACCTTCCGGCAGAAGCCTGGGTGGGAACGCTCGATCTCGAACCGGGTTCCTACACGATCGAGGTGGAATACCTCAATCGAATCGG
>SHOI01000238.1 GCA_004294855.1 Sphaerochaeta sp. | reverse complement strand
GATTCTTCCGATCCTTGAGATCAACCTTGATGATCCGATCATCAGGAAGATCGAAACGAGCGATGATAAGGAGTATATCGAGGATCTTTCCTCGGTGCTTCTGGACCAGGCCCTTCTCTCCGAAGGCGTGATGCCGAAGGATCCGGTTGCGTTCACCCGCAGACTGCAAAGCCTGCTGGCGCGCTGATCACCAACGGTATTCATATATAATAATATACGACCGAGAGCCCGTCATGGGCTCTCGCGTGTGTTACAGGCTTTTAAGAAACTCCAGCATCGCCAACGCGGTCGGCGGACACCCCGGCACGCTCTCACCCAAGCCCTTTGTGCATGTTCCGACACCGACTCGGGCTAAATCCATGATGGTTTTGAAATCCTGTCCGACACAGATCTTTCGATTAAACTTGCTACCAAGCTGATTGGCCTCATCCAACCGTTTCAACGCGTGGACCAATGTTCCGTGACAAGCCGAGCATGCGCTTCGGCTGTCGATGTATTGGTTGAGGTAGGTGGCCTTTCCGGTGGGAAGCGGCGGAGGGGCGATTGCGCTCGGTTCATTGAGAAAGATGATGCTTGCAAAGTCGAGGTTCGTCGTTCCCACCCCGAACTGTTCAGCCAAGCGGATATACTCGATGTCTTCCGCTTCGAATCCCATCAGCGAAGCACCATAGGTATCACAGAGGACGGAGTCCCGGCAGGCGAAGATCCGATCGGTTTGTATGGGGTTGCCGCCCTCTTCAAAGTCCAGATCTCCGTTCAGACTGTCGACGATGACCAGATCCGCACTTCGGAGCGCATTCAGCGCGGCGATCGGCTTATGAAGCCCCATGGTGTGGGATTGACGCTTGGACCGCTCGGAGACGCATCCCTTCATGTTCTTGAGGGCGCACGTCATTGATGTTTGACAGTGTCCCTTGAGGACGGGAAGGGAGATGAGGAAATCGGTCTCCGTAATCGTCTTGCTCAGATCGATGGGAATCCCATGAACCGTCCGGGTGACGTAGGCATCATCTTTTACGTCAACAAGGGGAACATCGTACTTGCTGCTGATTGCATAGTAGCCATTGACTTCGAACGCCCGTTTGGTGGAGTCTCCGACCCAGGCGCTTTCAACGATTGAAATATTGTGGAATCCCCGTTCTTTGAGGTATTCAATGATCGCGATGACGATCTCGGGGTGGGTTGTCGCTCCGCCTTCCGGCTTCGCCGCGACGACCAGGTTCGGTTTGATGGCAATGGTGCTCGATTGGGATGGAATGAGTTTTTCCGGTT
>SHOI01000010.1:28739-36224 GCA_004294855.1 Sphaerochaeta sp. | reverse complement strand
AGAGTATGCCGACCTGATCGCTGACAACCGCATCGCGGAACTGGCGGAGATAAACAACCGTATGCTGATGGACCTCATCGAAGAGATAGACACAGGCATAATCGACCTCGAAATAACCGGCTACACGGAATCCGACTTGGAGAAGATTATCGCCGAACTGACTGCGCCGTGGGAAGATAACCTCGATGAGGATGAGGCCCCCGCGCTGCCGGAAACGGCTGTCACAAAACCCGGGGAGATAATAATCTTGGGTCGGCATCGGCTGATATGCGGCGACTCGACCTCTGAGGCGGACATAGCCAAATTGATGAACGGGCAGCAGGCCGACTTGGTATTAACCGACCCGCCGTACAACGTGGACTACGAAGGGGGGACCAAGGATAAGCTCAAGATTCAAAACGACAAGATGAAAGACGCGGAATTTTTACAATTCCTTACCGACGCCTTCACCGTGATGTACGCCCATTCGAAAATGGGAGCACCGATCTACGTTTTCCACGCTGATTCGGAGGGATATAACTTCCGGGCGGCTTTTAAACAATCCGGGTACCGACTTCGGCAATGCCTGATCTGGGCCAAGAACTCTCTGGTCATGGGCAGGCAGGATTATCATTGGCAGCACGAGGCTATCCTCTACGGTTGGAAGGACGGCGCAAAGCATACTTGGTATGGCGACCGCAAACAAACCACGCTGGTAAGATTTGACAAACCGCAAAAAAATGCCGAGCACCCCACCATGAAGCCGGTAGGGCTGTGCGGATACTTTATCCACAACTCCAGCAAAGAGGGGGACATTGTTTTGGACCCATTCGGGGGGAGCGGGTCCACTTTGATTGCGTGCGAGCAGATGAACCGGGCGTGCTACATGTCCGAACTCGACCCCAAATACTGTGAAGTGATTGTAAAAAGATGGGAAACGCTGACAGGTGAAAAGGCTGTGGTGCAAAGTGCCTAAACCGAGTAAGCCGGTGCAGTTTGACCTGGACCGGGACATTTGGGAACGCCAGCCGCGCGAGTCCGACCAGGCATGGGCGGCTTTTTGCTTTTATAGGGACATGGAGACCAGGAGCATCCGGAAGGCCGGAGTAAAGATAGACAAGTCTAGGTCACAGATGAGCCAATGGAGCTATCGCTGGCGCTGGCAGGAAAGAATAAGGGCATGGGACAACCACCTGAACGGAATCTACCAGGCGGAGCGCGAAAAGGCTCAGAAGGAGATGGCCAAGAACCATATCAAGCTGGCCAAGGGGGTGCAGGCCAAGGTCGCCCAGAGGCTGCAATCGCTCCAGCCCCAGGATATAAGCGCAGGGGAAATGGGACGGCTCTTAGACGTGGCCGTAAAGATCGAGCGTCTGGCGTCGGGGGTGCCGACCGAGCACACCAAGACCGAGGTCGAGGGGCAGGTGAATATTAAGCATGAGTACGGCGTGGCCGCTAGAATATTCGCAGATGATGAGGCAAGACAACTGTACCTGGCCCTTATGGCCCGACTCTATATGGTTGAGCCTGACCCCAGCGGGCCTCGCGATGCACGCGAGCCGGGGGAAGTGGAAATACTATAAACATCTGGCCCTGATCAACGAGGAGCTCGCCGAGGTATTCGCGGGCAAGGTTCTAAGGCTGATAATCGAGACCCCGCCGCGGCATGGCAAGTCCGAACTGATCAGCAAGCACGCGCCGCCGTGTTTCCTGGGCAACTTCCCGGATAAACGGGTGATGCTGTGCAGCTACGAAGCCGACTTCGCTGCGTCGTGGGGACGGAAGGCGCGTGATCTTTTAGAGGAATATGGAGAAGAGCTTTACGGGCTTAAAGTAAGCCAGGAGTCGAGCGCGGCCAACCGCTGGGACTTGGAAGGCCACGAAGGCGGGATGATCACCGCTGGTATCGGAGGCCCGATCACCGGCAAGGGATTCCACCTGGGGATGATAGACGACTACCTGAAGAACGCCAAGGAGGCGGCCAGTAAAACTATCCGGGACGCCCAGTGGGATTGGTTTACGTCAACCTTCTATACCCGGGCAGAGCCAGGGGCGGCTATTATTATAATCGCCACCCGATGGCACGAGGACGACTTGATTGGGCGCCTTTTGAAAGACATGGAAAACGGCGGGGAGCAGTGGCGGATAGTCCGACTCCCGGCTGAGGCCGAGGCCAACGACCCCATAGGCCGAAAGATAGGGGAAGCCTTATGCCCGGCCCGATACAACATTGAGGACCTTGCCCGGATTAAGCGCCGGCTAGGGTCCTATTTTTATTCGGCCCTATATCAGCAGAGACCTATGCCCGAGGAAGGCGTTTTATTTAAGCGCTCTTACTTCCGCTATTTCGAGGACAAGGGTGACGTTTATGTTTTACACCGACCCGAGGGGGACCTGCGCTGGGACAAGGACAGGTGCTGGATATTCCAGACCATTGACCCCGCGGCTACCGAGGGACTCCAGAGTGCCTACTTTGTGTGTGCGACTTGGGCCATGACCCCGGACAGAGATTTACTGTTGTTAGATGTGTTCCGGGAGAAGGCGGAGACCACCAAGCACATGGCGGTCATGAAATCGCAATTCGAACGCTGGCGACCCCGGTTCCAGGGCGTTGAGAAACAGGTCTATGGTTTGAATATTATCCAGCAGGGCAAAAGGGAAGGGCTACCGATCAAACCACTCAACGCCGATCGCGACAAGGTGTCCCGGGCAAGACCGATGGCGGCCCGCTACGAAATGGGTACGGTGTACCACCGACAGGGCGCGGCATATCTTTCCGATTACGAAGAAGAACTGATCAACTTCCCCAATGGGGAGTTTAAGGACCAGGTGGACTGCGCGGCCTACGCGGGAATCCAGGCATACAAAGAGTCTAAGACCCTGTCCAGGGTAGTGGTCTAAGGCTACGGGGGTGTGGTAATGCTTGAATGGTGGTCGCAGCTTTTTATGATGCAATTGTTACTGCTGGGGTCGGTAACCTTCCCGTTACTATCCCAATTCGATATGAGGTCGCATAGTCACAGACGGTAAGGGTGGAGGCGAGCAAATGACAAAGGGGCATATTATAAACAAGGCCATCGCCATGCAGGCCAAGGGGCGTGGGGCCGCGGGAGGGTCCCGGCAACTACCGGCTGACCCGTTTGGCAAGCTCTACGGAGAGTACGGATTGGTTAAGCCGCCCTACTCGTTCGACAAGCTCATGGAACTGAAGGAGTCGAACCCAATCCACTGTGCCTGCATCGAGGCCAAGGCGGACGATATCGCCGGGATGGGATGGCAGTGGGTGGCCGAGGACGACAGCAAGCAGCCGGACGAAGGCAAAAAGAACTCCCTGGAGGAACTACTCCGGCAGTGCAATCCGGAGATGACCTTCCGCGAAATCCTGCGGGCTATGTGGGAGGACTACGAGACCATTGGCTGGGGGATACTTGAAATAGTGCCAGACGGCAAGGGGCAGATGGCGGAAGTCTATCACGTCCCGGCGTACACGGTACGGGTCCACCATGACGGCATCCGCTATGCTCAGTACCGGGATGGGGTGGTCCGCTGGTTCAAGCGCTACGGCGACGAGGACACCTACGATATGCACAGCGGGGATAAAAAGGACGGCATCCCCGAAGAAGAGCAGGCCGGCCAACTGATAGTAATCCGCAAGGCCGGGGGCCGGTCAAGTTACTACGGAATACCAGCGTATATCTCTGGGCTAGGGGCAATAGTCGGCGCAATGGCTGTGCGCGACTTCAACATCAACTGGTTTTCTCAGGGCACCATTCCGGACACACTGCTGATCGCCGAGGGCGCTGACGTTGACCCCCAGGTCACGGCAACCCTGCAGGCTTTCTTTAGTTACGAGACAAAACAGACCCGGGGCAAGCTGGCGATCCTCCCGGTGCCGGCAGAAACCGAAGGCGTAAAGGTCCGATTAGAGAGATTGACCCCGGAAACCAAGGACGCCAGCCACCGGCTGTACCGCCAGGACAATAACCTGGAAATCTGCATAGCCCACCGGGTGCCGCCATATAGGATTGGTTGGCCGGTGACCGGAGGATTAGGCGGGGCAATGTCCGATGAAATGAACGAGTTTTACAAGGCGAGTGTGGTCGGGCCAGCCCAGGAGATATTGGAGCACCGCTTGAACTCCGTCCTATTCGCTCCGTTCGAATTGGGTGGGTGGAAGTGGAAACTGAATGAAATGGACCTGAGCGATGCCGTGGCTGATCTGGACTATGCAGTCAAAGGTGTCGGCAACCGACTGATGACCCCTGACGAAGGTCGTAAACGGATCGGCTTGGGACCATACGAGGACAAGGAGGAAGGTAAAAAATACTTCCAGCCGAGCACTTGGGTCGAAGTGGGTAAGGAAGATCCTGAACCGGACCCACAACCGGGGGCAAAAGAGCCTATTCCCCCGGAAAAGGCACCAGCGCCGCCGCAGGGCAATGGCAATAAACAGCAGGGGCAAACACCCGACCCCGACCCCAAAAAGGGCGCACAGGCGAACGTCGGAGGAGGCAATGAGCCAGTGGCCAAAGCCGACGACCATGGCGATGAATATTGGTCCGATTGGGTGAAGGTCCACCATAAACACGAGGTGAAGCTGCAAGGAGTGCTTGAAGATTATTTTTTCGGACAGGCGGAGCGAATAATCGCGGCGCTCGCGCCCGACCGAATAGCGAAGTTTAATCCGTATCATGATGCAAGGGGGAGATTCACGACCGGGGGCGCAGCCACTTATTTTACTTTTAAGCCCGATACTAAGGCAGGGGCCGCAGCGATAGCAAGGGCTAAGGAGGCCGACAAGAGTAGCCCCCCTGGGGTGTCGAAGGCCGTATTGGATATGTGTGGAAAGGCCCTATTTGAGGAATACGACAACCCGGATAAACCCAATAAATACGCCCCGGAGGACCTCAAGTGGGGAACGGAGCCCGGGGAGTATACGGTTTACCGGGCTGGGTCGCTTGATAGGAAGATTATCTTCACAGCCAGCGATTTCGACGGAGCTAAAAATTATGCCCGCGCAGACCCAACGGGTGATTTCACCAAAGACCAGGTCGCCGTATGTTCGTACACGGTTAAAATTAGCAATCCGTATGTGTCAAAGGATGTGCGCTCGACTTATAAGGATTTATTCGGCAAGGAGCTAAACCTGGAACCCAGTGCAGCGCAGAAGAAGAAAGGGATAACAACCGGGGACCTTTGGGTCAAGGCCGACGAACGGATAGCGGCCAGACTCCAAAAGGACAAGTATGACGCCTGGGTGATGACGGCTCCTGCTCCGCCTGCTAAAAAGGAAATGATCCTGTTCGGTAAAACAGACCTGGAGCAAACCAGTCGCAAGGTGCCCGATAATATCAAGGCCAACCTAGAGAAAATGGCTACCGCAGGTGGCTATTGGGCACACGCCTACCAGGATGGCAAGAAAGTTATGACTATTGACGAGTGGTGGAAAACAGACGCCTATAAGGCCGGAAAGGCGGCGGGCAAATGGAACTAACCATACTAGGCAAACTGAACCACGGCACCGTGTTAATCGATAAAGAGGGGCGGCTATACGAAGTACAGATCGAGACGAGGATGGTAAACATAGCGGGGAAACAGACGCTCGAGGCATACCTCAAGCCTGGAATGTTTATCGAATCAACCCCGGCAGAGAATGATGCCGCCCGCGAGATTATGGCCGAGAGGCCTATTCTCAAGGCCTGGTTCGACGGAATCATCGACCCCCTGGCTGAGCAGCAGGACTTCATGGAGAATATCCTGCCCGAACTCGAGGCAACCTTTGCTGTGTTCGCAGAGCGGGTGGCAGAGTCGTTGGACGCAACCTATGACCCAATGAACGACTCGGCCCGGGTGTGGATTCAGGAACACGCCGCCGAGCTGGCCAAAGGGGTAACTGATACTACCCGGGAAGCCCTGCGGGAGACCCTGGAGGATGGCTGGGCGAAAGGCGAAAGCGTCGACGACCTTGCCAAACGAATCCGTGAGGTCATGGAGTACGCCAGCCGCTATCGCAGCTATATGATCGCGAGGACCGAAACAACCAACGCGGCCAACATGGGCTCGATATCCGCGGCCCAGCAGATTGGCATCGAGACTAAAACTTGGTGGGCGGCCGTGGATGAGCGTATGTGTTCGCTATGCTCAGGCTTGCACGGGACCACCGTGCCGATTGACGAGCCATTCGAATTTGGAGGCATGGGACCCTCGAGGCATCCGAATTGTAGGTGCACATTACTCTTCGGGATTGGAGAGATGGATTGATGGGAGCTTACCTGGAAATAACGGCGTCACCGCGATGCCCCAATAAATGCTTATTCTGTCCGCAGGAGCTGTTCGAGCAGAGGTATCCGCACACCGGGTACTTATCCTTGGACGAATTCCGGACGGCCATTGGCAAGATTCCGGAGCAGAGCACGGTCGTGTTTGCGGGATTCACCGAGCCGTGCATGAACCAGGACGTCCCGGACATGATCTTAGATGCGGCCGCCCGGGGGCACCAAGTCATGCTGCTGACCACCTTGGTCGGACTCAAGCTGGCCGACTACGACCGGATTCGACACATAAATTTCGCGCACTTCTCGGTCCACATTCCGGACAACCAGGAGAGCATGATACTAGCTCAAACTCGTTATTACCAAGGAGTGCTGCGGTACGTTTCCGAGAACCCCCCGAATGGGGTGTTCCTGTTCAACCACCACCGCGGGCAACCCCGGGAGGACGTGGCTCAATATGCACACGGCAGCTTTCCCCTAATCCTCCACGACCGGGCGGGAAACTTGGAGGGGGACCTCGGGGCCGTGAAGGTTTACCACCATGGGAACATTCAGTGCGGGCACAACTTCCTGTTCCAGCGCCCGCACGGGGGCGGGATGATGCTCCCCAACGGGGATGTCTATCTGTGCTGTTCGGACTTCGGGCTCCAACACCGGCTGGGCAATCTGCTGACCGACTCGTGGGAGGAGATTATGAATTGCCAGGAAATGAAAACGGTCCTGAGCGGATTAGGTCGCTCTGAAAGCGACATTCTGTGTCGGCGGTGCTACCTGGCCAAGGAGGGATAGAGATGCGATTTAGCAGTGTTATTTCTAAATTCAATCCCAATCACGACCGGTTAGGAAGATTTTCGACCGGGAGCACGGGGGGAAACGGCACTAAGTATATAGATGACCCAACCAAGTGGGGAGATTCGGGTGATTATGTGGCGTATAGGGCCGGCGATTTAAAAACGGACCGAGGGTTACTGTCCTTCGCCCGAACGGAAAAATATGCACAAGCATATGGCACGAACGTTGAGAAATTTATTGTGTCGGTCAAGAATCCTTATACGGTTGATGCGACGGGAATGACTCCTGTGGGTGCAGTCCGGAAAGCATACATGGCATTAACCGGCAAAGAGCTGAAATTCGATTCAGGAAAACGCACCAACAAGGAGATATGGCGGGCCGCAGACAAGAAGATGGCATCGATATTGGAAAAGGCGGGCTATGATGCCTTGATATATAAAAA
>SHOI01000010.1:26771-28729 GCA_004294855.1 Sphaerochaeta sp. | reverse complement strand
ATATGGGTGAGTCCGATGAACTGCTGCTCGTCGCTAAGAACAAGGCCCAGGCAAAATCTTATTCGGAAATAGCCAAGATAGCTGTGGTGCTCAAGCACCTGCAGGGAAAGCATAATCAAAAAAACCACGCTCCCTACAAGCACCGCAACCAGGCATGGGGAGAGAACAGTCCCGAATTTAAAGCCTGGTTCAAAGGCAGCAAAGTAGTCGATGAAAAAGGTACCCCGAAAAAGATCAACGGGGTGTACGTCAAGCACAACAAGAATCTTCCAACAGATATAGACAAAGACTACCCTGTTTTTAAGGCCTTGTACGAATATGGGTATGAACTTGGGGAAAAGGCGGATAAGTACACATCCTTAGAGGATTACTTGGACTACAACAATTTACCACCTTTATTAGAGGATATACTTATCAACGGAAAGGGCGACACCGCCGACATAGTGGCGGCAATGCCCGCCCTAAAGGCAGGATTTAGGGACGGCGAGTTTAGAGGGAAGGTCCCTAAATACGACAGCGTTCAAGTAGTTGTCGGTGATCGGATAGGCAAGGTTCCAGATTCCTTTCGGTCTAGAAACTTCAGAGATAATTACAGCGAAAACGGCGTGTCTATTCTAGGTTATTTTGAAAACGGGGAATATGTCACGAACAATCAAAATTTTCGAATGTTTAATAGTGGAGAAGAACACTATGTCTTCGGGATAAAACTTGAAACCTTCCTTGAATCTGGTGCAGACGGAGAACCTTTGTTGCTCTACCCGATAGATTTAGGCAAGAAAGCAGACCAGGTAAAGGTAATCAGGGATTTCCCGCCAGATCCGCCCAAAAACATGAGTACGTTTTTGAAAACCGACTCCAAGATGCGGTACACCCTCGGCGTGGTGTACGCCCCGGACGAGGTGGACTCCCAGGGGGACTTCTCCCCGGCCGAGGAGATCGAGAAGGCCTGCCATGACTTCATGCGCAGCCTGCAGGGGAAAAAGATCAAAAAAGGCGCGCTGGGATTCATGCACAAGGACTGGAGCGATGATATCGGCGACATAGTGGAGTGCTTTATAGCCCCGATTGATATGACCATTGGGGACGCCGAGATCAAAAAGGGGACCTGGCTACTGGGGGCCGTCTGGTCGGAGGACATATTCCAGAAGATCGAGGACGGCGAAATAACCGGCTACTCCATGGGGGGCAGCGGAACCCGGGAGAAGGTGGACGAGGTGGCCAAGTCGGACGACGAGCCATCCCGGTTTGCACAAGCAATGCATGAGGCAATCACCAGCCGACTATCCAGCGAAGGGAGGTGAAAAAGTGCCGAATAAGCTCAAGGATATGAAAATCAAGGAGATCAGTGCAGTAACCAAGGGGGCCAACCGCAAACAGTGGGTCATCGTCAAGTCTGACGAGGGCGACCAAGACATTCTTACCGCGGACGATATCCTAAAGGTGGCCGTTGAAGCATTGGGGATAGCCATCAATAAGACCGTCCAAGAATATGATGAACCCGATGAGGGGGACATCACCAAAATGCAGGGCGACATTGAGGCGTCTTTCGAGGAATTCGCGGATTTTGCGAAAGATGCTATGGTCGGCTCCTTTATGGATAACATAGGGAGAAAGAACCTGCGGGATCGGTTGTGGGGAGCCACCGACGCCTTGTACGAGGCGATTCAGGCGACCTTAAGCAACCCTGACATAGATAAGGACGAAAAGTCCGCCGCCGTTGAACAGGACCTGGAGGACTTCGCCGAATGGATAAGTGGTCAACTGTTCAATAGCAAGGTAGCCAAGGCGGGTGCGGTGATCAGCTCCGACCGGCTGCGGAGGCTCAAAGAGACTCATTCCGCCCTCGGGGCAATAATCACGGAAGCCGAAGGAGTGAAGGCCGAACCCGACAAGGGGGACGTCCAGAAAGGGGATGATACCGAAGTGAAAGCAGAAGAGATTAGCAAAATGGTAGACGA
>SHOI01000010.1:0-26671 GCA_004294855.1 Sphaerochaeta sp. | reverse complement strand
AGAAAGGGGATGATACCGAAGTGAAAGCAGAAGAGATTAGCAAAATGGTAGACGATGCCCTGCAACCCATCATCGATAGGCTGGATAGCCTGGAGAAGTCGGGCGAGGGCGAGGAGAAGGGCGAGGACATGGCTCAGGTCGTAACCGATGCCATCACCAAGGCCATGGAACCCATCGCCCAGCGCCTGGAAGTAATCGAGAAGGCCAAGGGAATCAAAAAATCCATCGACGGCCAAGAGGACGAGGACAAAAATGTCAAAAAGTCCTTCTGGGGCGGCATCCTGTAGGGTAACCCCCAAAGTAATCACATACCACCACGAGAGGCAGGGGCCTCTTTTTTTGTTGCCCATATTCGAACTTTGAAGGGAGAGGATACTGTTGAGAAATACCGAGCTCATAAACAAAATTGATACCGGCGACCTCGCCGCAGGCGGAATTCTGCTGCCGGAGCAAAGTAAAAAGTTTTTTAAGATGACGTTTGAGGCCACTCCGTTCTCAAAACTGCACCGCAAAGAACAACGCGCCGCCAAGACCGGTGAAATTGACAAGATCGCGATTGGCGGCCGCCTGCTGAGAAAGAAAATCGAGGACACCGACGACAACTACCGTGCCGGCGTTACCCACGGCAAGGTGGAATACTCCACTGTGGCTGTGCGTCTGCCTTGGGAAATCACCGAGGAGACCCTGCGGGAGAACATCGAGGGCGAGGCCTACGAAGATCTGGTCATGGGAATGATGACCACCCAACTCGGCATCGACCTGGAAGATTTGCATTGGAACGGCGACTCCAGTCTGGTGGCCGACCCGTTCCTGAGTGTTAACGACGGCTGGCTGAAAAAGATGTCTGATGGAGCCACCCACGTAGTGGACTGCACCGCCGACACCAAGTTCAACAAGTCTACCTTCTTCAAAATCCTGAGCGAGCTTCCTAATAAGTTCCGCAGCGATAAACTGCGCTGGATGATGAGCCCCAACCGGGCGCTGAACTGGGTAGAATACCTGACCGGACGTTCCACCGGCGCTGGCGATGCCGCCCTGAACGGCGGAGGAATATTGGGCGCGGCTCCCTTGGGCATTCCCATTGTTCCCATCCCCAGCTTTGGTGACGACACCATTGTTTTGGGCGATCCCCAGAACTTCGTGGCTGTGTGGACCTATAATATCCGGATTCGCAAGACCACCGAAGGCCGCGAAGCCGTAATGCAGGACAAGCGGTTCTATGTGGTGCATCTGGACGACGACCCCGTAATCCAGGAACTCGACGCCTGCGTCCTGGCCAACAACCTGACTGCCACCACCCTGACTGACTAATGGTCGCGGTCAAGCTGACTAAACATCTCAGCTATAACGGGTACGGAATCCGGGCCACCAGGGACAACCCAATCGTGCGCACCGACCCCGAAACGGCAGCGGCGTTGGTGACCGCAGGGCATTTTGAATATCTGGAGACCCCGGAACCCGTAATGATTCAGGAAACCAAGCCGGCCCGACCTAAACGGGCCAAGAAATAAAGGAGGTAGATATGGATGGAACTTCAGAGAGGATATAATCCCGGCGCCTTGGGCCTGTATCAAGTGGCCAGCGGTCGCATTAGAATCGGCGAGGTCGCATCCGCCAGCGCTGGCACTGTCAACGTAGCGGTCCTGCCCGCGGGAGCTCTCATCGTTAACACCCTGGTCGAAATCGAAGAGGCCTTCAACTGCGGCAGCCCGGTCCTTCAGGTCGGCAAGAATGCCAGCGTGGACGACCTTGTGCCCAGCGCGTCCATTACCGAGGGGACTCCCGCATTTTATGCGAACGGCACCCCGGTTATCGCCCGGGTCACCGAAGAGACCACCGTCAAGGCCAAGCTGAGCCGTACCGGGGCCGCAGGCACTACCGGTATCGCCAACGTCATGGTCTTTTACGTCAGGGTGCAAGAGGCCTAGTAGAAAGGGGGTAACCCCGTGAATTATGTAGCCTTAGAGCACCTCAAGGCCAGGGTGAACACGACCTTGGCCGATTACGATCTGGACGAGATCATTGCCGCGGAATCGGCGGTGATTACCCGGGCGCTCGGCGTTGAGCCTGGAAGCCCAATGACCGAGTATTTTTACGGGGCGGGACCGGTTTTGTTCCTGACCTTTGCCCCCTTGCCCGGGTCGGTGGCGGTAAACGAAATCAACGACGGGGTGGAAACGGAAGTGGACGCCGACACCTACACCGTAATGGGTACGGCCATCGTCCGAAACAGCGCGCTTACCCAGCGCACCTATTTGGACTCCCCGACTAAATGGCCCACCATAAGCAAGGCGACCTACGCCTTGGCGGACAGCCCGGGAATACTGGCCGTCTGCCAGGGAGTGTGTATCGACCTTTGCCGATTGGCCATCAATGAGATGGGGGTAGAGCAGAGTGAGTCGATTGGCAGCTACAGTCATAGCTCAAAAGACACAAACACCGAGAGGCGGCGCATTTTGGCCCGGCTCGGAAGGGTCAAGGCGGTCAAGCCTGCGGTGGCGCGATGAGCTACAATCAATTGCTCAACAAAACCCTGGAGGTTGTCCGCAAACTGTCCGCGTCCGACGGTATGGGTGGATTCACCGACGGCACCGACGAGGAGTGGATCAGCGTCAAGGGGCGGATTAGCCCCGCGTCGGCCCAAACCCAGACCATGTACCAGGCTTTGGGGGTGCGGGTAACGCACACCGTGTATCTGCAGGCCGGAGTCCCGGTGGCGGAAGGCAACCAACTCCGCTACGGAACCCGGTACCTATTGGTCAAGGGAATTAAGGACCCGGATGAATCGGGCCACCACCTGGAATTGCAGTGCGAGGAGGTACGGTGATGGCAGTCAAATATGTAAGCCATTTGCCCGCCTGCGTGGCATTGTTCGAGGCCGAGATTGATCGCCGAGTTAGTCTCGCCTGCCAGCACATGGTGAACGCAACAAAACAAACCTTAACCGGGCAGCGCACCGGGAGAATATACCGGGTGGCGGGAACCAAGCAGAAATACACCGCGTCGCACGCGGGTGAACCACCGGCGGTGAGAACCGGCCGGCTTAGGAATAGCATTAGGTTTATCATGCTGTCCAAAGGCTCCCACGTTGAGGGTGCGGTGGGTACCGACGTTGAATACGCTCCCTACCTGGAGTTCGGCACCAGCAAGATGGCGCCCCGCCGATTTCTGGGCGTTACTTTCGAGCAGGAGCGGATTCGCATCTTCTCTATTTTGAGAGGGGGCGGATAGCGTGACTGACGATCTTTTAAAGGGCCTGTGGGGAACCCTGGCCAACGACGCCACCCTGGCGGCGCTGTTGAGTACCTATACGCCATTGGGCGGGACGGCTGGTCCCGCTATATTTTTTAACCGCGGCCCCCGAGACACAACCATGCCCTATATAGTTCTGAGCGGCGATGCCAACGTGGAGGAGACCCCGGCCACCGAGCGATTCTCGTGCGGGGTGGACATATTCGACGAGTCGCCCAGCGGAATCAGCGTGTTGGCTATCGGGAAGCGGATCGAGAAACTATGGGACTTTCAGACCCCCAGCATTGCCAATGTGACCATGTTGGGGATAATGCGACAATCTAAAACCCTGGTTCCGGATGAGGGCGAGAATATCCAACACCTACACATGCAGTTCATCGTCCGGTATTGCCGGAACGATCTGTATTAGGGAAGGGGGCTGAGATTTGCTCGCAATAGTCACTGCCAACGCGGTCCACGGCGGGGTGGAAACCATCGTCGAGATGCACTCCCGCCTGTTGAACGCACCCGTTTATGTGGCCGGGGGAATGCGAGACCCCTACGGGTCCTGCCCTTTCGACTACACGCGGACCGACACCCCAGAGGAATTTGAGCAGGCCCTGCAGTTTAGCGATGCGGTCATGTACCACTGGTTGCCCAGGTGGGCCACCGACATCATAAAGAAACTGCGGATTCCGGCTATTGAGTACGTGCACCGAACCGACACAGCCGACAACGACAAGAGCGTCCCCACCAAGGTGATCGCACACAGCCAGCACATCGTGGATTACCTGAGATCGATGGGTTGCAAGGCTGAACTGGTCCCATATCCGCTGGAAGTGGACACATATCCGCTGGCCACCGGAGGCCCCAGAGTGGGCGGGGTGACCAGCTATTACAGCATCAAAGGGCTGGACACCATTATCCGGGCGCGCAAGCTGTTAGGCGGTCACGGCGAGCTCCTCCTGACCTTTTACGGTTCGGGGGCAGACCTGCCACGGTTGCAGATGCTGGCCGCGGAGGAGAACGTTGCCGCCCAGATGCTAGGCCCAGCCAAGGACCCGAAGGAGGCATGGCAGGAGTACCGCCTAGCAATATCGGCCAGCACGGTCGAAGGCGGGATGCCGCTGGCGATTCTGGAGGCTTTGGCTTGTGGAATCCCGGCCGTTGTGCCCCAACTCCCCGGGTGCATGGAGATCAAAACCCGGGCGCTCGAAGCCGGGGTTGACCTCCCGTTGTACTTTTTTGACGGGACGTCCGCTGATCTGGCGCGGGTCATGGATCAGGTCCTGCATTTCAACCTGGACCCCACCAAGGGGCGCGAGGCCATGTTAAAACTGTTCCCGCCCGGAGAGCATATCCGGGCAATCAGAAGCATTATTGCGGAGGTGTCCAAGTGATGCAGCAGATAGACAACGTCGCGAGCGTATTCGACGAGGGCTATTACCACAATGACCGGCTGGATTATTCGTGGGATCGGCTTCAAAAAGAGTTTAGGGCATCGGCTGCCGTTATCAAGCAGCGGTTCGACCCCGTAAGCCTGCTCGACGTAGGATGCGCCAAGGGATTCATGGTCAAGGCATTGCACGAGATAAACGTAGACGCATGGGGCGTTGATGCGTCCAAGTATGCGTTAGCGGCCGCCCCGCCCGAGGTCCAGTTTTTCCTTTCGCGGGGGATTATCCAGGCTCTGCCGTTTGAGGCCAAGGCCTTCGACACAGTTTTATGCTGCGACGTTTTGGAACACATACCCGAGGAGGACGCCGAATTGGCGTGCTCGGAACTTATGCGGGTGGCTGACAGACTTTTGATTATCAACGTTATTACCCTGGAGGTTCCCGACTACGATGACCCCACCCACATCACAATTAAGCCGCGGCAATGGTGGGTCGACAAGCTCTTGTCACACGGGGGGCAGGAAGTTCCCTACGATTCATACGGGGCTGCGGTCTGGTGGTTCAACGTCCGGGAGCGGTCAATCGTAATCCAGAAATAAGATTTGACCAGGGATAGGCCCGCAGGCATGTGGGCGACGCGCAACACCCCCCTGCGCGTCCCTGGCCATTAATTTATTCGGGGGGCGCAATTAAAGAGGGGGGCATTGGAATGAAAATAGCCATATTGACCAGCGTGTTCTTTCAGCAAGTCGAGGAGATACACGGGCAGGATCGCATCATATTCGGAGGAGCAGAGCGGTACCTGGTCGAACTAGCAAACTTCCTGCGGGCCGATGGGCACGAGATTACCGTGTATCAGTCCATGACCGGCAAAGAGATGATCACCAAGGAGTACCAAGGAATCAAGCTAGTCTGCCTGCCGGTCCAGGATACGTGGGAGCTCCATGTGGCCCCGAACCTGTGCGAGACCTTCCACGAGATGAGCATTGCTGCCGACTTGCGCATCTACTTTGCCAGCTTTCTGGCGTGGCCACGGGTCAAGGGTCCCTGCATATCCATTAACCATGGCGTGTTTTGGGATTTCCCGGGGCATTACCCCCGGACGACCTATGGGCAGGCCCGGGACGAGTTTTTTAGGCGCCAGATCGAGGGCATGACCATGGTGGACGCGTGCGTGGCGGTGGACACCAACGTTCGCAATTTTGTGGCCGGGTATATGCCGGGCTATGAGACCCGGATTCATTACGTCCCCAACTTTGTGAACACGCAGCAGTTTTGCCCACGCAAAGACCTGAACAGCGGGCCTATTAAGATTTTGTACCCGCGGAGGCTAACTCCGGTGCGGGGGATAAATGAGTTTATGTCAGCGGCATCTGAATTACCGGAATGCGAATTTTTACTGTGCGGGCAGTCGTTCTCCGAGGAAGCCGAGGAGATGCTGGTCAAGTACCAGGAGGACACCCAGCATAACATGCGCACCATTTATCGACCCATGGAGGACATGGCCGAGGTGTACCAAGCGGCCGATATAGCCGTGATTCCCACCCGGGCCGCCGAGGGAACCAGCCTGTCGTGCCTTGAGGCTATGGCTACCGGGCTGCCGATCGTAACCACCCCGGCAGGAGGGCTGCCCAACTTGGTCATTGATCGTTGGAACGGGCTGTTGGTTGACCTCAACCGGGACAGCCTGACCCCAGCGCTGAAATGGCTTATTGACCGTCCGGAGAAGATGATCGAGTATGGCAATCGCAACCGCGAGATGGCGGTCGAGGCCTTCGATATTGAAGTCTGGAAAGAAAAATGGAGACAAGTGATCAACTACGTAATGTGAGGAGGAGATAGCCTGTGAGAAGTGGCGTAACTACCCAGACCATGAATAATATCCTCATTGGCCCGGGCGCCCTGTACAAAGGATTTGTGAATCCCAGCACCCCCGGCACCCTGATTGGTGCCACCTCGGGAGGCAATACCGTCCGGATCACCAGAGAGTACTACAACCCCGAGATCGATGGATTGCTGGGACCCCTTAAGGGTGCGGGCAGAGTGGTCAAAGAAAGTGCCGAGATCGAGGCCAACTTGGTTGAGATCACCAAAGAGAACATTCTGCTGGCCCTGGCCGGAACCGTTCAGACGGCATATGGTTCTCCCCAGACCCATGCTCTGATTTCCAGCGCAGGGGCGATCAGCGCCGGCAACTACATTGACACCATCGCCTTGGTGGGCGAGAAATCCGGGTCCACTCAGCCCATCTGCTTTGTAATTGAGAACGCTCTGGTCACCGATCCCGTGGAATTCCCGCTGGGCGATGGCAAGGGAACCGTGGTAATGAAAACCAAGTTTACCGCGCACTATCTGCAGGAGAGCCCGAGTGTGCCGCCTTGGAAAATCTACTCTCCGGTTTAATTAGATCATAGGGGGGAATAACCAATGACAACCAAAAAGAAGAACGAGATTGAAACGCTCATAGCCACGGGCCGGGAAATCGTCCTGGATGGTAAAGCCTATATTATGCGCAGGCTGGACGTCCGGGACGTTTTCGCGTTTGCCAACTTATTCTGGACAGCGCTGGCCCGGGTCCGCGAGGAGGTCGGGGAAGAGGCGCTGGCATCCCAGGACGACGCCGGCGCATCGACCATGTTTTTCGAGGCATTTCTCGGCAACCCTATCGGTTTTGCTAAGGTGTTTGGCCCGGTCATTGGGTTGACCGAACACGAATTCATGCGCCTGACCCCGGTGGCGATAAACGAATTCCTGCGCGAGCTCCAGGCCGAGGAGGACTTGCAGGCTTTTTTCGGCGCAGCGATGGGCATGATGAAAATGCTAGGGTCAGCCTCGCGCGAGCAGTAGACATGATTCAGGCGCGGTACGGCTGGGACGACGAACAGGTGCTGTCCCGGCCCTACGCGCGCTTTCTGCAAATCCTGGAGGCCATGGGGCAGAATCAAGCCGAGGAAGCCAAGTCGCGAATGATCGACGGCGCGTGGATAGCATGGCAGACTGCGCATTTTGAGACCCCGCTGACATTCGGGGAATACCTCGACAAAATGGGGCTCGGGGAAAAACCAGAAATCGCAACCGCCGATGACGCTGTAAAGACCGCCGAATCGGTGCTCAGTAGACTGAAAGGGGGAGTGGCAACTCGTGAGCTTCTCTAGTGAACTGTTTAAACTTTATGGCACCATCGACATAAACGGGGCATCTGCCATATCCCAAATGACTCAGGCAGAGTCGGCCGGACGACGCTTGAGTGGCGTGCTTGGGTCTGTGACGAAGCAGGCCATGGGCGTGGCCGCAGGATTTGGGTTGTTCTCCGTTGGTGCCAGGGCCATCAGCTTTCTGCGGGAGACATTCATAGGATTCAATGCCGACATGGAAGGTGTCCAGATCGGATTCACCACCATGATGGGGTCGGCGGACGCGGCGGCCAAGTTCACGGAAGAACTCCTAAACTTCGCCGCCAAGACCCCGTTTGAATTCCCGCAGCTACAGTCCGCCGCCCAGCGCATGCAGGCGTTTGGATTTGAAACTGAGAAGGTTATCCCCATGATGACCGCGATAGGCGACGCCAGCGCCGGATTAGGACGCGGGCAGGAGGGCATACAAAGACTTACACTGGCACTCGGTTAAATTCTGGCCGAGTATAAATCGGGCAAATACGGTAAACCCTAAAGTGTTAAGGGAAAGGAACGGCAGAAGAAGTGTGGCTATGTGGCGCGGAAACGAATCTGGTTGTGCACCACAAAGAGCCGTGGCAATACCATGAAAGCGACTACCGGATTGCGAACAGGATGGAAAACCTAGTCGTTCTCTGCGTGCCGTGCCACATTAGTCTCCACAAATCAAACCCCTAAAGACACCATGGCAATGCCGTGCTAATCCTTTGGATTGCGAAAGGCCGAAGGACAGCGTAGAGCGTAGAAGGTGAATAAATATAATCCTTCCAAGAGTGCCCGACAACCAATAGCTCCCAATAGGGGGGGCTATTTTTATTTGGTTGAAAACGTACGCCGACCTGGGCCGGAAATAACCGGTCGTACCCTAACGGGAATGGGGGAAACCTCCAGAAGCATGGGATAAAAAGCCTGTGCGGCAACAAAATGCAGATGAAGGCCAAGGGCAAAATACAAGCAGAAGAGATTAAGCGCTGCATAGTCTCGGCTATCAGTGATGGTAGCAAGAATTTACTCCGTGAACCCTATTGTTCAGGGGTGTGCGCCTAGCGGCGTGCTAACGGGGGAACCCAAACCGTAAAGGTCGGTGGGCAATCCCGTGCCAAGCCTTATATGTTTTTATTATTGCTATCCTGGCTCGTAATGGCCATACTGACACAGGGAGGGAAAGGCCATGAAATGCGGGATTTATACCATTACATGCACGGCGAACGGACATTTTTATATTGGCCGGACATCGAACTACGGCAAGAGAATCCGTGACCACTTGCGGGACATGCGGAACGGAAAGCATAAAAACCCGCGGCTGCAATATTGCTTTGATAAATACGGGGAAGATCAGCTTTTGTTTGATCTTCTTCATGAATTAAACAACCGGGCAAAGCAGATTGCTGTGGAGCAGGAATTATTGGACAAGCACCTCGATGACCCCAAATGCCTTAACATAAACCGTTCAGCCGACACATTCTGCGACGTCCCATGGACTGACGATCGAAAGGCGAAGATAAGTAGGTCTAAAATTGGCAGGAAGATGCCGCCGATGACCGACGAACAGCGCCGGCAACGTTCAGAAAGAATGATGGGGCACAGAATCGCAGATGAAACACGGGAGAGAATATCTGCCTCACATAAAGGAAAGAACCTCAGCGATGACCATAGACGCAAAATAGGACTTGGGGTTAAGGGGAACAAGAACCCGATGTTCGGTAGGCGCGGGTACCTAAGCCCTATCGCACGTTCCGTATTTCAAGTGGATATAAATACGCTTGAAATTACTGCTGAATATGCGAGTGCATTTGAGGCTGCAAGGGTCAACAATTACGACAGCAGCGTCATAAGCAAGGTCTGCAAAAAGAAGATGCGGCAAGTCTATGGTTACTTCTGGTGTTATAGCGGTGAGTATGAAGAGAGCCTGGAATTTTTCCGGGATAGCGCCGATTACTTAAAGCATAGAAAGCACCGGAAGTGGGGAGCAGACAATCCGGCATCAAGAGCCGTCACGCAGTTTACCAAAGACGGATCAGTCGTTGCCGAATATGCCTGTATAACGTATGTGAGTCAGATAGGGTTTGACCCATCTTGTGTTGCCAAAGCATGTAGAGGTAAAATCCAAACAGCGTATGGATATCGATGGAGATATAAGGAAGGTGTAACGACTATCGAAAGCAATTAAGGCCCTGAAGGGGGCCTTTTTTAGTGAGTAGAGTAGGGCAGAGGATGAACTGCTGCCCGAAGCGCGGAGCATCTCAGCAGAGATGAAGATATAGTCTGGACCTGTGGAAACACGGGATGAATACGGTTGCAGCTAACGGAAGTCGGAGTCAATGGATGGAAATATTTGGCTGATGCGATGGGCATGACCACCATGGAGCTCCAGAAGATGTCTCAGAAGGGGCTACTGCCCGCAAACGAGGCCATCGACGTTATTGTGGCCGGGATGGAAAAGCAATTCCCCGGCATGATGAAAAACATGGAGGATACCTGGGAGGGGGTAACCTCGACCATCAAAGACAACGCCAGGATGCTGATTGCGGGACTGACCCAAAACACATTTGCGTTTATGAAGGACGGGCTCATACAGGTCCGGGATTACATGGCCAATGTCATGGAGATCTTCAAAGCGGATGGCTGGAAGGGGCTATGGGACAATCTTGTGCCCCCGGATATCCAGCGCACTCTTGGCCCTATTCTGGCCGTGTTCGGGTCCGCATTTGAATCTATCAAGCAGGGCATCCGGGATATCATCCCCGTGTTGGCCGACATAGCCAGGACCGGGGCCGTATTTCTGTCCCCATTGGTGTTGGCGCTAGGATTGGCGGCCAAGGCGGCCGGGGAATTCGCGTCGGTAATCGCTAACAATTGGGGCAAAATCAAGCCCATATTGGTAACCACCCTGGCGCTGTTCGCGAGCTACAAGACGGTGGTCATAACCATGGAGCTGGCCAAAAAGGCCGTATTCGCCTTTCAAGTAACCACATCGCTATTCAGCATAACGGCCAAAGCGGTGCAGGCTGGAGGGCTGGCCTTCAAGGCATTCCAGTACGTCCCCAAGACTCTGGCCGAGGCGCGTGCCGCAATCATCTTGACCAAGGTGGTTGCTGTCGGTGAATTTATGGCAATAGCGGCGGTCGTGACTGCCGTCATTCTGCTGGCCGTAGAACTGGTCCGGAACTGGTCGACAGCCGTTCCGGCCATGAAATCAATCGGGTACGCCATCGGGTCGGTGTTCAAGTGGCTGGGGGCCGCCGCCAGCGTGTTGGGGAACGAGATACAATACGGGCTGGCTACTGCATTGCGGGCCACCGTCGGAAACGTGCTCGCCTTTGCCCGCACCCTTACGGGGGTATTCGGCCCCCTGGCCAAGGCGCTGCCAGATCAATTCCAGGCATTATATGCGGGGCTTACCGACGGATTGGACGCAGCTGTGGCTGGCATGGACGACTTTAAAACTGGGTCCGCGGCGGCACTTGACGCAGCTAAAGCCAACTTGGGAGCAGCCGGGGCGGCAGTAGGAGAAAACGTCGACACCATGGTTGGCAACGTTAAGAACTTCGGCTCCGCTGTTTGGGGTGACATGACGGCCGTGTTCGGCAAGGCCAAGGAGACCGTGACTAACTCCTTCGCGGGAATGACCGTGGCCAGCGACGATGCCGCCACCGAGGCGGCGCTGGATTGGGACACCGCCGCCAAGAAGATGCAGGATGCCATGGATGAGACCGTTGGTGCTGCAGAGAAAGGCAAGGGGGCGGCCAAAGGAGCCTCAGCCGCATCCAAGGAGGCTAAGGAAGAACTCGACAAGTACATGAGCACCCTTGACCCGCTCAAGGCTAAAATCGAGTCGATAGATGCGGCCATGGAGGCAAACGTAAGCCAGCTGGAGGCCACCGGGAATGAAGCCGGGGCCGCCCAGGCCAAGATAGAGGCGCTCAACCAGAAATTAGCCGTGCAGGCCGAGATAATATCTTCTCTGCAGGCCAAGCACCAGGAATACGTTGCTACCAAGGGCGCGGATGCAGAGGCTACGATCGAAGTCCAAAACGCTCTGAGCGATGCAATCAAGCAGGAGGCCCAGTTCAGGGGCCAGATCACGGCAGCCCAGAAGGACATCGCGGAATATAACAAAAAGCTTATCGAGCACCAGAAGGAACTCCAGCAGACCGGGCAGGAAGTAGCCGACCTGGCCGACAAGTACCGGAACGATCTGGCCCAGGCGTCAGCGGACTACTACGAAAAGGTGGCCGCCGCCGAGGCACAGTTAGCCCAGGACACCGCCGCGGCGTGGGATTCTTACAACCAGGCCGTCGACGACCGGATCAAAAAACTACGCGACTTTACCGGCTTATTTGATGAGGTGAAGGCTGAAGGTGTGTCTGGAGACCAGCTGCTATATAACCTCCAGACCCAGGTATCAGCCATGGCAGCGTGGGAAGATGCAATGGCCACCCTTAAGACGCGTGGCATTTCAGACGCCCTATACGAGCAACTGGAGGGCATGGGTCCGTCTGCTGTCAACCAAATAGTGGCGTTGGCCAATATGACCGACGATCAACTCGGGGAATACGTCTACCTCTGGGAATGGAAGGCAGAAGAAGCCAAAAAGCTCGCCTTGGACCAGATGGAGGAGACCAAGGACGAAACCGAGAACAAGATCGCCGAGATGCAGGCCCGGACCGAAGAACAGCTCGAGGAATACCGGAAGGAATGGGAGCAGACCCAAACAGAAATCAAGAACCAGACCATACAGTCGCTCACCGAATTGGTCAAGGCCGCGGGCGAAAAGGGTGCCGAGTTCACCCAGACGCTCATAAATGCCGTAAAGAAAAACATGCCCGAATTCTCCTCTCTACTGGACCAACTCGTGCCAGAGGGAGACCAACCTGGCCCAGCCGGGAGCCCGGAGAGATTAGGCGGTCCCGAAGCGGCGATCGGTGCCGACCGGATGATGGCCGACAGTTCCAGGGAGACAGCAGCGGCAATTCAGCAGAACAACCAGGAAACCACCGAACTGGTCAAGACCACGTGGGAAGAGGCCAGCGCAAATCTGGACCTGACCCATCAAACCATAAAGGACAATATGTTTATAAAGTGGACGGAAATCACCGCGCAAGTTAAGGATTTCTGTACGCAAATCATCGGGCATTACAAACAACTGACCAAGGACGCCCAGGCTGAGTTTAATACCATTGATAAAACAATCCGGGGCGTAATGAACGGACTGGTCGCGGCCGCTCCCAAGTGGGGGGAGAACTTCGTGAAGGAGTACGTCCGGGGCATCTATGAAAACATGGACTACTTGCGGGAGGCTCTGTCCGAAATGGCCGACATGGTTGACGACTACATCGGATTCTCGTCGCCTACCCGGTTAGGACCGGGGGCCTATGCCGACGAGTGGGCGCCGAATCTGGTCAATATGTTTGCCAAGGGGATTGAGGACACGGTGCCGATGATGCGGGCAAAGTTGAGTGACATGTTTACTGTCGGAACCATTTCCATACAGGGCATGGCGGCAACCGGGAGCAACAACTCTTCCGGCGCCACCATTTATATGACCGTGAATGCAAGCAACTGGTCTGACATCGAACGCGAGCTGAACCGCCGGGGGGTGCGGATATGAGCTATGTATTAACCGTCGGGGGAATAGGAAAATCCGTGCAGCAGGACACGCTGCGGATCGACAAGGCCCTCACATACCAGGTGGACACATGCAAGTGCACTATCCTGTCGAGCGCCCGACCCAGCGAGGGTGATGAGGTTATAGTGACCGACTCCACGTTGGGCGTTCTGTTCGGCGGGGTCATAATCAAGGTAAAGCTGAAGAACAAGGATGTCCCCATGTGGGAGATAGACTGCAATGACTACACGGAGCTTTTGGACCGCCGCCTGGTTGTCGAGTCCTATACCAACATGAGTGCCTCCGACATCTTTTTGGACATCGCGTCAAAATACTGCCCCGGCTTCACCGTGAATGGTGTACAACCTGGCGCGCCGATGGTCGAAGCCACCGGTGTAGAGTTTGATTACAAGCCCGTGTCCGAGTGCTTTCGTTGGCTGTGCGACTACGTGGGCTGGCACTGGCAGACCACGGTCTACAAGGATCTACAGTTTTTCAGCCCAGAGGATCTTGCGTCCCCCGCTCCTCTGGCACTGATACCCGGCGGCCCATTTCATTTTGAAAATCATGTCATAGATATCCAGGGCCTCCGCAACCGGGTATATGTGCGGGGCGGCACAATGCTGACGGACCCGCAAACCCTGAAATGGAAGGCCGATGGCGTGGCCCGGATATGGACCCTGCCATGGCCGCCGCATGAGGTGAGTCTGTCCGTGGGAGATGTGCCTATGTCCGTAGGCGTGGAGAACTTGCACGAAGATGCCGACTTTGCCTACATGATGAGCTATGCGGATAAGTATATAAGATGCAGTAGCCAGACAGCTACGCCGGTAGAAGGGGCCACAATATCACTGACCGCCAAGCAGGATATCCCCGTCATCTCCATGTATGAGGATTATGCCAGCCAAACAGCTATTGCCGCTGTACAAGGCGGGGATGGCGTATATGAGCATGTGATTGATGATGATACTCTGACCACCATCCAAGCGGCGGAGGCGGCGGGGCTGGCTGATTTGAGGGAACACGCCAATCCTAAGGTGTCGGGCAGCTTTGAGACTGAATACGTATCGTCGACCCCGCAGGAAGTTGACGCATTTAACGTCGCCGCCATAGGGTTGAACGGCATCGATAGCTACATCCGGTTTGACGAGGCCATACTCCAGAGCATCCCTTTTACGATTGAGTTTTGGGTGAAGCCAAAAAGCCCTACTGCCTTTTCGAGGCTGTTTATACAGGGCTCTGCTGATAGCGCGGTAAATCCCTATGTGTACTACCGCAATAACAAGCTGTGCGTTGGCTACAATTCGACAATGCCCGCGATTGGGGTTCCTATCGTTGACGGGGAGTGGCAGCATTTCGCATGGGTGTATGATGGAGTTGAGCATAAAGGATATATCAACGGCGTTGATGCATCTACCACTCCGAGCGGTACAAACACAGGCTTTACAGGCGGGACATACATTGGTCGGAGAGGATCCGGAAACTACTTCTCTGGCGAGCTGGATGACGTCCGGATATGGCAAGTAGCAAGAACCCCAGGGCAAATTGCCGACAATTACCGAAAAATGGTTTCCGGCGACGACCCTGACCTGGTAGGTTATTGGAGGTTTGATGGGCGTGATAAAACGCTCGACGAGACGGGCAGAAACGCGGCGGTGGCGAACAACCTTTTAGAAGCGTCATCGCACCCCAACTTAATCGGAAAAAAGATGGCCATTGTCCCGTGGCAACCGGGGCAACTGGTAGATATCCAGCTCCCTGATCGGGGCGCAGTAGGCACGTACCTGATACAGAGAGTGACCCTCAGACCGGTAGCAGGGATGTGGACATACAGCATCCAGTACGGCGGTAGGCTCTTTGGTATAGCGGACTTCCTCAAGGCCCTGGTCAGTAGCCAGCAGAAGAAGAAAAACATTGAACCGGCTCAGAGCATACAGAAATATGTCTATGGCGAGGAAAGCTTGGGGGTGTCGGACGAGCTATTTACAGCCACGAAAGATTTACCTTACGTCTATGGCGCCGAAGATGCGATATGTGGATTGGTGGTGTTGAGTAGTGGATAGTTTGAGGCTGAAATCAGAATGGTATTTTGAACACGAAGACGGCTTCATCGAGGGTCCGTATTTTAATTCCTTCTCTCCAGCAGGGCTAGCGAAAATAGCCGAGGGCATCAAAGCACTTGCGGCTCCATACCTGGTAGTGGGCGACGATACGGACGAAGGGTACATCATCACGGAAGCCTTCCGCAAACCGGTATCGGTCATAACACGGGACGCAAACGTGGTGAGGTTCCGTACCCAGCTTTTGACCAGTGAAGGCAACGGGGATCACCAAAAGACCTGCATCTATGTCGAGGCGGCCGATAGTCCGGGTACCGGCATAATGCTTAATATGCTCCGACAGCCATGGTCAAAGACAAGCGTGATGCTGTTGGCGGTCGAGTGCAGGATAACGATCACGGACGGGGGTGTATAGGTGCACGCATTTAAGAATGGAGAAATAATCGACGAGAGCAGCATGAATCAAATGTTGGCCCTCCAGCCGTTTGTACTTCTCTATGAGGGCACACAGAGAGACGCCAAGACCGGTGCAGGAGTGGTTGAGAACAGCTTGGCTAACTATCACTATTGTGCGAGATTTACGTTGACTGGCAGCACGGAAATAGGGCGTATTGAGCTTGAGATAGATAAAGACGGCACCGGGGCCGACCTGGTGGTGCAGATACGGCAAGGGATGGTCCCCGGCAGCGGAAATGACGGCACACTACTCAAGCAAGTGGTCGTTCCCAAGGAGTTTATACCTACGTCCAGGACCTACTGGAGCATCCCGGTCGGCTTGACCGGCCTTACCTCCGGTGGCCAATACTGGCTGGTAGTCGTCAGAGCTGGGGATGCGACAAACAAGCTGGACTGGGTGGGAGAAAGCAGCCAAGATGTTAACTATCCTGCGTATTATCGGGCGGGTGACAGCGGAGCGTGGACTGCTAATAATGCCCTCCACTTCCGGGTATACAGCGGTGCGTCCGGGGATTTGAGACATAGTATTTATGCGGGGACTGGCTACACCACGGTGGAATACAGCGGAGAAGTCATCTCCAAGGTGTACCGATACTTGCCACCGGCAGATGGTCCAGATGGAGGCATCAGGGACGTGCTGACATACAACTGGAGCGGTGAATACTTGATAGGGGGTGATGTTTAGTGTTTGGAATAATGGAAGCCCTGCTGTCATTTATAAGGCGTCAAGTGGGCCTGAGGACAGACGCGGCCAGCGCTACAGGGAGCGCTAACGCGAAGCTGAACTTCATCGCCGGGCAGGATATAGTCGAGAACGGCAGCGCTATAAAGTCTATACAGCGTGGGACACTGGTGCTGTCAAGCAGCCAAACATCTAATACCGCGACTATTTCTGCGGTCAATACGGCAAAGACTATGCTCAACTTCCTGGGAGCAAGCGCGGGTAGTTCGGCGGAGATATCTCCAACGAACAACTACGCCCAAACTTCCCACCACTTTGTCAGACTGGCCCTGACCAATTCTACTACGATCACCGCGACAAGGGTGTCTCATCACGACCGAGAGGCAACTGTGTCCTATGAAGTCATAGAATACTGGTAGGAGGTAGAAGGATGTACTACGCACAGATAGACATGGACGGCATTTGCTATGCGGTTACCCAAACAACGGGGCCGATTGAGCAGGATGACCTGATAGAGATAGACGGATATGACGAATCCCTGCTGGGAAAGAGACGGGTGGGAGAAGCATGGGAAGATGTACCGGTTGAGCCGGAAATACCGGTAGAGCCTGAACCTGACCGCATCACCCAACTTGAGCAAGTGGTGGATACCCTGCTGACCGGAGGTGAGACGGCATGACCCACGAGGAGAGATTGGCGCTGGCCCAAGAAATGAACCGCAAACTGGCCGCCATCAAGCAGGCTGGGCAGATCGCTACCCGCGACCTGATACGGGAGGACAGCCTGTCCCCGGATGAGATCACGGGTCTGGTGGACCTGTACCCGGTATGGGCAGCAGGCATGAGCTACGCCGCCGATGACTTAATCGCCTACGGTGGCACTCTGTACCAAGTCATCCAGGCCCACACAAGCCAAGCGGATTGGACACCCGATGCGGTACCGGCTTTGTTTGTCTCCAAAACTCCTGCCGGGGTGATACCGGATTGGGTACAGCCTACAGGGGCCCACGATGCCTATAATATCGGGGACAAGGTCTTGTTTGAAGGCCTGGTCTACGAAAGCCTGATCAATGCCAACACATGGTCACCGACAGCTTATCCAGCGGGGTGGCAGATTATATCATGAATTAAGGCTATGTCTGGACATGGAGGGAAGGGTAATTAATGGCTTCTGTCTTAATAGATAGTTACGGATCAGGAAACTATAACGCGCAGGCCGAAGTCTATTCCGTATATCCAGCCCGTGGCCTAGCGTTTACCACGCCTGATACTGCATACACCTTGGACTCGGTTAGATTTTACATTAGGCGTTATGGAACCCTGTCCGGCAATTGCTATGCCAAGCTATATGCAGCAACCGGAACGATAGGAACCGATGCCGTCCCGACTGGCTCTGCTCTAGCCACATCAGCGGCGGTATCAGCATCAGCCATATCAACTACCCGGTCCTTAGTAACCTTTACTTTTGATGGCACCTACACGTTGGAGGAATCAACCAACTATGCAATAGTTCTTGAGTTTACCGGAGGGGACGATAGTAACTACATAGGTATGGGCTTTGATTCTTCCCCTGCCCATGCCGGGAACTACGTCGTCTATTACAATGGAAAATGGTCAACTAGTACGGCTGTTGACACCATCTTTGAGCTTTATGGGTCTGAGGCATCAACCGACACCCCTAAGTCCGGCAGCGACACTTTAAGCCCGATGCTCACCGACGCATCAACCGTGGAAGCGCAGGAGGCCGCGGCGGACTCAGCGTTGGTAGTATTGACCGACGCATCCGAAATAACGGTTGAGATCAGCGCGTCTGACAGTTTAACCGTAGCCATAGCTGATGCCGCAAGCCTGGACGTTTCCCAGGCCGCGGAGGACACATTATCATTGGTGCTGACCGACGCAGCCGCCGCAGGAGCCGAGATAACCGCCGCGGACAGCCTGGTGGTCGCCATAAGTGAATCAGTGGCCTTAGACGCGCAAATTGGGACTTCTGACTCGATTCTGACCCAAATCCAGGACGTAGCGACTGACAGGGAACTGATAGCGAGCGACTCCCTGACACCAGCCCTGGAAGACGCAGCCGAACTGGCGACCGAAATCGCTGGCGAGGACACGTTTACGGTGGCCATTTCTGAATCGGCCACCGTAGCGGTTGGGGTAGTAGAGGTAGTCGCATCCGACACCATTGCCATCCAGATTGCGGACTCAGTTACCGAGCGGGCAATAGAAGCCGCGGGGAGTTTAATTGTCCAGATAGCCGACGCCACGCAGATTGCCGCCCAGATCGGCGCCGAGGACACATTGTCCCCGAATGTTTCAGAGAGCACGGGGCTGGACGCGCAGATTGCCGCCAACGATTCCATTCTGCCCAAGATTGAGGAATCCACAGACGTCCAAGTCGGGGTGGTTGAGATAACCGCGTCCGACACCTTGGTCGTGACGATAACAGATGCCATCACCGAGCGGGCGATAGGGGCCGCGGACACACTTGCGGTGAACCTGACTGACGCGGCCGCCCGGGACGCCCAGATTGAAACCGCGGACGCTTTAACGATCGCGGTTGAGGACGCCGCCGAGTTAGGGGTCGAACTAGCCGCCGCGGACACTTTATCGGTCCAGATAAGTGAGAGCGCGGAAGTCGTGGTCGGGGTAGTAATGATCAGCGCCAGCGACACCCTGATCGTGCAGATCGCGGAAGGGACCACGGACTTAAGCGCTGCCATGGCGGGGATGGACTCCACGATTGTTGCCCTGCAGGAAGCGATAGAATCTCTCGCGATTACCGTCGGGACCAGCGACCAACTCACGGTCGCAATGCAGGACGCGGCTGACATAGCGGCTGCAATATCCGCGCAGGACACTCTCCTGGTTAAAATAGATGAGAGTCAATCCATCGCCCAAATCATCCCGATAAGCGCCAGCGACACGATATTAGTGCGACTGGATGACGCCGCAACGCTGGAAACGGCCCGGGGGCCGCCTGACCAACTATCCGTTGTCCTTGACGATCAGGCCAACTTAACCGTGTACATTGAGGCCAGCGACAGTATCACCGTCACCCTGGACGACCAGGCGGACCAAGCGGTGGACTTGGTCCTGGCCGACACACTAACCGTTGCCATCACCGATTATAGCGACCTTGACGACGGGTCATACCGAGAGATTGCGACCAGGGACAGTTTAATAGTAACTCTGATTGAAAGAGCCCAACCCAGTTACCGGGGAGCGGCTCTTTTTGTTTCCCCATTGCCGGGGCTGGCGGTCGGAAGGCTGCCAGGAATAACGATAGATGCCCTGCCAGGATTGGCGGTCAACAAACTGAGAGGGGAGGAGAACTAAATGGGGGGAGCCGTACTTAAATTCAAAATCGTAGAGCATGCCCACGTCGCAAAGTATGCCGAGGGGGTAACCCAGGAGCAGATCGACGCCGGCACAGCAGAACCGTATGAAATCGTCGAGGGAACTCGGGAAAGGGAAGTAACCGCGGACGAGGTCCGGGCCAGGGGGCTTGATCCGGAAGCTCTGATGCGGGCGCACCTTAAACAAAAGGAGGAGATATAGATGCCTTTAACTAACGCAGGAAGGAATTTCATTGCCAACGCCATTATCAATAACGGGTCGCCCACGTTTTTCACCAACGCCAACGCGCATCTAGGGGTCGGGGATTCGAACACTGCATTTGCGGCTACCCAGACCGACTTGGTTGCGACTACGAACAAGTTGCGAAAGGCTATGGATGCGACCTACCCCCAGATAACGGGCAACGTTATCACGTTTAAGTCGACATTCGGGTCCAGCGACGCTAACTTCACCTGGGCGGAGTGGGGCGTGTTCAATGCATCATCGGCCGGCACCATGCTCTCCCGCAAGGTTGAAGCGCTGGGAACAAAAACCACCGGCACCTGGGTGCTGACCATCACGGAAACCGTCTCTATCGGATCATAGGGGGGGATAGCGATGAGCAAGGTCCTAAGTGTTGACGGTTTCGACATGTTCGTCGGGGAGGTTCGGCAGCAGGGCTTTGCTCTCGCGCGCCCTAATGGTAGGCCCATCTCGGCAACCAGCGCCACCTATCAAAGGGTGCTCGAGGGCGTGCTGATAGACGCCGTTCCAATTGCGGCGTCTATCGATGGCAACCAAGTATATGCCGATGTTCCCGCCGGGGGGTCTCCCGGTCATTGTGCAGCCATGTTCACTGCCGTCGTGGAGACACAGACAGTGATCGCCAGAGTAGAGTATTCGGTTCTTAATTGGTAGGGGGGAATATCGACGAGAGGGGCGTGGGAGATGGAACCTATCACATTGGGAGCCATCGCAACGGTGTGTTCCATTGTATTTGGGTTCGTCGGCTATCAGCGTGGTGTAAAAAAGCAATGTAATGATGAAGGATTGCAAAATGGCGAGTTAAAAGCGGATATTCGCTACATACGCAGCGGCGTGGATGATATTAAGATCGACATGAAAGCGACTGAGAAGCGCGTAGGAGATCTATCGGAGAGGGTGATCCGAGTCGAGGAATCGTCCAAGCAGGCGCATAAGCGAATCGACGAGCTCAAGGGGGATTGCAAGTGACAAAAGACATCACATTTTCCAAGTGGATTATCCGCATTGCCATCATCCAGGGCTTTGCTATGATGTGGGCCAGTTATGCTCTGGCCCTGTTTAACCGGGTGCAGATAGCGGAGACTCTATCCAAGACCGTAGCCATCGAGATTGTAGCCGTGGTCCTTGGGTACTACGCCAAGGCCGGGATGGAAAACCTCAGCAAGAACAACAGTTGGCCGGATAGGCCAAAACCAGTGGGGGTGATACACGATGAGCAACCATAAAGTATACCTATCTGCATCCAATCAGGAAGCCAACGTGGGGGCAGACGGCATAACCGAAGAGGCCCGAATGAACCAATTGGCCCATGACGTCGGCGATATCCTGACCCAGCGGGGAATAACCGTCTACTACAATAACCCGAATTGGACCTTAACGCAGATCGTCAACGACTCCAACGCCCGGCAGCCTGATCTACATATCGCCATCCACAGCAACGCTGGGGGCGGGACCGGGACAGAGACCTGGTGCTATGGCATCGATGGCACTGACAGCGCACGGTTCGGGTCATTACTGCAAGCGGCCCTGGTGGGGGCGTTGGGACTCAGGGACAGGGGCATCAAAGACAGCCTCACGCCTGGCCATCGCTGGGCCGAGGTGGTTAATACCAATGCCACGGCGGTGCTGACTGAGGTGTTCTTCCACGACAATCTGAGCGATATCCATGTGTTTAATCATCGCTATCTACAGGTGGTCAATGCCATGGCCGATGCTGTCAAACAATGGTTTAATGTTGCAACTACCCCGGAGCCGCCGCCTGCGCTCAGTGACATAGCGGTACTGCAACAGGCCGGGATCATCAACAGCCCTGACTACTGGCTGGGGATCGCGGCTACCGGGCAGGCTGCCCGGGGTGACTACGTCAACGCCTTAATCCGCAATGTTGCGGACTATGTAAGGAGGTCAAAATAATGGACGTTAGTATTTATCTGCTTTACGGTGTGCCCGTGGTGGGACTGGTTATGGCCCTAGTTAAGATCGCGCGGGAGGTTGGGCTGCCGACTAAGTACGCCCCGGCCCTAGCTATCCTGCTGGGCCTCCTGGGCGGCGTGGGGATAGCTTACCAGAACGGTAACGAACTGATTTCGGGGGCTGTGATCGGGCTCGTGATCGGTGCGAGTGCTGCCGGGTTTTATGATGCCGCAAAGTACAGTGGTGTGATCGGGGAGGCTGAGTAGCAGGGAGAGGCCGAGCCGCTGGCAAGTAGCCCACTGCGGTGGGAATCCTTCCCTCCTGTTTTATAGCGGGGCCGAAGCCCCGCGTTTTATTTGAGAGGCCGGGGTTAGTCCCCCACCCGCAGATAAACACCTTCCACTCTCCGGGGCCGAAAGGCCCTTATTTTTTTTGCTCTTTTGGCACATTCGCTTTACTTTGTGTGCGTAAACCTGTATTATAGCATTAACGTATGTAAAGCGAAGGAGGCCAAGGGAATGAAAACACAGAGATTTGGGGTAGAAATAGAAATGACCGGAATCTCGCGGAGCGCAGCCGCGGGCGTAATCGCCAGGCACTTTCACACCACCAAGGAGCACCGCCCGGAAATGGGGTACGACACCCGCCGGGTGAAAGACCCGCAGGGACGCTGGTGGAAGGTGGTCAGCGACGTCAGCATCACACCGCAAAAAGGCGGCACCACACTTAACACCGGAAACAACCGGAATATATACCAAGTGGAAGTGGTTACCCCGATACTGACCTGGGGGGATATCGAAACCCTCCAGCAGGTCGTAAGAGCCCTCCGCAAGGCGGGCGCCAAGGTTAACGGCAGCTGCGGGATTCATATCCACGTCGACGCGGCACCGCACACCCCGACCAGCCTGCGGAACCTCATCAACATTTTCGCATCCCGTGAGGACATGATTTACAAGGCCCTGGACGTCAAAAATAGCCGGCTGAAGCACTGCAAAAAGCTCCGCACCAAGCTGGTGGACGACGTCAACGGCAAAAAGACGGTCACCTTGGACGACCTGGCCGCCTTCTGGTACGATGGGTCAAACCCGGCGAACGCCCGCTACCAGCACTACCACGACACCCGCTACTGCGGATTAAACCTCCACGCGGTTTGGTACAAAGGCACGGTGGAATTCAGGCTTTTTAACAGCACCCTGCACGCCGGGGAGGTCAAGGCCTACATACACCTAGCCCTTGGAATGAGCCACCAAGCACTCAAGCAGAGAGCGGCCAAACCAGCCAAACCGGATACCGACAACGAGAAATATACCTTCCGGTGCTGGCTCCTGAGACTGGGCTTCATCGGACCCGAATTCGAAAGCACCCGGGAACACCTGACCAAGAACCTGAGCGGAAACGGCGCCTGGAGACACGGGCGCCCCGCTTAAATAGAAGGAGGGAACGAAAATGGCGGAAAGAACAATCATAGCGGATGGCATGACCATCCACGGGGGAACGGTGCATATCATGGCCACCCTGCGGGAGAAGGCTTTTGACCAGGGGAAAAACCTGGACCAATACCTGGACCTGCTTCAGGCCCGACTAAACACCTTTAACGGGCCGGTAGACTTTTCCGGCAACACCATCGAAGAGCGCTGCGAAAACGCGGTCGCGGAACTGCTGAGAATCGGCATGGCAAAAGAAACCGAGGAGGAGAGCAAATGATAAAACGACTGAGATACTTCTGCTACGGCAGCAACCTGAACGTGAGCCAGATGAAGCAACGATGCCCGGGCGCTCGCCCGATGGGCGCCGCAATCCTAGACGGGTACCGCCTGGAATTCCAGGGCAACTCCAGCGGATGCGGGTACTGCACGGTCGAGCCCGACAAGGGCAAACGCACCCAGGGGGGCCTTTGGTCCATCACCCAGCAGGATCTGAAACGACTGGATTTCTACGAGGGGTACCCGACCTTATACCGGCGCATCAACGTGCCGGTCCAGACCGAGTTTGGGGTGGAGATAGCCATGACCTACCAGATGACGGCGGGGCACCCATTGGCGATGCCCACCGACTGGTACGTCAACGTATGCCTGGATGGCTACGAGGATTTCGAGTTAGACAAGCGGGCCTTCCGGGCAGCGATCCGGAGCACCCGGACGCGGATTGATAAACAACCAGCATTCATGGGATGGCACAAAGGGGGAGCAATCAATGGCAAAAAGAAAAACCAGATTCACCGAAGCGACGCTATGGCCCGATAAGGGCTGGCAGGACCCTTGGGATATGCTCGACGAGATCGAGGCCCAGCAGGACTATTTGAACGACTACCGCTGGCCGTACACCTTCAGGGGGACTACCTCCCTGCTGGGCAGCCAGTGGGATCAGCGAGTAAGGTTCGACGGCCGGGTCTATAAGGTGAACGACTCCTTTTTGGCCGGCCCCTTCCCTGGCGATCTGGACCGGGCGCAGCAGACCGAGAACTTGACATGGCTACTCGACCAGGGGGTGACCCGGATCATCTCCTTAATGGAGCGCGGGGAGCGCGATTGGCGCATGCGCCCGATTAGGGAATACAACCGGGAGGCGAAAGCGCTCGGGGCAAAGCGGGGGATTAAGGTAGCGTGTGATCGGTTCGCAATCCGGGACCTGACGGCTCCCACCGTAAAGCAGACGGTCAAGGTTTTAGACCGAATCGACCGGAGCATGGCCGACGGGGAAACGGTGTACGTCCACTGCTTAGGAGGCTACGGCCGGACCGGCGCGGTGGTCGGGTGCTGGATAGCCCGCCATGGACTTGGCCAGGGAATCAACGCCCTGGACTACCTAGACTATATCCGCCGGGACGAGGTTACCAAGTGCGTGTCCCCGCAGACCCAGCCGCAGATCGCCCGGGTGATTGGGTGGAAAAAAGGCAAATAAATTCGAATGTGTCCCCCTTTTGTGCTTGACTTTACGCTCGCAAAGTGCGACAATGGAATAAATAAACGGGGCTTGACCCCGAAGGGAGGACAATAGGATGGCATTTAAAATTATTGAGGCAAACGGAAAAGCACAGATAGTAAGCCCTTACAATCCCGAGTTTGTGGATAAAATCAAGAAGATGGGCGGTCGCTGGGATAGCGCCGCCAAGGTCTGGACGGTGGATCCCCGCAATGTCGAGATGGTCCGCCAGGCCATGCGGGAGGTATACGGCCAAGACGATCGCCCAGCCGACCTAGTATCTGTAAAAGTGACAATGCTCAGTAGTAAATCGGAAGGACGCGGCCCGGTCGTAATGCTCGGCCGGACAATAGCCTCCGCATGGGGCCGCGACTCGGGAGCCAGGATAGGCGAAGGCGTTGTTTTTGTAGAGGGCGGAGCCGATTCCGGCGGATCGGTCAAAAACTGGGAAACAGTAGTCACAAAAGGGTCGGTGATCATCATCCACGATGTACCTCGGGCACTCGCCGAGGCGAATCCCGAAGGGCTGACACTGGAAATACTCGCCGAAGAAACGCCAAATTTGGCCGCGCTGCAGGAGGAGCGGGAGCGGCTGCTGGCAAGAGTGGCAGAGATAGACGCAATACTAGCGGGGTAGGACGCGGTGCTCAAGGCACAGAAAGGAGGAAACGAACATGAGACTTTCTTACAACGTAACAGGCCCTGAACGTAAATCACTGGTCGCAGCCATTAGCCATGAACTTAACGCCCCGACCAATTACCTCGGAGCACCGACATTCGCCTATGAGGTTGGTGGCTACCACATCGACAAGACTGGCACGGTCACGGGCGAGGACAACCGGGAGCTGGTCGCTGACCTTTGCGGTTTGCACAGCTTCAAAGCAATCAGCGAGGAATACGATGAGACGACGATTGATACCGAGAAGATCCCCGCCTTTGAGGAACTGCAAATGACCGAAGAAGAAGAATTGGGACTGGGCAAACAGCGACGCGACCCCCGAGGCGAAGACGGAATGCAAGCAAGCGATGTTCCCGGAATCTACACCTACCAAGCGGAACTCAGCGACCCCAACGAATAAGCCGTTAGGCCCAGCCCCGTGAAAGCCGGGGCCGCCCCGCAAGGGGCGCGGCGCTCAAGGCACAGAAAGGAGGAAACGCGGATGGTACCACTGGAGGCACAAGCCAAGGAGCTCCAGGCGCAAGTAGACGAGATTACCGACAGAGTCCTAGTCCATAAGGTCGGCAGATTCCTGGCCGTATTTGACACAGGCCCCAAAGACGGTGCATTCCTGGCGCTAGGCGACTACCACGCCATCAGCCAGTGGGTGGCTGGATTTAAAGATGGCATCCGAATTATAAAGGAGGGAAACAAGCATGCCTAATGTATATGTACAGACCGCTTTCACCCAAGACAACGGCGAAACGAAGGTGGTACTATTTGAGGGGCAGGCAGCCATGGTCCTGGTGGCAACCGACGACGGAACCGGGGTGGCCGTCAACGTTGCAACCCTCGGCGCTTACAACGGCAACATCGCAAGCGCCTTGACCGAGTCCACCATTGAAGCGCTGACCAAGGTGACAGAACTCTTGATAGGGGGAAAGCGATAATGGCAAAACAGATCAAGC
>SHOI01000093.1 GCA_004294855.1 Sphaerochaeta sp. | reverse complement strand
ATCCGGGACAATTGATTATGGCCTTGTTTGGGGAGGGTGTGGTGCAAAAGTCAAGTTACGATGTGTCAAAGCTGGAATATAAGAAGATAGCCGCCCGAAGGCGGCCATCGATTACGTTAGGCTTGATTGGCGGAACCAAGAACGTTGGTGTTCTTGTGGATATACATCTTTTTCAGTTCGTCGCGGGCCGGTCCGAGGTATTTTCGCGGATCGAATTCCCCCGGGTTGTTGTGCAGGATTTCACGAATCGTCGCCGTCATCGCCAAGCGGCCATCGCTGTCGATGTTGACCTTGCACACTGCGCTCTTGGCGGCTCTGCGAAGCTGTTCCTCGGGGATTCCGATCGTGTCTTTCAGTTTTCCACCGTATTTGTTGATTATCTTCACGTACTCCTGCGGGACGGAGGAAGATCCGTGCAGAACGATCGGGAACCCGGGAAGCCGTCTTTCAATCTCTTCCAGGATATCGAAGCGAAGCGGGGGAGGAATGAGAATGCCTTCTTCGTTAACGGTGCAGTGGGCGGGGTTGAATTTGTTCGCTCCGTGGCTCGTTCCAATGGAGATCGCCAGCGAATCGACGCCGGTCCGGGAGACGAAGTCGACGACCTGTTCCGGTTTGGTGTAGGTGGATTTCTCGTGCGAAACCTCATCTTCGATTCCGGCAAGAACGCCAAGCTCACCTTCGACGGTTACATCGTGCTTGTGGGCATATTCGACGACCTTTTTCGTCAGCGCAACGTTTTCTTCGTAGGGAAGGTGGGAGCCGTCGATCATGACCGAGGAGAATCCGTTGTCGATGCAATCTTTACATGTTTCAAAGCTGTCGCCATGATCCAAGTGCAGGACGATCGGGATATCATAGCCGAGTTCTCGGGCGTACTCGCCGGCACCGCGGGCCATGTTGCGCAATAAGTTGATGTTCGCATAGTCGCGGGCACCTTTGGAAACCTGCATAATGACAGGGCTCTTTGTTTCCACACATGCTTGGATGATCGCTTGCAGCTGTTCCAAGTTGTTGAAGTTATACGCCGGGACAGCGTATCCGCCTTTAATCGCCTTGGCGAACATTTCCTTGGAATTCACTAATCCGAGGTCCTTGTAGGATATCATAAAATCTCTCCTTATCTGATCTGATTCAGTCAACAATTATCGTATCGAATCGCTTAAGGACGGTCAACCTTGGCCTCATCGACAAAGCGTTGGAAATTGGAGGATACAAGCCGGATCAGGGTTTCAATCGGAAGTTCCAACTTGTTTGCGACAAAGCGATAGAGATATTCGATGTAGAGGGGAATGTTCTTTCTTCCCCGTTTGGGAACCGGGGCGAGGTACGGGCTGTCGGTTTCCAACAGAAGGCGTTCTTTCGGCATTCGCTTCAGCAGAGCGATGAGCGGCTGGCTGCCTTTGTAGGTAAGACTTCCGGCAAAGGAGAGGTAAAACCCCTTTTCCAACGCAAGGTCGGCAAGCTCTTCCGATCCGCTGAAGCAGTGGAAGATTCCCCCAAAAGGAAAGGAATGTTCTTCAAGCAGTCTGATGAACTGTTCATCCGCTTCGCGGTTGTGGATGATGATCGGTTTCCCCAGATCCGCTTGGGCGAGGAAGAGCTCCTCCTGACGCTCTGTGGTTCCGTACTTCCAGTAGTTGTCGAGTCCGATCTCTCCCACCGCGAGCACGGGATACCGAGCAAGATCGGAGACAAGAAGCCCAAGCGCTTCCCTGATCCTCCAATCCTCCCAGGCCGCCGCCCACGGGCCAAGGCCGGCGGCGAAATAGATCTCATCATATCCTCCGACCAGTTCGATCCGTTCGGCAAGGTCGTTTCCGCCAAGGCCGATATCGATTCCCCGATACCCGAGCTCCTTCATCGTGGCGAGCAGCGGGGAAGGATCGATTCCTTTCTCCCGGATCGCAAGGAGATGAAAGTGGGAGTCGACAAGACCGTGCAGTGGGGTTTCCATACCTGTGTAGTATCAGTTCCCACCCGTTTATGCAAGGAAGAATCCGCCCATCGTTCGAAAAACGACTCCGCGCCGAAGCGCTGATTGCACGTTCTTCTGCAGACTCGTCGTCGCATCAGCGGACAGAACCGATGCTTCGTCATTGCAGAAGAAGACCCGCTCGAAGAGCTGGGGATATTCGAAGAAGACGGGCAGCTTCGAAAAGCGCCGGTTGAATGACCGGATGTTGCTTTCGGAATCCACTACCTTCTCAAGGGCGGGATCGAGCAGCCAGGAGGTGCAAACATATACCCATCCTCTTCCAAAAAATGCTTCAGCCTTCCGGAGCGCTTCTTCCACCAAATGAGGATCAAGCGGCCCTGAGGCGGGAATATGGACAAAGAGGACCCGGGATTGCTCATCCAAGACCTTGGTCAACGCTGAAGGGTCGATCCGTTCTTCACCGATCGATCCACTGGATAGATCGATTAATTCCCGACCGACAGTGGTTCGAGTAATCTTATTCTCATCCTTGGTGGGATAGCCGTCCCGATCGAGGGTAAGGCCGCCGTTGCTCAGTGCGATAAACTCAAGCCCAAAATCTTGATACACGGTCGCAGGGTAGGGAAAAACGCGCTCCTCGAATTGAAGGCGTCCGAACTGGACAATGCGGGCAGTCAGCAACCGGCTGACCCAGAACACCCGGGAAAGACCCTGCTTCCCGTTGTTCGCTTCGGCGTGGTGGGCGATCCAGAGATTGATGTCATTCAGTGTTGCAAGACGGGTTTCATCGTCAAGGCCAAGCGCATGGAATACCTCTCCGATCGTTTCCCATACTTGGGCGATTGCGACAAGGGGATGCAGAACCCCGAACCCGGTGAGCCCCTGATTGAGCAGTAACCCCACCCGGTTCTGATCACGATCGACGATCGCGCTTCTCAATTCATCGATCAGCAGTCGATGCTGAGAATCATCGCCGATCCGATTGGACAGATGCTTCACCTTCCGCTGAAGTTCCAAAGAGAGATGCAAATCGATAAACGCTTGTTCCATACCATGAGCATCAGTGATGGAAGGGTCTTAGTCAAGGGGAAAAGAAATCCCAGAGAAGTCGTTCCGGAAGATTTGAAAACAGAATCGTCGAATTGTCGGCATCAATGATTACATCATTCCTGTTGCCACCCCTATTATGATCGCAAGAGGGATAAGCCCATCAATCTCCAGCAGCTTTCTTCCATTGGTATATGATTTGATGTAACGTCCATCCCATTCGATGACTTTCCTGCCATCATGATAAGCGGTTATATATCGGCCGTTCCACTCATAAAGTTTTTGTCCGTCCGAATATCTTTTAAAATAACGGCCATCAAATACAAAAAGCCTTCTGCCATTGGAGTATGATTTGACATATTGGCCGTCCCATTCGATCATTTTTTGGCCATCCTGATAGGCTTTCAGATACCGTCCATCCCATTCGTATATTCTATTTCCTCTTTGATAATCCTTGATAAATGACGACATAGATTCCTCCTGACCCGCGTTAAGCCTCGAAATGCAGCAACAAAGAAGATCAATCTGATGGGTTGGCAAATGATACCATCATATAAACAATATCGAAATACCCCCGAATTTCCTGACCATACACACATTGTGTCATCAAAGGAAGAAAAATCCCGGAACCGAAGTCCCGGGATTTGGGGTTAGAGGAGGCCCCGTTCACGATAGTAGCGGGCGGCTCCGTCGTGGATCGGAAGACCTGCGAGGTCGCGAACCGTCTCCTCAAGGAAGGTGTTCTTCAAGGGGGCCTGCGTGGCTTTCAGCTCGTCGATGTTTTCCCAGAACGCCTTGGTCAGTTCATAGATCACATCGTCGCTGACGCGGGCGTCGGTGCAGATCGTGAGCTTGATAGCGCTGGTCAGGACATCCTCGTCCTGGCCGGGATAGGTGTTGGCCGGAATCGTGTACGCTGCATACCAGGGAAGCTTGGCGTGCAGGGAATTGATGAGCGCCGGATCGAGGGGGAGAAGCTTTCCGCCTGCGGTGGAGAGCATCTCGGTTACCGCCGCGTTCGGAATTCCCGCCATGATCCAAGCACCGTCGATCTGCTTGTTGCGCATCAGATCGATCGCCTCGGTGAAGCCGATGTACTGGACTTTCAGCGCATCGGGGTAGTTGATCCCCGATTCTTTGAGGTGGATCGCCGTCTCGACTTCAGTCGTCGAACCGGGCGCGCCGCTGGCAAAGGATTTGCCTGCAAGGTCATTGAGGGAGTTGATGTTCGAGTTCTTGGCGACGACCACCTGATTCGGGTTGTAGTAGAGTCCGATCATCACCCGAAGGTTGGGGTTGGCCCGACCTTCAAAGGTGCCGGTTCCCGTAAAGGACTCGTACATGATCGAGGTGACGGCGACACCGACCTGCGCTTCGCCGTCAGCGATCAGGTTGAGGTTCTCGATTCCGCCGGCGGAAGCCTGAGCGGCAGCCCGGACGGAGGGAACCTTGTTGTTCCACATGTTCGAGATCGCCGCACCCAGCGGATACACGGCGCCGGTGGTAGCGGCGGTCGGGAAGTTGATCGTCGTCTTTGCAGGGGCTTTTTCACCGCCGCCGGCGGCGAAGACGGGGACGACCAGGGCGATCATCAAAAGAATTGTGATGAGTTTTTTCATGCGATACGCTCCTTCATACGATGTGTTTGAAAATATTGGATAAGCAAGAGAGTGATCAAGATGCCTGTGGCGATGAGGTCGGTGGAGAGACTCGTCGCGATGAACAACAATCCGCTGATGACCAGCAAGCCCCGTTCAATGATTGTCAGATTCCTCAGGAGATACCCCTGCAGACCCGCTGAAAGGGCGACGACTCCGATCGAAGAGGTGATGACCGCCCGGATCGTCAGGAGAATGGGAACATCCGGAGTCGAGCCGATCAACAGAATCGGATTGTCCAGGAAAAAGAAAGGAAGGATAAATCCCGTCAATCCGAGCTTCACAGCGATCAGACTTGTTTTGGTCTGGTTGGAATCGGCGATACCGCTGGCCACATAGCTGCTCATCGCAACCGGCGGGGTTATATTGGAAAGACACGCATAGATCAGACAGAACATATGGGCCGCCATCGGAATCGCCCCGGTCTGGATGAGCACGGGCACGCTGACTGCGGAGACGATTACGTACGCGGCGACGCCGGGAACTCCCATTCCCAGGACGGTGCTCATAATCATCACCATCAGGCCGCCTAAGAAGAGCTGGCCTTCACCCACGATCCTCAGGATGACGAAGCCGAAGCTGAGCCCCAGACCGGTAAGGCTGACTGTGCCGATGATGACTCCGATGATCACGCAGCTCATCCCCACGGTGATGGAGGAGCGGGCCCCTTCGACCGTGGCCTGAACAATCGTCTTCCAATCCATCCGGGTCTCTTTTCTCAACCACGAGGCTCCGACGGTGGCGAAGATCGAGATGACGGCGGCAAAGAGGGGAGTGTATCCGATTCCAAGGAGCACCAGAAGGACGACCAAGGGAATCAGAAGGTGACCCTGCTTTTTGAAGACCTCAAGTGCATCGGGGATGTTCTCCTTGCTCAGGCCGGAAAGGCCCAGCCGTTTCGCCTCGAAGTGGACGGCGAAGAGGAGGGTGAGGTAATAGAGAAAGGCGGGGATCGCGGCAGCGACCAGAACCTTGGTATAGGAGACCCCCATGAACTCCGCCATGACGAATCCCACCGCTCCCATGATCGGGGGAGTGAACTGTCCTCCGGTGGAAGCGACCGCTTCGACGGCGGCGGCAAACTCCTTCTTATAGCCGGTCTTTTTCATCATCGGAATCGTGATCGTCCCGGTGGTCGCCACGTTGGCGATCGCGCTTCCGTTGATCATCCCCATCAATGCGCTGGCGATGACCGCCACCTTGGCCGGTCCGCCGGCGGATCGGCCGACGAGGGTCAGAGAGACATCGTTGATGAATTGGCTGAAGCCGGAATATTTCAGATACGCCCCGAACAGGACGAACAGGAAGATATAGGTGGCGCTTACCCCGATTCCCACCCCGAAGACTCCCTGGCTTCCCCAGACCATGTGGCTGAGGACCCGTTTCAAGCTGAAGCCCACGTGCCCCAGGTCGCCGGGGATGAAGCGGCCGAGGAAGTTGTAGAGCAGGAAAATCAATCCCAGATACATCAGGGATCGACACGCCCTTCGCCCCGCTTCGAAGATGACCGCAAGGAGAATGAACGCGACGACCAGATCGGTCTTGTTCAGATACCCGCCCCGCTTGGCGACCGTGGTGTAGTACAGCAGAAGATAGCCGACGGAGAAGAAGGTGAGGCCGAGGAGGAGCCAATCCCAGACCGGAGGAGTTTTCCGCTTCAAGGGTTCGGTTTTATAGGTCGGAAACAAAAGGAACGTGAACATGAGCAGAAAGAGCAGGTGCCATGTTCTGAGGCGCATCGCATCGATCTTTCCGATCGTCGTGGCGTAGAGCTGGAAGATCGACCAGATGATGAACAGCACCGTAACCGCATGTCCGAAAAATCCCGGATAGCTTCGCAGCTTGCTGTCCGCTTCCTTTTCTTCCAAGAGCTTCCGGGCTTTGATCTCTTCTTTCGTCAAACCCTGTTCTTCAATCATTCAAAACCCCTCTGTTTGCATAATTATGCAAATTTTGAATACAGTGTCCAGCTTATCGAAGTTTATCCGTTCAGTCCAGTGGAGATAAGACTCCTTGGGCGATCGCCCAAAGATAGAGCGATGCAACTGAACCATAGGGGGTGTATCGAGCTCGGATTTCCTCAAACCTTGCCTTGGAAATCTCCTCCGGACCGTAGAGGAGCTTCATGCCCCGCTGAATCCCCAGATCTCCCGACTTTTGCAGCCAGAAATTAAAAAAGCTTTTGTAACTCCTTTAGGGAGTATATTTTTTTAACTTTTTTAGAAACATTTCTTTGT
>SHOI01000237.1 GCA_004294855.1 Sphaerochaeta sp. | reverse complement strand
TGGCGGCGACTCAGGCGCATGGGACGACGACGTTCACCAATATCTCCCATGTCCGAGTCAAGGAAACCGACCGGGTCTTCGAGATGTCCGAGCGGCTCAACCGATTGGGCTGCAAGCTGGTGGCGGGGGAGAATGAGCTTTCCGTCCACGGTCCGACTCCCATCGGGGGCGGAACGGTTTCCTCCGCCGGGGACCATCGGATCGCAATGGCGATGGTCGCAGCCGGTCTGGCTGCAAGGGAGGAGATCACGATAACGGAAACGGAGTGCGTCGCAGTCTCCTTTCCCAACTTCTTTGAACGCTTTGAAGAGTGCGGGGCAAGAATAAAAAAACGGCATACCGAAGTACACCGCCGGGAAGCCGACTGTCAGAATTGAACTGACGACCCCGAGATTACAAGTCACGTGCTCTACCGCTGAGCTAAGTCGGCATCGCGTGCAACTATATCTGGCGGAGCATGGACGTGTCAAGAAGCGGGTTTTTGGGCAAAATCCCTTCGTGCGGTTGACAAAGGGCCCAATAGCTTGTATTGTACGTTTGTCTTTTGACAGGGAGAGGTACCCAAGCGGCCAAAGGGGGCAGACTGTAAATCTGTTGGTTATCACCTTCGAAGGTTCGAATCCTTCTCTCTCCAATCGGAGGCCTTCTTCTACGAGGAAGGCCTTTGTTCGTCATCGTGAAAAAGGGGTGTAGATGAGTAGGTTTTACGATGAAGGCCTGCAATTCTCCTGCGTAGCAGGCTGCGTCTATTGTTGCGGGGTTGAGCCGGGGTATGTCTTTCTCTCTCAATCCGATCTTGATCGCCTTTGTGCCCATACCCGCATGGATCAGGAAGCATTCATCAAGACGTACTGTCACTACGTTGACATGGGGGCTTACAAGATGATCAGCCTGGTGGAGAAAAAGAACCATGACTGCATCTTCCTGAGCCCGAACGGATGCACCGTGTATGAAGCTCGTCCGGTCCAATGCCGAACCTACCCGTTTTGGGGCACAATCATTGAAAGCAGAGAGACATGGGAAGAAGAAGCCCGTTCATGTCCCGGAATCGGACACGGTAAACGGTACAGCAAGAAGGAAATTGATGGTTTCATTCGCCAGCGAATCGCCAATGGATTGATCATGATCATATAGGAGACCAGATGGCAAAGATTGCTGAATCTACTCTCCAACAAATCAAAGCTCGCCTGTCGATCAGCGAAGTGGTCAGTGATTACGTCACCCTCTCCTCGAGAGGCGGGCGTCTCTGGGGGCTGTGCCCCTTTCATGAAGAGCGGACTCCTTCCT
>SHOI01000092.1 GCA_004294855.1 Sphaerochaeta sp. | reverse complement strand
CGTTGATGAGCTTGATCTCGGTACCGGCGGGCCTTTTGAAGGACTGGATGAACTGAGGTTTCTGGGCCATCATAGATCTCCCTGTTTATGTAAGCCCATTAGAGCATGACACCTTCCCGATAACAAGTGCGAAGATGGTTCTCCGATATGAAATCTATTGTCCGATTCCGGATGTCTTTTTCATTAGCTTCATGATTAGCATCATTAGCCTCACGCTTTTTCCTCAAGAGGCAATTTCAAAATGGCCTTTGAAGAGACGATACCTGTATACATATGCAAATTCACCTTTTCGGGCATCGTCTCTCCCGTTCGGGCATCAATTCTTGGCGAATCGGCCGGAATATTGTAAATAATTGCTTTATATATAAAGAAAAACCTTTTCCTGCTGACCAATCTGTTACACCGAATTGGTCAACGAATAATTTTCCAGAATCCGAGCTTGTTATTGCCGACTCTTTCAATACATTTTTTTCAACCAGTGAGACCACAGCTCGCGAAACGGATCTTCTGGAAACGCCCATTTCGGATGCCAATTGGTTATATGTGTTTTCCGGATTTTTAATCAACTCTAAAATCACCCTTTTTTCCGTGTCGGATACATCCTCCTGTAACCGAATATCCCCACCATCGGTGCCATGATCGGTGCCACGCTGTGGCACTGATGCCAAAACGGACTGATTAAAAGCGTAACATCAATATAGGTCTGATGAATATCAAAGGCCTCTTTTCCGTATTTTTCGACAATCATTGGTATTCCATGCCCTGTGTGCTCAACGATTCCAAGATTCAAAAAAATCCTCATCAACACAGAGTTTCGAGGACGGCTCACTCCACTATAAAATTCTTCTTCCGTCATTCCACGTGGAATTCCGCCGTGTGATGTAAATACGATGCGATCTGAATAGAATGATACTTGCGGTTCCGTGATTGTCCAATCGTTATGAACCAACATATTTACAAGTGCCTCATGAGCACAGTCCATGTCATAGAGATATTCATCTATTCTCGGACGAACTGTAGTATCTGTTTTACATATATTTTCAGCAATCAGCCTGTAAACCCCTCCAACATTCTTCCCTGTTTTATCAACCCCTCGAAGATCGGCTCGCTTACGGATTGGGGGAAATCGGGGCTGAGCTCATTGCTTACCGCCTCAACTGCAAAAGGAATCCTTCCTGCCAGATCTTGGAAGATGGTTGGCACATCCAAACCATATTTCCTGCCCATCTCCACGAAGTGCCTTGGCAGGATTTTATCCCAGTTGTAATACCGGTTTTCCCCCTGAAGGGCCATCGCCATCTTCAGCCTGCGCGGATGGATCTGTTTTCTTCCGCTTCCTAAAACCGGATATGCGCTGATGATGTCATACAAAGGAGCAAGCATATACCTCCCTCCGGATCCCAAAAAGATCGAGAAGTTTTTGGCATGTCCGTCCGGAGCCGCCAAAAGCCAGAACAGAAGCTGAGCCGAGAAGAACGTAAGCCGGTCTTCGCTCGCATTCTGCGACCCTTGAAGGATACTCATGATCGTTTGAATTCCCGGCCCACCGTCGCTTTCATATTTATCGGCACTTGAAGTTTTAGTTACTTGGCAAAAGTCTTCCTGAGGGATTCGAATGACCTGTTTCCCATCCTCACTCCATCTGCGATCGAACCGGGTGACGACGAGCGTCGGAATCTCTTCAAACTGTTCAATCTCACACTCGGCAACGGCAATCCCCAATGCCTTTGTGAGCTTTGCACAGAGATATTCATTCTCGACGGAGGAAGACATATCGATTCCCAACGGCCCAAACGATCCAAGAGGAACTTTCAGGATGTGAGTCGTTGGAGTGGAACCGTGAGGAACCATCCATTGTCCCTGATACTTCAATAAGGCGATTTTTTCCTGGGCGCCTGCCAGGGAAATCCGAAACTCGTCCACCGGAACACTCTCGACCGAAGTCAATTGTGTCAATCCTCTGAGCGTTTGGGCGATCTCATGCTCATCAATGACCCTGCCCGTAATCTCGCCGGTTGAGGGAAGCTCACCTTCCGGCAGGATCTGCATCGACCCCACCGCATCTCTTCCGACCTCATGCAACAGATCGAACGCAGCCAATGATTTCGCTTGAAACCTGATTCGCATGTGGTTACGAATCGCTTCTGAATCGGGCAGGAGATTATCAAAAAAATCGTGTATATATGATCCTTCGATGACTCCCTTGCCAAGCGGTATCGATAGAGAAATGGGAAACGAATCTCCGGAAGCAAGCCATGTTTCATCGTATTGAAATGTGTGAGTTCCATTCCTTGCAACACTCCATGTACCGACCGGCCTTCCGAACATCCAGATGAACAACCTCTTCATACCTTATTCCTCAATCAATCAATTCGTTGAAACCAAATGCGTCCTGCTTCGGTTTCGGAGCCAGAATGATTTCATACTCCAAGGCGGACAGAAGCTTCATGAGACTTTCAATCTTTACTGTTGCAGGGCGATTTTCCAGCGCTGAAATAGTTTTTGGAAGCATTCCTACCTGCCGGGCGACATCAGTCTGGCGAAGCCCTTTCGTTTCACGAATCTCTTTTACTGCAGAACCAAATTGGTGCGATAGATTGACGACAAACTTCATAAAGCCTCCCCATACCAAGGTCGATATATGGGTATGATAGTGTGTTCTTCAATCCCGGTCAATATTATACCCCGCAGGGGATATTATCAAAATATACCCTATAAGGTATTTTTGTATTATATCCCCTACAGGGTATTTTCACTCAATGCCCTACTATTCCTTTTTTTCCTATCCTTCCCTTATTCATTTAAATATGATTCTTCGTTTTACAACTCCCTCTTCTTTTCTCCCCTTTCCTGGGCTATAGTGGGTGTATGTGGATTATCATCATTATTGCCGTGGTTCTCTTCATTCTTTGGAACACCACGCTCATCGGGTACCGTGACGTACCGAAACGGCAGCTGGAAAGCAACGAGCAAAACGCATTCAGTGAAAATGGCAAACCCATCATCTACAAAGGCGGCCATTCGCGCTGCGTCTTGATGGTGCACGGCTTCCCTTCCACTCCGTCGATGTACTCCTACAGCGCGAAACGGATCCATGAAGCCGGATACGACGTGTACGTTCCGCTGCTTCCCGGGTTCGGCACCGACCCGAAAGATCTGGAGAACACCACGTTCATGCAGTGGTTCGACTACCTCTGTCGGTACTATGAAGACCTTCGAGGCAAATACAGGACGATGCACATCATCGGAACATCGATGGGCGGGGCGATGACCCTCAAGCTTGCCGAGCGGTATTGCTCCTCCCCTTCACTGGCGCCAAGCAGCATCGTCTCAATCGCCGCCCCGGTGGTGTACAACTCGATCAAAGACGGGATTTTTACCGATTTGAGGCAATATGTCGCCCGCACGATCGCCCTCTTCATCCCCTCGATCGGGGCCCGGATCGTCGACGGGAACCAGAACGGCTCGGACGGAGGCCAGGACTGGGTCGGCTATGGCGGCCTGATGGTCCGCCCGGGCCTCAGCTTCATCGCCTCCCTTCCCAAGATCCGAAAGGATCTGAACCATGTTACCTGTCCCCTCTTCGCGCTCCATGACCGGGGGGACACGACGATCCCCTTCAAGAACCTCTCGATCATCCAAAAGGAAACCAAGAGCCGTAATCTCGTCTTTCTGGAAACCGACATGAAGGGTGACGGCCATTCCCGGCATGCTCTCTTATCGTATTACTCGGTTCAGGAATCGCTGACCGACAGGATCATCGCATTCATGGAGGAGCACGATGCATAAGCGAGAGGACTATATCAGCTGGGATGAGTACTTCATGGGAATCGCCCAGCTCTCGGCGATGCGCAGCAAAGACCCCAACACCCAGGTGGGGGCGTGCATCGTCAGTAGCGAGCACAAGATCGTCGGCGTCGGGTACAACGGACTTCCCATCGGCGTGGATGACGACCTCATCCCCTGGCAGCGCGAAGGACAGTGGCTCGAAACGAAGTACCCGTATGTCTGCCACGCCGAACTGAACGCGATCCTCAACGCGATCCGCAGCGACCTGAAAGGATGCCGCATCTATGTCGGCCTCTTTCCCTGCAACGAATGCGCCAAGGCGATCATCCAGGCGGGCATCAAGGAGGTGATCTACCTCTCCGACAAATACGCCGAGACCGACAATACCAAAGCGTCCAAATGGATGTTCGACCAGAGCAAAGTCACCTACCGCCAGCTGAAAGCCGCCCATACTTCATTGCACATAGACCTTTCATGCGACTGTTGACCGTTTGTTTGAACCCCACCTTCCAGATCACGATGGTGTTCCCCTCCCTTCTTCTCGGGGAGGTGAACCGAGCCAAGGAACACTACCTCGACAGCTCCGGCAAAGGGATGAACACCGCCCGAGTCCTTGCCCAATTGGGTCATGACGCTTTCCTCTTGTCCCACCTCGGAGGAGAACGAAAGCACGAATTCATCAGGATGGCCGAAAAAGACCGGGTTACCGTGCTGTGGACCGACTCGAAGAGCGAGATCCGCACCTGCATCACCGTTCTCGGCAACGGGCAGACCACCGAGCTGATTCAGGAACCGGAGCCGGTTCGAAGCGGAACCGAGGGACCGATCCGAGAGCTGTTCACTCAAGCCCTCGAAACGGTGGACGGCGTGATCATCACCGGCACCCGGGCCGGCGGCTATGCCCACGATCTCTACCCCGCATTCGTCAAAGAAGCGAAGGAGAAAGGACTCTTCGTCCTTCTGGACCTCAAAGGGGATGACCTCAGAAATTCGCTGATCCACAGACCGGACATCATCAAACCCAACATGAGCGAATTCGTTCAGACATTTTTCAACCGTACGATTCGGGAACGGGAGATGGACCCACATCTGGAATCGGAGGTGCGAGGATTGATGAAACAGATTCATGATGAATACGGAACGATCACCTACCTTTCCCGGGGAAAGGAGGAGAGCTGGATCCAAGATAAGGAGTTCCACACCGTCACACCTGAGCCGGTCGAGGCGGTCAACACGCTCGGCTGCGGGGACACCCTCTCGGCGGTTCTTGCCGTCGAGCTGATGGAGCACGGCGATCTTCTTCGCGCCGCCGAAACGGCGACCTGTTGGGCCGGAGTCAACGCCCGGCAGATCCGGCCCGGAACGGTTCATTGAGGAGCGACATCACATCGCCTACATCTGCCGGCAATCTCAGTTCCTGCTCTTCTTCCAATCTGTATGCCGGCTTCGTCGGCGCACTCTTGAGTCCATCGATGATATGTAGCTCCGGAAACTCCTATCTTGATAGCAATATATGTTTTGTATGTACCTTTACCGGCCCCGGTGGTGAGTCCCCGGATCACGTACTTCCGGAAGATCATCGTCAAAATGATCGCCAAGGTCATAATCATGGCTACGACGGCCATCGCTGAACCCCTATGGACTTCGACGCAGGAAAAGGAGGTGGCGATCGGAAGGGTTCGCATCTTTTCTCATTTCAAAATACAACGATGAAGCGCCGGATTAATTAACCCAAACCCTAAGAAGCCTTACAATGACAAAGAAAAAGTGACATCACCGGAGACACATTCCGGGAAAGATTCAAGGAGAATTCGTCTCGGACTCGCCATAAAGCCAGTCAGCTATGTCTTTTATTATAATTCCTTCATATTGATAAGGTTCGTGGCGCGTTCTGGCCAATATCATTTTAGGGTAGGCATCATTAATAGCCAGTAACGATGAGTACTCCCGCTCAAATGTTTCCGGATTATCGATGAATTCGGCTACTTGAATATATAGTTTCTCGTTTTGCCTGATGGCGACAAAATCAATCTCTTTTTTATAGAGCACACCTGCATAAACTTCGTATCCACGCCTTAATAACTCTAATGCAACGAGATTTTCCGACATTCTGCCAAAATCCGGGTTTCTGCTACCGAGTCTGGCATTTCTAAATGCCGGATCGGCAAGATAATATTTATCATTTGACGCTAAATACTTCTTTCCCTTTATGTCGTATCTTCTGATACGGTAAAAAGCGAACGCATGGCACAGATGAGAAATATATGCGCTAACCGTTCTGTCATTTGTTTTAATCCTATTCGAAATCAGCGTGTTTGCCATTTTGTTTGCCGACACAAGATTTGAAACATTGTTCATTAAAAAGTCCGTTATTTTTTCCAGAAGCGGCAGATTTCGAATTTTATACTTTTGAACTATATCTCGAATTACAAGCGTATCAAAGACGTCATTCAAATATCTGGATCTGCTCGCTTCATCATGATATACATATGACCCGGACATTCCACCTGTTTTTCGATATTCTATAAATGCTTCATAGACATCTGATTGTTCAAAATAATCCATATACTCTCGTAAAGAGAATGGAAACAGTTCAATACTGAATGTTCTGCCGGTAAACAATGTAGCCAGATCACTGCTGAGCAGAAACGCATTTGAACCGGTCACATATATATCGTATTTTTCTGACGCATGAAGACTGTTTAATGCAAGTTCAAAGCCTTCACACATTTGCACCTCATCAATGAAGAGATAGTTATTCTTCGAACTGCAATAGTGTTCTTCCACGTATGAATTAAGAGTCTGATAATGCTTCAATTCTTCAAACTCAATATCGCTGTAATCAATGTTGATAATATTCGCATTCAAATCAACTTTTCGAATATATTCTGCGTAAGATGCCATTAATTTGGATTTGCCACAGCGTCGTATTCCGGTAATGACTTTTATGTCGGGAACGCCTTTTACTCTTTTCAGTTGATTCAAATAAAAAGGTCGCTCAATCAGTTTCATCATATGCTCCCCAAAGCTTTTTCATATGGTATCATTCTATTTCGAGATATTCAATTTTTTTAAGTTTCTCGAAATAGAACAACGATA
>SHOI01000236.1 GCA_004294855.1 Sphaerochaeta sp. | reverse complement strand
TGGCGGCGACTCAGGCGCATGGGACGACGACGTTCACCAATATCTCCCATGTCCGGGTCAAGGAAACCGACCGGGTCTTCGAGATGTCCGAGCGGCTTAACCGATTGGGCTGCAAGCTGGAGACCGGGGAGGATGAGCTTTTCGTCCACGGTCCGACTCCCATCAAGGGCGGAACGGTTTCTTCCGCCGGGGATCATCGGATCGCAATGGCGATGGTCGCAGCCGGTCTGGCGGCGGAGGAGGCGATCACGATCACGGAAACGGAGTGCGTCGCAGTCTCCTTTCCCAATTTCTTCGAGCGCTTTGAAGCGTGCGGGGCAAGGATAATATAAAAACGGCATACCGCAGTACACCGTCAAGAAGCCGACTGTCAGAATTGAACTGACGACCCCGAGATTACAAGTCACGTGCTCTACCGCTGAGCTAAGTCGGCATCGCGTGCAACTATATCTGGCGGAGCATGGACGTGTCAAGAAGCGGGTTTTTGGGCAAAATCCCTTCGTGCGGTTGACAAAGGGCCCAATAGCTTGTATTGTACGTTTGTCTTTTGACAGGGAGAGGTACCCAAGCGGCCAAAGGGGGCAGACTGTAAATCTGTTGGTTATCACCTTCGAAGGTTCGAATCCTTCTCTCTCCAATCGGAGGCCTTCTTCTACGAGGAAGGCCTTTGTTCGTCATCGTGAAAAAGGGGTGTAGATGAGTAGGTTTTACGATGAAGGCCTGCAATTCTCCTGCGTAGCAGGCTGCGTCTATTGTTGCGGGGTTGAGCCGGGGTATGTCTTTCTCTCTCAATCCGATCTTGATCGCCTTTGTGCCCATACCCGCATGGATCAGGAAGCATTCATCAAGACGTACTGTCACTACGTTGACATGGGGGCTTACAAGATGATCAGCCTGGTGGAGAAAAAGAACCATGACTGCATCTTCCTGAGCCCGAACGGATGCACCGTGTATGAAGCTCGTCCGGTTCAATGTCGAACCTACCCGTTCTGGGGCTCGATCCTTGAAAGCAACGAGACGTGGGAAGAGGAAGCTCGGTCATGTCCCGGAATCGGTCACGGCAAGCGATATAGCAGGAAGGAAATCGATGGGTTTCTTCGTCAGCGAGTCGCCAATGGCCTGATCATGATCGTATAGGAGACCTGATGGCAAAGATTGCTGAGTCTACTCTCCAGCAGATCAAAGCTCGCTTGTCGATCAGCGAAGTGGTCAGCGACTATGTCACCCTGTCTTCAAGAGGCGGGCGTCTCTGGGGGCTGTGCCCCTTTCATGAAGAGCGGACTCCTTCCT
>SHOI01000235.1 GCA_004294855.1 Sphaerochaeta sp. | reverse complement strand
CGATAGAGGGCGTTGAGGGCGACGAGGTCTTCGATCGTGCCGGGCTTCGCCTCTTTGAGGACGTTCTGCATTCCGGGGCTTTCAAACTGGAAGATAGCGCTGGACTCTCCGCGGCCGAGCATCGCGAAAGTCGCCTCATCCTCTTCATCGATCTCTTCGATCGAGAAGGCGGGGTTTTTGACCCGGATCAGTTCCTGGGCATGCTCGATCAATGTGAGGGTCTTCAGCCCCAAAAAGTCCATCTTCACCAGACCGCACGGTTCCAGCAGCTCCATCGAGTATTGCGTGGAGATCGCCCCGGTCCGGGCATCGCGGTACAGGGGAACGTACCGGGTGAGATTCTCTCTTCCGATCACCACTCCGGCGGCATGGGTCGAGATGTGCCTGGCCATCCCTTCAAGTCGCCGAGCCGCATCGAAGAGCTCGGCGTACACGCCCCCCTTCTTTTCCAGTTCCACCAGATCCGGCGACTGTGCGAACGCTTTGCTCAGCGTCATCCCGAGGTCGTCGGGGATCATCTTCGCTATCCTGTTGGACTCCTCGAAGCTGATGTCGAGAACCCGGGCGACATCCTTCACCACCGCTTTGGCCTTGAGGGTTCCGAAGGTGGCGATCTGGGCGACGCGGTCGGTTCCATATTTTTCCGTGACGTAGTTGATCACCTCTCCTCTTCGTTCGAAGCAGAAGTCGATGTCGAAGTCCGGCATGCTCACCCGCTCGGGGTTGAGGAAGCGCTCGAAGAGCAGGTTGTATTTGATCGGATCGACGTTGGTGATATCAAGAGCGTACGCTACCAAAGAACCCGCCCCCGAACCGCGCCCCGGTCCGACGGGGATCCCCTGTTGCTTCGCCCAGCGGATGTAATCCATCACGATGAGGAAATATCCTTCGAAGCCCATCGAGATGATGACCTCCAGTTCGTACTCGAGGCGCTCGGTCAACTTTTCGGTGACCACTTCAAAGCGGTTGGCGAGTCCTTCGCGGGAAAGGCTCCTGAGGTATTCGGCAGGGGATTCGTACCCCGAAGGCACCTCAAAGACCGGCAGCTGGGGACCGGGGAATTGGATCTCCAGATTGCACCGTTGGGCGATTCTGACGGAGTTCTCGATCGCCTCGGGAACCCACGAAAAGAGACTCGCCATCTCCTCCCGGCTTTTAAGGTAGAACTGGTCGTTGGGAAAGCGCATCCGGTTCGGATCGTGCTTCTTCGCATTGGTTCCCACGCAGAGGAGTAGATCATGGGCGTTCGCATCCGATTGCTCGATATAGTGGATGTCGTTGGTGGCGACGAGGG
>SHOI01000234.1 GCA_004294855.1 Sphaerochaeta sp. | reverse complement strand
AGCATCCCGCCCAAGCCGTGGATCCGGGTGATGTCCGGGGGGATGAGCAAGACCCGTTCCCGCTTGCCCAGCTTGGCAAGCCCTTCCATGAACGCGGCCTTGGCCGCCTCCATGGTCAATCCCTTCTTGTCCTCTATCCGTGTGTATATCATCGATACCTCCAGTATATGCGATACAGCGCCCACATCGTATCATGAAGGCGATAATTCCAACAAGGTGAAAGAATCTCCCGTCTCTAGAGAAACGCCTGTTCACTGTTTGCGTGGTTTGTGTTCCACTGATGAGTAGTCAGTTCATAGGCCGTTGCAATCGGGGTCGCTCCGTGGCGGATGAACAGCTCTTTCAGCTTCGGGTTCTGCTCCGGGACGCCGAAGATGATCCGGTTGACCCGAAGGCGGCCCAACTGGCGACTGAAGCCGTCAAACAGGAGGCGGAACAAGCCGAGCCCCCGGTAGCGCACATTGATGCCATACAGCAGAACCTCAGCGGTTGAATCGTTTGCAAGGGTATAGACAATGAGGCCGGCAAGTTCGCCGGTGGCGGTGCGGGCGAGGTGGGTGAGCTTTCGCCCCGTATTCTGAAGCGCCCGCTCGATGAGAAGACCCGCTCCGCTAAAGGTTCCGATCTCCAGCAGAAGCGTATGAATGAACTGTCGGATCTCTTCCGTATCGAAGAGGTCGCACGCCTCGAAAGTGAAGTCCTCAAGAAGAATCTCCTCAAACAGTTCTTCGTCTTCCGGGGGAAGGGCCTCCAGCTCGGCGGCACCTGCTTCCCGTTGGTACCAGAGAATGACTTGCTTCCGAAGCTCCTGCTCTTTGAAGAGGTACCACTTCCGCTCCAAGGCCGGTTCTTCGGCAAGGACGTCCTTGAACGCCCGGAACACCCCTTTCCCTCGGTTGAGGGCAAAAAAGAGCCGCTTTCGGATTGCATCGTTGCGAACCCCTTCGGCGTACTCTTCCATCAGGCGGAAGCCGTCGGCGCTGGTCCACTCGGGCAGCTCGATGAAGCGATGGGGATCTTCCCGCTCCTCTTCATCAAGAAAAGAGCGCTCATCATCGGTGATGACTTCTCCCTCTTTCAGGTCGAAGGAGCTCAGCATATTCTGATCTTCCATCGCAAAGGCGATCTGATTGATCAGGAACTCGGTAAGGGGAGGAAATCGGTAGGTACTCATGGTGAAAGTATACTCTTACGCTTGTTTTCCGACAAGGTTGGCATTCTTGACACATACGTCAAAAGAACGGAAACTAATAGGGTAAACGAATTACAAACAGAGGAGAAGTTTGATGAGTATTATTGAATTTATCGAAGCC
>SHOI01000091.1:4942-7049 GCA_004294855.1 Sphaerochaeta sp. | reverse complement strand
ATCAGATTCCGACAGGAAAGACAAAGAAAGAAAAGAGATGACAAATCCCTGAAATCCTATTAAACTACCTTAAGAAGGATGAATTATGAACTCTACACTGCGCAAACGCGAGATATTGGCTCTTCTGGAGGAGCATGGGTCCGTTCAGGTCGGCGATTTGGCAAATCGAATGGGTGTTTCGAAAGTTACGATTCGAAACGATTTGGATGAGCTTGCGACTCTCGGTTCGTTGGTTCGAACCCACGGGGGTGCGATCATCGCCGAGAACAAGGGAAGCTCCCGCTATATCAGCAACACGATCCACGAATTCCGGAAGGAAAAAGAAGCGATAGCGAGTCTCGCCGTCACTTTTGTCAAAGATGGACAATCGATCATCATCGACAACGGTTCGACCACGATGCACATCGCCTCCCATCTGGCAGGCCGCCACGTTACCGTCGTTACGAGCAGCCTGCTGGTCATGAAAGAGCTGATGGAGGTTGAGAGCGTCGATCTGATGATGGCCGGTGGGATCCTGAGGCGTCCGGCGATGGGGTTGATGGGCGCCTTCTCAAAAGACTTTTATCGGCAGATTCATGCCGATTGGTATTTCATGGGCGGGTCGGGGTATCTTTCCGAGCAAGGGGTCTTCTGTACGAACCTGATTGAAGCGGACTCGAAGCGTTCAATGATCGAGAGCGCCGCAAAAGTGGTGTTCTTGGCTGACTCGTCGAAAATGGAGCATCCTTCGTTGGCGAAAGTGTGTGACTGGAGCGTCGTCGATTATATGATCACCGATCGAATCGATGCCGAAGTGCGCAGTGTTATTGAAAGTCATGGTGTCAAAGTCGTTGTAGTCGGTGAACCCAAATGAATCGGATTCTCGGACTTTCTCTCGTCGGCTTCAGGGAAAGAGAAGCGATTCAAGCTCATCAGGAACAATTTCCCTCTCTTCAATGGGAGCTCTCCTACAAGATGAGCGAACAATTCCTTTCCGATGTGGAACCGATCATCGCCGATCGAGTGGTCTCCGTTCATGCCTGTTGTCCCGCGGAACCGCTGTTCCCAAACTTCGGATCGCGCGATAAAACGGTGCTGAACGAAAGCTTCGAAGCGTTGAAGCGGACTTTTAAAACAGCACAACGGTTCGGAGCAAAGATTGTTGTTCTCCATCCGGGGTACGGTACCGATATGGAAATACCCGCATCCAACGCCGAGCGCGAAACGCTGTTGACAGGGCCAAGCTTCGCCCCCCATGTCGGGGTTGAGAAGGGTTCGATCTGCCGGGCGGATTACCCGGAAAGCGAGGTGTACCGCCAGCATTTCGAGCAGGCGAAAGAAGCGCTTGTCAGGCTGGGTGCGATGGCAAGAGGAGCGGGGCTTCAGCTCGCTGCGGAGAATCTCAACCCCCGCGTCGCATACCTGGCTCAAACTCCGAAAGAGATGGTGAGTCTTGCTAGAGCGAGCGATGACCTGTTCTTGTGCCTTGATGTCGGCCATTTGTGGATCGCCGGTCAAGTCTATGGGTTTGATTATCTGGAAGGGATCAAAGAGATTCTTGCAACGAAGAAAGTCATAACCGCCCACGTCCATTCAAACCCTTCCGATCGAGGGCGAGATATCTTCGTCGACTCGCATGACAGCATCGACCAACACTCCTTCGACTTTCGTACCGTGTTGAAACTGCTTGCTGACAGCGGGGCGAACATCATCTTGGAAACCGTGAACTCTCCGAAGCGAAACACGCTGTTACTGTACGAGGCACTAGGATGAAAATCATCGAGCAGCTGTGCATGGGCAAGTCACCGGATCTTGAAAACGAGGACGGGCTCTTCATCAACGAGCATTTTGCAGCGGTCATCGATGGGTGCTCCTCGAGAAAACCTCTTTCGGGACAAACCCGAACGAATGGCGTCATAGCGAAAAACCTTCTGCTGGCGTGTTTGGAGAATCTTGCCCCGCACGCCTCGAAGGATGAGACGTTTCATGCGCTCAATGATTCGATTCGCCGGTGGTATGGAACCCGCGATCTTCTTGAAGCAGCCGAAGAAGATGCGGAATTGCGCCCCGGCGCCTATATCGCCATGCTGAGCAACGCTCGTCGGGAAATATGGATTCTCGGTGACTG
>SHOI01000091.1:0-4842 GCA_004294855.1 Sphaerochaeta sp. | reverse complement strand
CTTGACGGATTCTTCGACCACTATGAATCGATCATCGTCGTCCAATTGGGTAGCGAGTCCAAAGAAGTCGTTCTTGCCAGTGACGGCTATCCCTTCCTGCGCCCGACCCTCGAAGAGAGTGAGATGAAGCTCAAGCAGCTACTCCGGAAGGATTCTCTCTTGTATACGGAATATCGAGCCACCAAGGGATTGAATCCCGCATATACCTCGTTTGATGACAGGAGCTATCTCCGGATTCGTATCTGATTGATTCGTTAATCTACAGAGCGACGGTGTAGAGCGAGACCGTCATAAGAAGAATCGCTCCCAAGGAGACGAGGATTCCGATCTTTTCAATTCGGGTGACGGTTTCCCTGAAGAACGAAAATGAAACGGTGTAGACGCAGAGCAGCCCGATGAAACCCTTGAGGGAGTAGGCGACGGCGCCATCAAGGTCCAGCAGGCCGACCATGAGAAACGCCCAGCTCATTATTTGCAGAAGGCTCATCGCCGAAGGGACGCCGACCACTTTCCAATCCCCTTTCATGTACTTCCAATCCTCTTTTTGGATGAACAACAGGGAACACAGGAGGGTGCCGACGCCGCTGGCGAAGATCAGGTAGAGGGGCTGACTTGTGGTGGCCGCTTTCATGTACACCATGGGAATGGTAAGCGCCATTCCCGAAAAGAGCGAAGACAAGAAGAGGAGCAGCCAGCTTGCAAGAGAGATCGGAGGCCCCTCAGGCTTGGACGAGTGCTCTCTTTTCCCAAAACTGAATATGATGATCGCGACCAGCATCAACACGGTTCCGCTGACCGAGAGCGGACTAAGATGTTTCTCAAAGAAGAGAAGGCTGGTGACCAGCGGAATGAAGATTGAGAATTGAATGATCGTCCAGGAGATGCTGAGGCGAATCTTTCCGATGATGCGGATATAGAACAGGATCGCCATACACATGATGACACCGTGCGAAACCCCGAAGAGCCACACGATGGGATCGGCGGAAACCCCACCGATCAACAGAATGCCGACAGCTGCGAATATCGTATAGGTCAGCCCATAGAGAAAGATGAAAGGACCGGTTCGTTGTTTCAGCTGAACGATCGCTTTGTATCCGAAAGAAAAAATGCCACCGGCAAAGCCGGAGATGATGATTGCCAAAAGGGCTGGAAACAGATCCATGTGAGCTCCAAGTCGAAGAGATGGTCAAGATCAGTATACGGCAATACCCGAACAATGTAACCGTCCAAAATAATTTGTAATACGATATTACAAAAAAATTTGACTTTCCATTCCCGTGATGGTAGCGTGTAGGTACACATATCGGAGGTAGCGATGAAAAAACTTGGATTTGGAATCATTGGATTGGGTGCGATCGCCGATTTTCATGCTCGGGCGATAAAAGAGTTGGACGGTTGTGAACTCGTAAACTGTTACCACTATCGGGAAGAACGGGCGAATGAGTTTGCGAAGAAGCATGGATGCACGGCATATACCGATCTGGACAAGTTCCTTGCGGATGACCGGCTGGACATCGTTGCAATCGCCACTCCGTCTGGAGCCCACCTTGACGGGGCTCTGGCTGCAGCCAAAGCGAAGAAGCACGTAATCATCGAGAAGCCGCTGGAGATCACGAAGGATCGCTGTACTCAGATCATCAACGCATGCAAGGAACACAATGTAAAGCTTGCCGGTATTTTCCAGTCCCGGTTCTTTGATTCTTCCAAAATCCTTAAGGAAGCGATCGAGAAGGGGCGTTTCGGAAAGATCGTGATGGCGGACGCCCAGGTAAAATGGTTCCGAAGCCAGGCGTACTATGACAGTGCAGCATGGCGGGGAACGTGGGCGTTGGACGGCGGTGGTGCGTTGATGAACCAATCGATCCACGCAATCGACTTGCTCTTGTGGCTGGTCGGTGATGTTTCGGAAGTATTCGCCTTTGCCGATACGCTTTCCCACGAGCGAATCGAAGTTGAAGATACCGCAGTGGCGGTGTTACGATTCAACAGTGGTGCAATGGGAGTCATCGAAGGAACAACCAGCGCCTATCCCGGATTCTTGAAACGTTTGGAGATCCTTGGCACGAAGGGAAGTGCGATTCTGGAGGAAGAGTCGATCATCGCCTGGCAGTTTGAAGATGAGGAGCCGGGTGATGAAGAGATTCGCAAAACGTTCCTTGATTCAACGGAAACCGGCGGAGGAGCCGCCGATCCGCTGGCGATCGGTCACCATGGTCATACAAGGAATTTTGCTTCCTTTGTGAAATCGATCAGAGAGGATTCTCCCGTCGAAGTCTCCGGTTTTGAAGCTCGAAGATCGGTTGAATTGATTGAAGCGATCTATCGGAGCGCCAAGAGCGGAAAGAAAATCGAGCTTCCGCTTTAAGAGATCACCGGGCAGCCTTCGCCGAGGAGCAACTCCATTTTTTGCTCCAGGAGGAAGGCTGCAGCTCCCAACACGGAGCCATAATCACCTTGGCTTCCCTTGCTGATTTTCAGTGACGAGACTTGCCAGTCAAGCAGGTGGGCGTACGCCGCTTTTCGAACCTCATCCACAAGGAAGGTGCTGGCATCCCCGATCGGGCCTCCGATGACGATTTCATCGGGGGCTATTACATTGGCAAGCGTCAGAATGGCGATCCCAAGCGCCGATGCGATGTAGGAGAGACACGATTGTGCGTGAGGATCCCCCCCTTCGGCGAGATCGACGAGAAGCTTTGCCGTTATTGGTTGGTCGGCGTACGCTGTCAGGAATGTCGAATCCTCTTTCATCCTCTTGCGCGCGTATGTGAGGAGCGCCTTTTCCGATGCCATCGCTTGAAGGCAGCCGTACTGGCCGCACCCGCACAGCGGTCCGTGGGGATCGATCACCATGTGCCCGAAGCGATACTTCGTGGAGTTCAGAAGCGTTCCTTCAAGGTATACGGAGCCGGCAATGCCGGTTCCCACTCCAAGATAAATGATGTTTTTCGTCAAATCATGTCCGCCGAAGGTCAGCTCGGCAACCCCGTTCGCCCGATAGCGATTGATAATGTACGCCTTCTTCCCCGTCGCTTCTTCAACCAGCTGCTTGAGTGGAAGTGGTTTTGTCCAACCCATGTCGTCGGCCCGGAAGACGGTTCCGCTTTTGGGGTCGATCAAGCCCGGCGACCCGATTCCATAGCCCGGCAGCAGCGGTTTGTTCACTTTTGATTCAACATGCCCCAATCCCTGAAGGAGCGCTTTGACCGTTTCATCCTGATCGGTCGTTTCAACGTATTCTTTATGGGTAAGAAGAGGTTCTCCATTCAGGTTTACCACGCAAAACGTCCATAACTTCGAGCTGTATGCCGCCCCGATCGCATGCCAATGGGTTCCGTCGAGAACCAGAGGAGTTCCGGGACGTCCCCGCCCGCTTTTTTCCGTCTCCAGCTCGCTGATGAGATGAGCGGCCATGAGTTTCTTGACGACCATGGAGACGGCGGTTCGACTCAACCCCAGATGCTTGGCGATCTGAGCCCGGGAGGGCTGGGTCAAGTCCGTTCCAATCGCCTTGAGAACGTTCGCGCAATTGATGAATTCGAGGTCGTCGTTCTGCATATGGATGAATGATAGGGCACTGAAAGCGGGATTGCAAGGGGTAAAAATTAATTTGTAATAGAAGTTGACAAAATAGATTGATGTGTTAGAGTGACCGTATAGGTGCGTGGCTGAGGAAGCCGCGTGATTCAACTTTTTAGGAGGAAAGAGATGAAGAAAATTCTGACATTCTTGATGATTCTCGTTCTTGTTACGGGTACTCTGTTTGCCCAGGCACAAGCGGAAACCATTGACGATTTCCCAAGCAAGCCGGTTACGGCGGTCATCGGCTGGTCAGCCGGTGGCGGTGCGGATATCGTATTCAGGGCGCTTGCCGAGGTGTTTCCGAAGTACGCGAACGGTCAGCCGCTGGTCATCAAAAACGAAGGTGCGGCATCGGGAGTGCCTGCGATCACGGCGTTCAAGAGCGCGACTCCGGACGGGTATACGATCATGCACTGGAACGTTGCCCACTTGATCAAGACCCACATGACCAAAGTCGCTTTCACGGCAACGGAGTTTGAGGAGGCGTGTCAGGTTGTTGCATCCTACAACTATCTGGTGGTAAATGCGGATGCCAAATGGAAGACCCTCGACGATTTCATCGCCGATGCCCGGAAGAACCCCGAGGGAATCTCGATGGGCAATGCCGGGACCGGTGGAGGGAACCATATGGCGGCGCTGCTCTTTGAAGGAGCGACCGGAACCAAGTATGTCCACGTCCCCTTCTCAGGAGGAGGACCGGCGATCACCGGCTTGATGAGCCATCAGTGTGATGCCGTCATGGCCATCGCTCCCGAAGGAATATCAAACGTCCAAGGGGGTCAGCTGAGAATTCTTGCGGTCTTCAGCGACAAACAGATCGACGGCATTCCCGCCAAAACCGGCCGTGAACAGAACATCGATCTGGTTCTGGAGCAGTGGAGAGGAGTCATCGCTCCTACCGGAACTCCGCCGGAAATCCTGAAGAAGCTTGAGAATATCTTCAAGCAGTGTGTCGCGGATCCGGCCTACATTGCAAAGATGAAAGAATTGGGTGCGACCCCAGTGTTTAAATCCGGAGCAGAGTATTCAAAGATCGTCGAAGCGGACGACGCTCGCTATGAGAAGATCATTCGGGAAGGCGGTTTCGGCGATCGATATTGATCGCGTGATTTGACGATGTTGCTCCGCCTTGGTTCGGAGCAACATCTTTGTAATATCTTTATAACGTCTTCACCGGGAGGAGGGAGGGGATGATGAAAGATTTAAAACGAGTCGACCTCTGGGTAGGTGTCGGGCTGATGGCCCTGAGCATCGCGGTAT
>SHOI01000009.1:20538-37095 GCA_004294855.1 Sphaerochaeta sp. | reverse complement strand
ACCTGATAGCGAACCGAATCGACGAAATGCTCACCATCGGGATCGTCATACGGCAGGGAGCGATCGAGGATATCGATCACGCGCTGCCACGACGGATGCGTGCCTCGATACCATTCAAGGCGATCCAGGAGATCGATCAGCATCAGCGGACTTTCGACTTCTGCCACTCTTCATCAAAGTGGATGATGTGAAGTGCACTCCCCTCAATTCCCAGCTTGGCTGAATTGATCGCAAGATCGTAGGTTCGGCAGCGGCCCCATTTCCGGTCGCTGTAGTAGTTGTAGAAGTTCGCCCGTTGCTTGTCGGTTTTGATGCAGATATCTTCCGCTTTGTTCGCCGGAGCTTCATACATCGTGATCGCTCGTTCGACTCGATAGGCCAGATCGGCATGGATGAAGATGTTCAAGGTGTTTTCCATATCTCGAAGGATATAGTTCGCACATCGTCCCACGATGACGCACGGCCCCTCGCCGGCAAGGCGCTTGATCGTTTTTGACTGGATTAGGAAGAGCTGATCATTCAGCGGCATTTCGGTAACGCCAAGAGCTCCGCTGGCCATCGGATAGTTGCCCATTACCAAAGAATAGAAGATGCTGCTTGTCGCTTTTTCATCGGCGTTCGTGAAGAGCGATTCGCTCAGGCCGCTGTCCCGGGCGCTGATAGCGATCAGTTCTTTATCGTAAAAAGGAATATCGAGCTCTTTCGCCACTCGCCTTCCGATCTCGGTTCCACCACTTCCATACTGTCGACCGATAGTAAACACGGTATTGGTACTCATACGCTAAGCTCCTTATCTACCTGCAGTATACCATATCAATACAAAAAGAAGATACAACCACCTACCAATGCGAGCCAATCTTTCTTCGCTCCGCATAAAAAAGATACTGCTGGGCAATTCCTCCGTACGGCGAAAAGAATGAGGGATCCTTTCCGGGATAATGGTGCGCAAGAATTCTTCCGGTCCACGTGTCGATGGGAAAGACATCCTTCCGTCCATAGGCGAAAAGAAGAATGCAGGAGGCGACTTTCGGACCAACTCCATGGATTTGACGCAATGTCTGCAGGGCTTCTTCATCTGCCAAATCCGAAACCGTTGCCAAAAGGTTGCTCTTTCTCGCTGCATCAAGGAGGTATTCAGCCCGATATCCGAAGCCGAGAGCCCGCAACTTCTCTTCGGAACTCCCACGAAGAAGTTCATCAGGGGTTGGAAGCGCATGATGATTCGGGGCAACCTCCTTTCCATAGGTTTGTCTTAAAGCATTCAACAGGGTTCGGATCCGTTTGATCGTATTGTTCTGACTGGTGATGAAGCCCAGCGTCGTCTCCCAAGGATCCTGATTGAGAATGTGGATTGATCTATGGGCAAGCAGCAACTCTCCGAGCATCGGATCGAGGATCTCCAAGTGAGCTTCCGCTTCCTCGTAGGGATACTCAAGATCGAAATAGCGACGCAGGAATGGATCCGATCCAATCGTTGAAAAGGGATCGCTTGCATCAAGCGAGACAAGGTGCCGACCAATGACACCCCGATAGGTCGATCCGTCTTTTTGCCAGGCGAACGTCTGCCCGCTGAAGAGCGTCGCTTCCAGATTGAACATGAGCAATCGTAGCAAAAGGAAAAAGATGGTGCAACCTTCAAATCCTCTTCCAAAATCCGTAAAAGCTCGGTATCTTTAGATGATGGAAAGGGAATCATCCTGAGTGCCGGTCTTTGTTCGACTGTCAGCACTCTTGATCTAGATTCCCTTTTCCACAACCGGCAACGGCTCGTCATGGAACCATTGCCCTTGTTCGAAAAACCAAAATCAGCGCAGAGGTATATTTCCCTACATTCATCAGCCATATCATTGTATTTTCATGTTTCACTGTTTACAGTGGCACACCACCGTGATGAAAGGTGTGTATTTGATGAAAACTGCTTGTCAACAGGTCTGCAAAACGCTTTGACTGACAGCCTCAACGATTGCCACCAGGCATCTCGACCGCAACCGCAAGCAGGGATCTGAAGCAATTGCTGCAAGATGGTAAACTGAAATCCTCCGGTTCCGGACGAATGACGAACTATCGAAAAAAGAGACATGAAGGCTGAACGAAAACATTTGTTGGGTATTCCTTCATCTTCTGATGAATCCCCTACTCCTGCTCAAACAGCCAAGTGGAGAGATACCGTTCACCGGTATCGGGAAAGACCACCACGATCGTCTTGTCCCTATATTCCGGTTTCTTCGCATAGTCCAAGGCTGCGGCCAATGCTGCTCCGCTGGAAATGCCGCAGAGGATGCCTTCCATCTTTGCCGCATTTCTTGCAGCGGTGGCGGCGTCCTGATCGCTCACCACATGCACCTCATCATACAACGCGGTATTGAGGACAGCCGGAACGAATCCCGCTCCGATACCCTGGATCCTATGAGGACCGCTCTGTCCGGTGGACAGAACCGCACTGCCCTCCGGTTCGACGGCGACGATCCTGATTGACGGGTTTCGTTCCTTCAGATAGCGGCCGACCCCGGTGAGGGTGCCGCCGGTGCCGACAGCGCTGATGAAGAGATCGATCGCTCCGTTTGTGGCATCCCAGATTTCCGGTCCCGTCGTCTTATAGTGAATGCCCGGGTTGTCCCGGTTTTCAAACTGGGACGGGATGTAGGAGTGTTCCAGGGAAGCGGCGATCTCATTGGCTTTGGCGATCGCCCCCTTCATTCCCAAGGCTCCGTCGGTCAGAACAAGCTCCGCTCCGAGCGCCGATAAGAGCTTTCTCCGCTCAATGCTCATCGTTTCCGGCATCGTGATGATCAGTCGATACCCTTTCACCGCCGAGACCATCGCCAGCCCCAAGCCCGTGTTGCCGCTGGTCGGTTCGATGATCACGCTGTCGCTTTTCAATTCGCCCCGTTTCTCCGCCCCTTCGATCATCGCCAGGGCGGCTCGGTCTTTGACGCTTGAAAGGGGGTTGAACGCCTCAAGCTTCGCATAGATGACCGCCGCCCCTTCATTGATGCGGTTGAGTCGAACCAGCGGGGTGTTACCCACCGTTTGCGTGATATTGTCGTAACGTTCAGCGGTCATGAAAACCTCCCTCAATATCCTAGTATTAACCTGGGAATAACAGTATATAGAAGAGTAAGTGACGTCAACGCCTAAATTTCGTAGCTGAACCAATCAGCTTTCATTACATCGGCCAAGTTCAGCTCACCAAAGGCGGTTCGGACGTTGCGATCGACCGCTCGATAGAAATGATGGCGAATCACCTGCTGAACCGCGGTCTCGTTCGCCGGCGGCTCCTCTTCAAAAGCGATGTTCCCTTCAAGCAGGTCAAGTACATTGTACATGAGAATCTCTTCCGGACGCTTTGCAAGCGAATACCCGCCCCCCGATCCTTTCACCGAGGTAAGAACTCCTCCCCGAGCAAGAAGAAGGGCTACTTGCTGAAGATATTTTTCACTGAGATTCTGCCGTTTGGCGATCGCCGAGAGAGCTATCGGAGCTTCGGTGGCTTGTTCGGCTATATCCACGAGAAGACGAAGACCATACCGCCCGCGGGTTGAAATTTTCACATTCCCCCCCCTTTCTGACCTTCGAGAAGATGCCCGGCAAGATCTTCAATATATACGTTCTTGGAATAATCGATCACCGCATTTTCCAACAGCGCCCAGATCTGATAGGTTTTACAGATTGTCGTCTGGGTACAATCCTTACAGGGCGTCGGGGTGAACTCCCCTTCACTGGCAAGCAGAACATCATGGCAGGTGATCTTTTTCCGAGCGATCGCATAACCGCCTTGGACTCCCCGCTGGGAAACAACCAATCCCGCTTGGCGAAGCGGTATCATCAACTGCTCCAGATACCCGCCGGAAATCCCCGTCGCTTCACTGATCGTACGGATTGAAACAAGATCTTTTGACGTGGCGAGGTAGACCATCGTCTCAAGTGAGTATCTGCCTTTTGTTGAAAGTTTCATATCTCAAAGGTATCAACACCCCATCAATGGGTCAAGTATTTGACGGTTTTGCGGTGTTTTCACTCGATTCGCTATGCGGGGTTGTAGAGATTCGAAGTCGGAAAGCGCGGATCGCTCGTCACGTTCAACAGAAGCTTCCTGAGGCCCGAAGAGTCGCCGGATGAGGGAATGTGGGTCATATGGACTTCGCAGCCCATGAGCCGTGGCAGCTCCTCGCTCGCCTTCCGGGCATCTTCATTGATCGCCCGACTCATCGCCAGACAGATCAGCGTCTCATCCAGATTCAGACTGACTCCCCTGCCCTTGAGAACATCCCGCTTCATCGCGGTGACGGATTGGACGATCGCCGGCGGAATCAGATCAACTTCATGATCGATACCGGCAAGGATCTTCACCGCGTTGAGAATCAACGCGCTTGAAGCGTGGAGCAGCGGGGAGTTGCATCCCGTGGCAATCTCGCCGGTGGGCAGCTCCAACGCGGCGGCGCACACGATGCGGTTCACCCCTTTGCCCCGCTCGATTCCCCGTCTCAGGGCTTCTTGCGCGGCGGGTACGACGACCCGCTGGTTGGGATCCAACTTGGCCTCTTCCATGATCGCCCGGCTTCGGTCGGCGGTCTCTTTCGTAGCGATCCCCTGAACATACTCACAGCTGCTTCGATAATACCGGCGGATGATCTCCTGCTGTCCCGCCTTGCGGACCACCTCGTCATTGATGATTCCGAAACCGCAGCGGTTCACCCCCATCTGCGTCGGACTCCGGTACGGCTCTTCGCCCATGATCCTGAGGAGAATTCTCCTCAGCAGCGGAAACGCCTCCAGATCCCGGCTGTAGCTGACCGCAAGCGTTCCGTACGCCGAAGCGTGGAAGTGGTCGATCAGGATCTTGTCCCCCAGATCCGCCGTCGCGCTTTCATAGGCGATATTCACCGGATGGTCGATTCCGAGGTTCCAAATGGGAAACGTTTCAAACTTCGAATAGCGGCTCTTTCTCCCCATTTTGTAATCGTGGTACATCTGGCTGAGGCAGGTGCCCAGTTTCCCCGATCCCGGGCCGGGACCGGTGACCAACACCACGGGAGCCGTCGTCTCGATATAGGAGTTTGCTCCATATCCTTCATCGCTGACGATCGTATCGATGTCCGTGGGATAGCCGCGGGTGTAGGAGTGGGTATAGACGGTGATCCCCCGTTGCTCCAGAACCTGTTTGAACTGGAGGGATTTTGCTTCCCCGTCATACCGGGTGATCACCACCTTGTTAACGGCAAGGCCCCACTTGGCGAAATCGTCGATCATCTTGAACACGTCGGCGTCATAGGTGATCCCGAAATCGCTGCGCATCTTGCGCCGTTCGATATCGCCGCTGTGGATGCAGATGATCACATCGATCTCATCGGCAAGCGATTGGAAGACCCGCATCTTCACGTTGGGATCGAAGCCGGGAAGAACGCGGGAGGCGTGGTAGTCGAAGAGCAGCTTGCCCCCGCACTCCAGATAGAGCTTGCCGTCGCTTTCCTTGACGCGCTCAAGGATATAGTGGCGCTGCTCCTCCAGATACCGTTCATTGTCGAAGCCGATGGTTTTCACGATTACCTCAGGATGCCTAAGCGGATCTGTTCTTCTTTCTCGTCGCCGAAGAGTTTCTTGATGATCGCAAGAGCGAAGTCCATGGCGAACGCAGGACCCTTGGCGGTGATGAGGTTGCCATCAACGACCACACCGTCATCCTCGAACACGAGGCCTTCGACCAGCTCGGCGGTTCCGGGATATCCGGTAACCTTCCTGCCGTCCAAGAGGCCGGTCTTTCCCAAGACCACCGCCGGGGCGGCGCAGATCGCCGCGACGACCCCCTCCTGGGCGATTTGGATCACCTTCGTAAGGACGGCGGCGGAAGCTGCGAGGTTTTCCGAGCCCTCTCCTCCGCCGGGCAGGACGACGCAGTCAAAGAGCCGGTCTCCCAACTTCTCCAGGGTCGTGTCGCTGAGAACCGTGATGCCGTGCGCGCCGGCAGCCCGATCCTCCTTAAGCGTCGCGACGGTCACCTTCGCACCCGCCCGCCTCAGCAGGTCGATCGGGGTGATCGCCTCAATCTCTTCAAAGCCCTGAGCCAAAAGAACCAATACCGTTTTCATCTCTTCCTCCTATAATTCCGGAACGTCTTCAGTGCGATCTTTGAGGATTCCGTAGGCGCGCCGCAAGATTCGCACGGTTTCATCCCAGCCGATGCAGGGATCGGTGACGGAGACCCCGTAGATGAGATCGGCGGGGTGTTCGCCGATGCGCTGGCATCCCTCAAAGAGATTCGATTCGAGCATGAAGCCCCGAATGGATCGCTCGCCCCACCGAACCTGATCGACGATCGAGCGAAGAACCCGTTTTTGACGATGATGATCCTTACGGCTGTTGGCGTGGGAGCAATCCACCACGATCGCCGGCAGGAGCCCCTCCTTCTCCATCAGATCCCGGGCGTGCTCGACATCATCCTCGTAGTAGTTCGGCCCGTCATCCCCTCCGCGAAGGATGAGATGCCCCAGTTCATTACCGGTCGTTCTGAAAATTTTGGAAACGCCATCCTTGTCCATCCCGATGAAAGAGGCGTTTGAGCGGGCGCTCTTTACCGCATAGACCGCGTTGATCAGTTCGCCGCTGGTCGAATTCTTGAATCCGACGGGAACGCTCAGTCCGCTTGCCAGGTTTCGGTGCACCTGGCTTTCCGTCGTCCGCGCACCGATCGACGACCAGCTGATCAGATCGTCGATATACTGAACGATGATCGGGTCGAGCACCTCGCAGCCGACGGGAAGACCCATGTGGGTGATTTCCACCAGCAGCGAGCGGGCCAGGCTGATCCCCCCTTCGATGTCGTAGGATCCGTCCATGTCGGGATCGAGGATCAGGCCCTTCCAGCCTCCGACGGTTCGGGGCTTCTCAAAATAGGTCCTCATCACGACGAACAGCTGGTCTTCCACCTCTTTGGCGAAGACGGCGAGCTTCTGTGCATACTCCAGCGCCGCCTTCGGATCGTGGATCGAACAGGGGCCGACGATTGCCAGCAGCCTCGAATCTTCACCGCGGATGATCTTTGCGATCGTCTGTCGATACGAAGCGATCGCCTTGCTGCCGTCTTTATCAAGGGGAAAGCGGGCGAACACCTCGGCAGGACTCGCCATCGCCTCTATGTTTTGAATTCGAAGGTCTACGTTAGCCATACGCTTGGTATAGCATATCCGCTGCTTTCTCCTCAAGCATCGGAACTCTCATCTTTTTTTCGGAGGTATAAAAACCGCTTGATCTTTTGGGTGGGGGTGCGTTCAAACGCATCCTCCTGCAGGTGGACCTTGCTGAGGCGGCTGAAGACGTTCAGCTCCTTGTTTACCTCTTCCCGCAGCTTGTTGAGATAGCGGGCAGCTTCGCTCTTCGCTTCGTTCACGCTCAAGGCCATCTTCTCGGCAAACGCCTCGATATCCAGCTTGATGAGGGCGACAAGCGCTCCGCCTTCGGGGATCACCAGCGATTCGGTAACGAAGTCCTGGTTGTTGATCACCGCTTCAATCAGCTCGGGATAGATGTTCTCGCCGCCGCTGCCCAGAATCATCGTCTTGGTCCGCCCCTTGATCGCGAGCCGGCCTTTCTTGTCGATGAACCCGAGGTCTCCGGTCTTGAAGAACCCGTCGGGGGTGAACGCCTCTTCATTCAAGGCGGGGTTGTTCCAATATCCCTGCATCACCGATGGTCCTTTGACGGCGATCTCGCCGATCCCGGTAGCGGGATCCTTTTCCTCCAGCCGGACTTCAAGGTGCTCCACGATCTTTCCGATCACACCGACGGTATGGTTCTTCGGCTTTCCCCCGGAGATCAGGGGGGAGGTTTCCGTCAAGCCGTAGCCGAGGGCGTAGGGAAACTTCGCTTCCGCCAGAAACGCCTCGACCTCCCGGTCAAGCGGAGCACCCCCGATCCCGAAGAAGCGGACTCGCCCGCCCATTGTAACGATGAGCTTCCGCCCGATGATTCGGAAGATGAATCGGCGGGTGATTCCGAAGCGCAGGTAGCGTTGAAGCTTCGGGTTCGCCTTCAACGTCGGCAGAACGCTGGAGCGGTAGATCTTCTCGATCAGCAGCGGGACGGTCATGATGATATGAGGCCGGACTTCCTTGAGCGCGGGAAGCAGGCTGGAGGGAGCGGGAGGACGGCCGAGGTAGACGATCTCGCAGCCGCAGAGCAGCGCCAAAACCTGACCGATCGTGAATTCGTACACATGGCTGACCGGCAGAATGGAGAGGGCCTTGTACCCCGGCTTGACCTTGAAATACACATCGGATGAGATGTCGGCATTCCACACCAGATTCCTGTGGGTCAGCATCACCGCCTTGCTCATCCCGGTTGTTCCGCTGGTATAGATCAGCGAAGCCGGATCCTCCTCCTTGGGGCGATGCTCGGAAAGGAGTTGCCGGGCTTTGGCATCCACCTTCCGGCGAGTGATATCCCGCCCGGGCGCATTGAGAAATTGATTCCTGTCTTTCAGTTCCCCGCTGATCGGCATCGGGATGTGGAACAGATCCTCCAAGCGGATCAGAAACTCCGGTTTCTTCCGGATGAAGGGAAGGATCTTCTCGACATGGCGGGCGTTGACCACAACCGCCTTCACCCCGCCATCCTGAAGGATATGAAGAATCTCCTTGGGTGAAAACTCGGGAAGAACGGGAACGGCGGTAAGGCCGATGCCCGTCAGGCCGAAGTATGCAAGCATCCAATTGGGGCATGATTCACCGATGAGGGCGATTCGGTCCCCTTTGACGAATCCCTGCTCAAGAAAATACAAGCTGACCGCATCGCTCTTGCGCTTCAATTCACTGTAGGTGAGCTCGCTTCCCTCTTCGGCGTAGGTTCGGAGGGCGATGCGCTTGGGATAGCGGCTCGCGCTGCCGGCGACGACCCGCTCCATCGTATACGTGTCGACGAGCTTCATCTTCAGCCCGTCGGATCGCTTCATTCGTTTGATCTTTTTCTTACTGATAACCGGTTCTTTCTTCTTCTTTTTCACTGTGCAGCTCCAATCGTTCCGTACCAGCGGTTCTTTTCACACACGACAAAGGGAGTTGAGACACGACCTTTGGCCTGCCCTTCCAAGAGTCTATGATCATTGTTTGTACTCGAGAGATGGACAAAGTAGAGCTCATTGCCGGCAAACCCGCTTTCCTGGACAAATGTGAGGGCATCGTCGTTGGAAAGATGCCCCTCCACCGAACGGATCCGATGCTTCAGAATACGGGGATACGGTCCTTCTTCCAGCATCTTTTCATCGTAATTCGCTTCCAAAAAGAGGACGCTTGCCCTTTGGGCGAGTTCTTTCTGCTCTTCGGTCGTTTTGCCAAGGTCCGTCAAGAGCATCACCCGCTCTTCGGGATGGTCGATATACCATCCGACCGAACCGGGGCTGTCGTGGCTTGTCGTAAAACAAAAGATCCTCATCGCCCCCAGTCGGATCACCTCCCCGACTTCGACTTCCACCACTTGTTTTTGGGGAATGCCGAGAAAGGCGAACTCACGGGCGTTGCGGGCGATCGCTTTCGTATGGAGGTGGATCGGGATATCCCGGTTCCGGGCAAGAATTCCCACCCCTTTTGCATGATCGGGGTGGAGATGGGTGACAAAGACCGCATCAAGCTGGCTTGCCGAAGAGCCGAATCGCTCAAGGCGTCGATTCAGCTCGACAAGGGAGAACCCCTGATCGAGAAGAATCGAGGTTTCTCCATCGCTCATGTAGTAGGCGTTACCACTCGAGCCGCTGCCGAGAACCGCCCGCTTAAGCATCCGAAGCCCCCCATGCGCGAAGAATCGCTTCATCATAGCCGAGGTGGGTCTTCCCGCGAAAGCGGATGATGGGGGTCTTATGCAGCGCCGGCTTTTCCCTCAGTTCTTCAAGCGGATCGTAGACCCGATACGCATACCCTTCTTTCCTGTACACCTTCGAAGCGGTGTCGATGAGTTCTTCAGCTCGGTAGGTGGTAAGAATCGAGGCAATCTCTCCGGGAGAAAGCGAACGCTCATTTAAATCGACGAAGTGGTGGACAATCCGGGCTTCCCTGCAGAAGCGAATTGCTTTTTTTGTCTCATTGCACTGTTTGGTCCCGATAATTTGGATCATACCCCCCTGCCTCGCTGAAAGTGTATCGGAGGCAGGGTTTAATTGCAATTCAACCGGCGAAGAGTTCGTTGATCTCCTCTTCGTACATCCTATCGATCTCGAACCGCTTCAGCTCCTGCTTCGCTGAAAGCTCCTTCCCCACTTCAAAGCTTTTGGAAAGCAGCTTGAAGCGGGCGATGTGCTCAAAGGGCTTGAATCCGCTTTTTGTGCTGATGACGTCATTGATCGTCCGACCGATCAGCTCTTTTACTTCGCCGAGGTGGGTCATCGTCTCTTCAAGATACGGGATGTTTTTCTCTTTCAGGTATTCGGCGACCCGGGCCTTGTTCAACACGATCAGCGCACCGAGATACTTTCGATCCTGCCCAAGCACCACCGCCTGCTCGATGTACTCGCTTTCCGCAAGCTTCGTCTCGATGGGAACAGGCTCCAGGTTTTCTCCTCCGGCGAGAACGATTGTGTCTTTCGCCCGGCCGACAATTGCAAACTCGCCGCTGTGGGTCCACATCGCCAGGTCTCCGGTATTGAGCCATCCGTCCTCCGAGAGAACCGTCTTGGTGAGTTCAGGCCGTTTGAAATACCCGCTCATCACCTGAGGGCCGCGGACGTATAACACGCCCTTCTCGCCCGGGGGCACGGCTTGGCCTTCATCATCAAGAATCCTGAGCTCCGTTCCCTCCAAGCCGGTCATCGTCCGCTTGATGCTTTTTTGAAGAGGACGGATTGAAACCACCGGAGCGCTCTCGGTCAGCCCGTATCCGTCGACGAGCTTGACGCCGATCGAATCAAAGAAGAAATCGACGCTTTCACTCAAGGAGCCGCCGCCGCTGACGCCGGCGATGAAGCTTGTTCCGAGCTTCGCCCGGATTTTTGAAAACACCAGAACGTTTCCAAGCTTGTAGAGGGGGAAGAGTAACACTGCAGGAAGCACCGAGCGAACGATGTCGACGAAGCGGTTCCGTTTCCTGAACGTCGCCACCCTTCCAAGGAGCAGATCGCGGTTCTTCGCATATGTTGCGGCGACACCGGTAAAGAAGAAAAAGAGAGCCGCTTTGATCCCGCCGGTCTTCTTCATCGAGGCGAACACCCCGCTGCGGACCGCTTCCCAGATGCGGGGAACCGAGCCCATCCAATGGGGATTCACAACAGCCAAGTCATTGAGAAGAATTGAACCGAGGGGCTTGGAGTAAGCGATCGTCGAAGCGTTGGAAACGGCGACATATTGAAGAATCCGCTCAAAGGAGTGCCAGACCGGCAGGACGCTGAGCCACCGCTGCTCCGGCTCCAACCCCTTGATCAGCTTGGGAATCGCCTCGAGCTGGTAGACAAAGTTTCGATGGCTGAGCATGACGCCTTTGGGTTCGCCGGTGGTCCCGCTGGTGAAGATGATCGTGGCAATCTCCTCAGCATCGCCTGTTGCGATCGCTTCCTGAATCGCTTTACGCATTTTGGAATCTTGAAGCAGAAGGTTGCCTCCGGCGATCAGCTCGCTGTACAGAAGAACGGTAATGTCGCTTTTGATCGAGAGGTCCCGGACCTGCTCCTTCGTCGTCTTCCGATCGAGCACCGCGATGGTGGCAAGATGAGGAAGCTGATCCAGCAGCGAAGCGACCTTCTTCAGCTGGGCGATGTTTTCAACGAAACAGAACTCCGCTTCCGTGATGCCGAGGATGAACGCCACTTCGTGGGTCATCGCATCCTGGCCGCGGGGAACGTCGGCGGCTCCGAGGGAAAGAATCGCCAGATCGCTTGCAAGCCACTCCTTGCGGTTGTCGCTGATAAGTCCGACCCGGTCGCCGCGCTTGATTCCATAAAATGAGAGAGCGGCTGCCAGAGCGTACACTTCATCATGGAGTTGGCGATAGGTGATCGGTTGGAATGTTCCCTTCTCGTCCTTGCTGAGCTGCACGGCGACGGATGGATATTTCTCTACGATGGTTTCAAATAGTTGGGGAATTGTCTGATACATGAAGACCCTCCAAGGGCTGATACTGATATTTATATATACATTTTTACATATTCTGTCAATCTGTATATTAATGCTTCTCATTGACTTGTTTCACCCAAACGCTTCATAATAGCGCAAAGTCGAGAGGAAGCGATATGAAAGAACGAATTGTTGATGTGCTGAGGAAAGATCCTTCAGATGAGCTGATTGCGATTGAAGGATGGGTTCGAACGAAGCGGGACTCCAAAAACGTGTGTTTTCTGGAGGTCAATGACGGCTCTTCATTAAAGGGGATCCAGATCGTGTTTGACAAGAACACCTTTTCCGATCTCGCTGCTCTCAATAATGTTACGACCGGGAGTGCGGTCATCTGCGAAGGAACGCTCGTTGCAAGCGGTGGCGGGGGCCAGAGCGTCGAGCTGGCCGCAAGCGCCCTCACGCTGGTTGGCGAATGCCCGACGGATACCTATCCCCTTCAGAAGAAGCGGCACACCTTGGAATACCTCAGGGAAATCGCCCACCTCAGGGCTCGAACCAACACGTTCGGAGCGGTTGCCCGGGTGCGGAACACCCTTGCCTGGGCGACGCATAAATTCTTTCAGGATAAAAACTTCTTATATGTCAACACCCCGATCATCTCCTCCAGCGACGCCGAAGGAGCCGGAGAGATGTTCCGTGTCACCACGCTGGACCTGCTGAACGTGCCGAAGACCGAAGACGGGCAGGTCGATTACACCAAGGACTTCTTCGGAAAGCAGACCTTCCTGACGGTCAGCGGTCAGCTTGAAGGGGAAACCTACGCCTTGGCGCTGAAGAACATCTATACCTTCGGCCCAACCTTCCGGGCGGAGAACTCCAACACGAAGCGCCACCTCTCCGAGTTCTGGATGATCGAGCCGGAGATGGCCTTCTGCGATATTCATGGAAACATGGCGCTTGCCGAAGAGTATGTGAAATACCTTTTCAGCGAAGTGCTCAGGAAGAACGAGGAAGATATGGAGTTCTTCAGCCGGCATTACGAAGCGGAGATGGGTACCACCCTTCAGAAGATCATCGAAACCCCGTTCATCCGGCTGACCTACACCGATGCGGTCAAGGAGCTGGCAAAGAAAAACGACACTTTCGAGTTTCCCGTCTCCTGGGGAACGGATCTGCAAAGCGAGCATGAGAAATACCTTACCGAGGTCGTCTTCAAGTCTCCGGTGATCGTCACCGACTACCCGAAGGAGATCAAAGCGTTCTACATGAAGCTGAACGATGATGAGAAGACGGTCCGGGGGATGGATGTCCTCGTTCCCCGCCTGGGCGAGATCATCGGCGGCAGCGAGCGTGAAGCGAACCTTGAGATCCTGGAAAGCCGGATGAGGGCTCTGAAGCTTAATCCCGAGGACTATTGGTGGTATCTGGATCTTCGGCGCTTCGGTTCAGTCCCCCACTCCGGCTTCGGTCTGGGCTTCGAGCGGGCGGTCCAATACGTCACCGGAATGGGGAACATCCGCGATGTCATCCCCTACCCGCGCTCACCCAAATCCGCCGAGTTCTAAATCCTCCTTACATCCGGCGAACCATCGCCCAGATCAACAGCCGGCTCAAGGAGTTCGTCCCGCTCTTGCTGTAGAGGCTTTTCTTGTACGTGGTGACGGTAGCGTTGGCGATTCCGAGGGTCTTGGCGATCTCGGCGGTCGCTTGGCCGCTGAGTATCAGGGAAAGGACCTGACGTTCCCTTCTGGTGAGATGAACCGGCTCTTGTACCTCCATCACTCCGTCAACAGCTTGCAGAAGATTGGCGATCGCAGCTCGAATCTTGGCGGGATTGGCGTTCAACGACACCGAAGCGCACCGCCAATCGTGGAGGTAGGTGAAGACTTGAGCCAAGTTCGGCGGAGCAAAGATGAGAAGCCGATGTTCTTTGGTGATATCCTTCATTCTAAGGGCGTTGGGCAGGTCCCGGCACAGACAGATCAAAAGGTCGTCGGTGCTGGCAAAGCGATCGTCGTCGATCGGGCAGAGGGAACATTCAAGTTCGGGAAGCCTGTTGGTCCGACTGAGCAAAAGCTCGCGTTCCAGAGTGTTGTGGTAGAGTAATCCGATGGAGTGTTTCATTACCCCTTAAGGGGCAAGCTTACCCCTTTTGCTTCAACGCCTTGGCAAGCTCCCGGTCAAACGCAGCGGAAAACTCCCTGATTTCTTTTGGACCGATCGGCTTGTGCTTCTCAGCAAACACTCCATATTCACGAAGCGTCGTCATCGCATTTCTGAGCGATAATCGCTCGGCGATGTTTTCATTCGTAAAGACGTTCCCCCGGTCATCCAGAACGGTGATCCCCTTTTTGACGAGCATATCCGCCAAGATGATGTCTCGGGTGATCGCCAGCGAATCGGGTGAAGCATGATCGACGATCCATCGATCCGCCTGATCAGCTCCGCTTTCCACGACGATCATGGTGATCGGGCTTTTGATCATCCGGCGCTCTTCCGGTTGCTCAACCGCGCTTCGCAGCAGCGCGGTATGCTCTTCGTATGCCTGCCGGACATCTTTCAGAAGGCGGTCGGCGACGAAGAACGCTTTGAGATTCCGATTGGTGACCGCCTTCAGGATGATCGCTCTCAGCGGCTTGGGACAGGAATCGGCGTCGATGTACAGCTCTATCATATCTCTAGAATACCGCACTTTCGTTGCATTGGAAACCATGCGGAAATCAATCATCCATGACATCTTCATAGCTTGAATCATTGGCGACCGCTCAATGCGAAATATCGCCGGAGGGTACTTCGAAGAACACCGCTCTTGAACTGGAGCGGTGTTTTATTCTAATGTTCATGAAGTGAAAGATTTCTTTTCAAGGAGTACCATCTATGAACATTTCAGTTTTGCAGGAAGCCCGCTACGGCTATAAGCCCAAATTGCCGACGATCCTTACAAGCGGCGCATGCAAGCTGGTTCCCGTTTTTGGCAAGAAGACAAGCAGCGCTGCCGACAGCGAGGCGATCGCCTCCCTCTTTCCCAATACCTACGGCGCGCCGATCGTCAGCTACGCGCAAGGCGAGAACAACGGAGCAAAAACCGTTCGCAACGTCGGAGTGATCCTCTCCGGCGGACAAGCTCCCGGCGGACACAACGTGATCAGCGGACTCTTTGATGCGATGCAGGCGGCAAACCCCGAAAACAAGCTCTACGGCTTCAAGGGCGGTCCGTCGGGAATCCTCAAGGATGATTATCGAATCATCGACGCTGAATACCTCAAGGAATTCAGAAACACCGGTGGTTTCGACATCATCGGCAGTGGCCGGACCAAGCTGGAAACGGTCGAGCAGTTCGAGACCTGCGCCAAGGTGTGCAAGAAGCATGAGATCGGCGCGCTCATCATCATCGGCGGAGATGACTCGAACACCAACGCCGCGGTATTGGCCGAGTACTTTCTGGAGAAGAACCACGGCATCCAAGTGCTTGGCTGTCCCAAGACGATCGACGGTGACTTGAAGAACGAATCGATCGAGATCTCGTTCGGGTTCGATACCGCGACGAAGACCTACGCCGAGCTGGTCGGCAATATCGCCCGCGATGCGAACTCCGCGAAGAAATACTGGCACTTCATCCGCCTGATGGGCCGCTCCGCAAGCCACATCTCCTTGGAGGTCGCCCTTCAGACACAGCCGAACTTCTGCCTGATCGGTGAAGAGATCGGAGCGAAGAATCAAAGCCTCGATGATGTCGTCGACGAGCTTGTCCGGATCATCGCCGCCCGGGCGGATGACGGCAACCACTTCGGAGTCGGCCTGATTCCCGAGGGAGTCGTCGAGTTCATTCCCGAGATCAAGGTTCTGATCCAGGAGATCAACACCCTCCTCGCCAAGGAGGAGAAAGCCTTTGGTGCGATCGAGGATGACCATGAGAAGATCCGATTCGTAACGGATCTCCTCTCCAAGGCTTCCGCCCACGTCTTCTCTTCCTTCCCCGAAGCCTTCAGGCTCCAGCTGCTGGCCGACCGCGATTCCCACGGCAACGTCCAGGTCTCGAAGATCGAGACGGAGAAGCTTCTCTCTTCTATGGTCGAAGAGCGGTTGAACAAGCTTGGCAAGGGAGCGAAGTTCCAGACGCTTCACCACTTCTTCGGTTATGAGGGCCGCTGCGCCTTCCCGACCAACTTCGATGCGGACTACTGCTACAGCCTCGGATACAACGCGTTCGTCCTCGTCGCCCAGAACCTCACCGGATACCTAAGCAGCGTCACACACCTCGCCAAGCCCGCTTCCGAGTGGCAGGCCGGCGGCATCCCCATCACGATGATGATGAACATGGAGGTTCGCCACGGTGAAAGCAAGCCGGTCATCCGCAAGGCGCTGGTCGAGCTGGATGGAGAACCCTTCAAGTACTTCGCATCCAAGCGCGACGAGTGGGCCCGCAAGACCGCCTACACCTACCCCGGAGCGGTTCAGTACTTCGGGCCTGCCGAAGTGGCCGACCGCACCACGATCACCTTGGCCTTGGAACAGGGCAGATAGGTATTTT